>JAKSKC010000001.1 GCA_024401945.1 Bacteroidales bacterium
CTTCCTCGCGGACCGTTATATTGTAGGCACCTGCCCCAAATGCGGGAATCCGGGAGCATACGGCGACCAGTGCGAAAAGTGCGGAAGCACGCTCAGTCCCGAGGAACTCATCGACCCCAAGAGCAAGCTGAGCGGCGTTCCTCCGATAAAGAAGAAGACCACGCACTGGTATCTGCCTCTCGACAATTACGAGCAGTGGCTGCGCGAATGGATACTTGAGGGCCACAAGGAGTGGAGGTCCAATGTCTACGGACAGGTCAAGAGCTGGCTGGACGGAGGACTTCAGCCGAGGGCGGTCACGCGTGACCTGGACTGGGGCGTGCCCGTTCCGGTGGAAGGGGCCGACGGCAAGGTGCTCTATGTATGGTTCGATGCACCTATCGGATATATTTCGAACACCCGTGAACTTCTCCCTGACGACTGGGAGAAATGGTGGAAGAGCGAGGATACCAAGCTTGTCCATTTCATCGGCAAGGACAACATCGTCTTCCACTGCATTGTGTTCCCGTCCATGCTGAAGGCATACGGTGACGGATACATCCTTCCTGAAAACGTGCCGGCCAACGAATTCCTCAATCTGGAGGGGGAGAAGATCTCCACTTCCCGCGGATGGGCCGTGTGGGCGCACGAGTACCTGAAGGATTTCCCCGGCAAGGAGGACGTGCTTCGCTACGTGCTCACTGCCAATGCTCCGGAAACAAAGGACAACGACTTCAGCTGGAAGGACTTCCAGACCAGGAACAACTCCGAACTCGTGGCGGTTTTCGGCAATTTCGTCAACAGGGCGGTTGTCCTCACCCACAAGTATTTCGGTGGTTGTGTCCCTGCCTGCGGCTCGCTGCTTGACATAGACAAGGAAGTGCTTGCCGAGATTCCGGCTCTCAAGGCTTCAATGGAGGCCAATATCGAGAACTACAAGTTCAGGGAGGCTCTCAAGGATGCTATGGGAATAGCCCGTATCGGAAACAAATATATCTCGGACACGGAGCCGTGGAAGGTCGCCAAGACGGATATGGACCGTTGCGGGACCATCCTCAACATATCCCTTCAGATCTGTGCGGACCTGGGCATAGCCTTCGAGCCGTTCACACCGTTCTCGGCCGCGAAGCTCCGCAAAATGCTCGGTTCCCCTCTCGACTGGGAGGTGCTCGGACGTCCTTGCATACTCCCTTCAGGTCACAGAATAGAAGCGGCGGAACTCCTCTTCGCCAAGGTTGAGGACGATGCCATCCAGGCGCAGCTTGACAGGCTTGAGAAGATCCGTGCCGAACGTGAGGCCGCTGCAGCCGCGGAGCTTGCCTCAAAGGTTCCGGAACAGAAGGAAGAATGCAGTTTCGAGGATTTCGAAAAGATGGATATACGCACGGCGACCGTCCTTGAGGCGGAGAAAGTGCCAAAGACGGACAAGCTCCTGAAACTTACCATAGACACCGGGATTGACAGACGCGTCATCGTATCCGGAATAGCTGAATATTACACCCCTGAGGAAATGGTCGGCAAGCAGATCTGCATTCTGGCCAACCTCAAGCCGCGCGTCATCAAAGGCATTGAATCCAAGGGAATGATCCTTATGGCGAAGCAGGCCGACGGGAAGATGCGTTTCGTCACACCTCAGGAGACCCTCGTTAACGGAGCTGTGATAGGATAATGAAAAGGTGGCTTCTGATATCGCTTCTTGCTGTGCTCCCGCTGTTGGGCTGGGGGCAGGGCAAGGTGTATACCAGAAGATTGCGTCTGGAGAACTACAAGAGCAGGATCACCAGGGTGGTACTGCCTTCGGATCCGGCTCTCGGGGCGGTCCTTCAGGCGGCCGTGTCTTCCTGCTGGCACATCAACCCTTTCGAATTCTGCACTGAGAGCGAGTTCCTCAGGACGGGGGATGACCCGCGTTTCTATTTCCTCTATCTCGCCCCGGTACCGGCGGAAGAGAGTTCGCCTCAGGTCCTTGCCCTCAATTGCCGCAAGGGAGGGGGCAGCGATTACGAGAAGATCGATGCCGCATTCGACATCGTCAGCATCCCGGTGTCCTCATCCACGGAGGGAGCCTTCTCCGAAAGGGAGAAACTTTACCTCCCCGCCTTCATAAACATTGTGCAGCAGTTCATCGAAGATGCCTCCCAGTCGGACAGGGTGGCCTACGGAGGGCTTTCGGTTTACAACCAGGACCTCTTGAAAAGGAGGAACATAGAACTTGTGTTCGCCGAGGAGGACCTTTCGTCCTCAGTTGACGATGATATCCGCCAGAACTATTTCCAGGGGCACTGTATGCTGGATTCTGCAAGGAAGGCGGACCAGATATTCGGAAGAAGCATCCGTGCGGCGGTGGTCAGCATAGTCATCGCCCCCGAACCGGATGTGGAAGGGGCGGTCTTCTACAAGATGCTCATCGGCGCGTACGACCACAGGCTCTATCATTATTCCACCGGCAGGACGGGACCGAACAGCTCGGCCGGTTTCAGGACAATGGACATAAAGGGACTCTGCAACACCAGGAGGAACTGATATGGAGGACAGGAAGGACAGATACATACGCGAGCACAGCACCGCTCTGCCGGAGGCCCTCGAATGGCTCAAGAAGCAGACGAACATCCATACGAACTACCCCAGGATGCTTTCAGGAGAAGTCCAGGGGCAGTTCCTGAAGATGCTTGTCGAGATGACCTCGGCGAGGAACGTCCTCGAGATAGGGGCTTTCACGGGATATTCATCCACTTGTATGGCGCTCGGACTTCCCCGGGACGGTCACATTGACACACTGGAGATCAATGACGAACTGGAATATCTTATGCGGGGCTGCTGGGACAGGGCCGGGGTGAGCGGGAAGATATCCCTCCATCTGGGAGACGCCTGCGAAACCCTCCGCACTTTTGCGGCATCCGGAAATAAAGAATACGATTTTGTGTTCATCGATGCCAACAAGAGGGAATATGAATTATATTTGGAGCTGGTCAGGGATATGGTCCGTCCGGGCGGAATAATCGTGGCTGACGACACGCTCTGGGACGGGAAGGTATATGAGGAAAACCCTTCCACGGACGCGCAGACCAGGGCCCTGGTAGCATTCAATGACAAAGTAGTGTCGGATCCGGCGCTGGAGGTGGTGATGCTTCCCCTGCGTGACGGACTCACTGTTATAAGGAAACGCTGACAAGGCCGGCGTGAATTTAGGTTATGAAAGGAAAATTATTGTTGACAGCCGCAGTGCTGCTTGCCGGTTTCCAGCTTCAGGCACAGCAGTATGCCGAACTTGAGGAATTCCAAAGGGCGGCCGGGGGAAATGCGACGTTGTTCAGGGGTATGGAGGCTACCAAGTACAATATCCTGTACAACGGCACCTACTTCTGGAACAGCCCGGCTTTCCGCCAGGGGGAAATTCTTTATGACGGCAGGCTCTACAGGAACGTCTATCTGAATATCAACGCTTCCCTGCAGAGGGTGCTGCTGTCTTCATCCCCGACCTCCCCGCAGCTTGAATTGAAGACATCGGACGTGGATTACATCACTATGGACGGGGTACGTTTCGACAATCTGCGCTACCAGGGTTTCACGGATGTGCTTGAAGGTTTCTACGAGCTTCTCCACTCGGGAAAATACAAATTCTACAAGAGGATTGACAAATCCCTGCGCTCTTCTTTCGAGACAGTCAACGGGCAGGCGTTCATCGGATATTACGATCCTCTCTACAGGAACGACGTCTACGATTATTTCTACTGCGAACCTTCCTTCTACCTCGTTGATGAACAGGGAACGGTCAGCAGGATAAAGAACAGGAGCCAGGTCGCGAAGCTGTACACGGGCAAGCGGTCGGAACTGAAGAAATACCTTTACAACCGTTTTTCCACAGCATCCCCGTCACTGGAGGAATATTGCATCGCCGTGATTGAATTTACGCAGGAATGAAGAGATTTTTGTCATTAATATTGCTGATCTGCGCGATTCAGGGAAGCATATCTGCACAACAGACACTCGAGTTGAAGAGGGTCGGGCTGGATTCCCTTGTCCATTTCCTCCGCTCCGAAATCAATCCGAAGATATACTACATAAGCACGCAGGAGGAGCAGTCGACATTCTCCGTGAAGGCGGAGCGTGACGTGTTCCTGGACAAGGCGCTGGCCGCCCTGGCCGAGAAAGGTTACAAGGCCGTGGAGTTTGACGGTGGAGTGTACATCCTCCACAGCAGGAGTTTCTCCACAGCCCTCCCGTCAAGCTACTTTGACGAGGAACGCCGCGATGACGCGCAGTTGAGGGATTATCTTGCCGCGCAGAATATGACTGTGACCTACCAGAACAAGATCTACGAGGTGGGGGATTATCGCGAGGGACGCAGCGGGAAGGCCTATGTGACAGGATACATCCGGGATGTCAATACCGGGGAGCCGATAACTGGCGTGTCCGTATTCGATGAGCGCACCGGTTCATATGCGGTTACGGACAATGCCGGTTTCTACAGGATATTGCTGCCGATAGGCGACAACATAATGAATTTCAGCGGCTACTCCCTGGAGGAGATGAAACTCAACGTCAAGGTTTACGACAACGGGGGACTGGATGTGGTGATGAAGGAGAAGGTGACGGCCCTTAAGGGCGCTACAATAACGGCGGAGAACATGTCGCGTCACCGCGACCCTGCGATCGGGGTGGAGAAACTGCAGATAAACACCATAAACAAGGTCCCGGTGGCATTCGGGGAGCCGGACGTGCTCAAGGTGGTCCTGACCCTGCCCGGCGTGAAGTCCGTGGGTGAGGCTGCCAACGGATTCAACGTGCGCGGCGGATCCTCTGACCAGAACCTCATACTCTTCAACGACGGTACGATATACAATCCTAACCATATGTTCGGGATAATGTCCGCCTTCAACAGCGACGTGATAGGCAATGTGGAGCTCTACAAGAGTTCCATTCCGGCCGAGTACGGCGGACGCATATCGTCGGTCCTCGACATCAGGGGCCGCGAGGGCAACTCGAAGAAACTTTCCGGCTCGGTCGGCATTGGAGTCCTGACCAGCCATTTCCATCTCGAGGGGCCTGTTGCCAGCGAGAAGACGACCTTCATCCTGGGAGGTCGTGTGACCTATTCCAACTGGATTCTCAGGATGCTTCCTGCAAACAGCTCGTATTCGGGAGGAAAGGCTTTCTTCGGTGATGCCAACCTGAGTGTCACCCATCATTTCGATGACAAGAACACCATCCAGGCGAACGCATACTGGTCGGCTGACCGTTTCTCGTTCACGAGCGACACCACATACCGCTATTCCAATCTCAACGCATCGATAAAGTGGCGCAGCAACTTCAGCGACAACCACCATCTCACCTTTGTCACGGGCTATGACCGCTACGACTGCGAGATGGACAACGCCTTCAATCCAAGGTCCGGATACTCGGTGGCCAACGGCATAAACCAGGTATTCGCAAAACTGAAGTTCGAGTCCACCCTCAACGAGCATCACACCCTGTCATATGGTCTGGATGCCGTCTACTATATGCTCAATCCCGGCGTGATGAAGCCTCTGCAGGAGGATTCGTTCGTCAAATACAGCGTCCTGCCGCAGCAGACAGGACTCCAGCCTTCGCTGTATCTGAGCGACCACTGGAGGGTGTCGGACAAACTTGACTTCGACCTCGGCGTGAGGGGCGCTTCGTTCCTGGCGATGAATCCTTCAAAATTCTACGCGAACCCCGAGTTGAGGCTGTCGGCCAAGTATTCCTTCCTCCCGAATCTTTCGGTGAAGGCCGGATTCAACAGCATGAACCAGTACATACACCTTATAACCAACACGGCATCGATATCCCCTATGGATACCTGGCAGCTGTCCACCGACAAGATCCGTCCTCAGACGGGATGGCAGGCCGCTGCAGGCGTATACTGGACCGTGGCTGACGGCAAGGTGGATCTCTCCCTGGACGGCTACTACAAGTCGATGAACCATATGCTTGACTACAAGTCGGGTGCAATCCTGCTTATGAACGAGAATCTCACCGACGACCTTGTGGAGACGGTGGGAAAGGCATACGGAGTCGAGTTCATGGTCAAGAAGAGCGTGGGAAAACTCAACGGATGGCTCTCCTACACCTATTCGCGTTCGATGCTCAGGGAAGCGGGCAACCGGGGTGTCAACACCATCAACGGAGGAGACTGGTATGCCGCCCCTCACGACAAGCCGCACGATTTCAAGCTTGTGGCCAACTACAAATTCACGCACCGCTTCTCCGTGTCCGTCAACGTGGACTATTCCACCGGACGCCCGGTCACCATCCCTGTAGGTCTCTACAACTATGGCGGCGGAATGCGTCTGGCATACTCTTCGCGGAATGGGTACAGGATCCCGGACTATTTCAGGATGGACCTTGCGATGAGCATAGAACCGGGGCATTATCTGAAGAAGCTGACCCATATGTCGGTAACTTTCGGAGTGTATAATGTCACAGGCAGGAAAAACGCCTATTCCGTATACTTCACGGCCAACGACGGAGTCCGCGTGTCAGGATACAAGCTTTCCGTATTCGCCTGCCCTATCCCTTATCTCAACCTCAACCTTAAATTCTGATGAAAACACTGCGATACATAATCACGCTTCTGGGCGCGGCCTGTATGCTGGGCTCCTGCATATATCCGTTCACCCCGGATATCAGGACGGCCGAGGCGAAACTGGTGATAGAAGGCGATATACTTATCGGCGAAATGACGGAGATAAAGGTATCCTACCTGCGTTCGCTGGACAATACATACGGTGAGGAACATATCGACTGCCCGACTGCGGACGCCTGGGTGGAGAGCGAGGACGGTACTGTCTACAAAGCGGACTCCTCCTTCGTCAAGGAAGGCCGTTTCGTCGTGAACCTGAAGAATGCTCCTGACAACTGCAGGTACAGGCTGCGCGTGTCTGACAAGGACAACAACAAGGAATACGCCTCTTTCTGGGCGGAACCTCTGAAGCCGGCCCAGATAGATTCTCTGTCATATATCCCGGAACCGGACAGGAACAGGATGGCCATCGCCCTGAGCATGCACAGTCCGCACGGCAATTCATATTTCCGCTGGACATATCACGAATATTGGGAATATCACGCATATTACAGGGAAAGCCTGTACTATGCACCTCCTGTCAGGGGCACGGAGACCTGGAATGACGGCAAGGGCGTATGCCTGCCTGACGCGGTACGTGGCTTCAATACCTATACCTGCTGGTCCAATATGAAGTCGAAGGAGATAATGATCTTCTCCACCGACAAGCAGACCGATGACCGTTTCGTCGACCTCGAATTCCATCTCATCGAGCGTAACAGCAAGAAACTGTCCGACACCTATTACATCGAGGTTACTCTGGCGGCCCTTACGGAGGACGGGTATCAGTACTGGAACAACGTCCAGGCCAATTCGGAGTATCAGGGAGGTATCTTCGCACCGAATCCGAGCGAGATGGTCGGCAACATACGCTGCCTGCAGGATACCACGGAGATGGTGATAGGCTACATAAATGTGGCACGTACCTCCAAGGCGCACCTGTTCATCTTTGATGAATATACCAAGTTCTACGAGGCCGACAGGTTCATTCCTGATGAAGAGGAGGTCATCAAGGAGGAGGACTGGAGGTCGGCATATTACAATGGGAAGCTTCCGGTGGAATACGGGGACCCGGGCATGACAAAGGTCATGTGGTCCACGGAAAAATGCGTGGACTGCCGCTATTACGGAGGAACAGTCAACCGTCCTGATTTCTGGGAGGATCCGATAGTGCAATAATGCAAGAAGAGTTGTAAGATGAGAAAACTGACTGCAATAATATTCCTGATGCTGTCCTGTCTGGTACAGGTATCGGCGGAGGAGCATCTCAGGGAGAGGGTTTATCTGGCCACCGACAAGGATGTCTATGTGTCCGGGGACAAATTGTGGTGCTCCGCATTCTGCGTGGATGTCAACACGGGCCGTTTCTCGGAATTCAGCAGGGTGGCCTACGTCGAGGTCCACTCGGCCGACGGGCTGGTGCAGACGGGAAAGATCGCTCTCGATCACGGCCGCGGTGCAGGCACATTCACCCTTCAGGCATCCCTCCCTACGGGAAATTCCATCATCATCGCGTATACGGCCCAGAGCTGCAACGAGAAAGGCTACGATTATTATTCCTGCGCAAAGACCATATCCGTATTCAACACCCTTTCCAATTCCAGGATCAAGGGTGGGGTGAAACTGCTAGGCGATGATGAATATCCGGACGTGAAGAGACCGGCGGCTTCAGGACAGCTGAAGATAGAAACCCCTGCGGATGCATCCAGGTCTTCGTCGGCCGTCCTGAGGATAACGAACACTTCCGACGAAAAGGTCCAGTTCAGCCTTTCCGTGAGCCACGACGACGGGATTGCGTCTCCGGTCAACGGCAGTATCGGCGATTTTATAGGAAGCCTGTCAGATCCGGGCCCGGCCGTATTCACTAATTCCCGCACCGCCGAATACGAGGGCGGGATAATCCGTGCGCGGCTTGTGGGGAATCCTGACAAGTTCGCTTCCCTCAGCGGTGAAGTAGCCTGCATTTCGGTGCCTTCGCAGGAGCCGAACGTATATATCTCACGTATAGGGAGCAACGGCGAAGCCGTATTCTATACCAATAACATCTATGGCGACAAGGACCTTTTCCTGGAGGTGGGGGAGCATCTTGAGAATCTCGGGTGCCACCTTGAGCCGGAAAGCCCGTTTGTCAATCCGGAAGCTCCGCGGCCGCCGGAGCTTGCGCTCGCCCCACGGCTGGGTGATGCGCTCGCCCTGCGCGGAACGGCCATGCAGATATGCAGCTGCTTTGATGCCGACACCCTTTACAGTCTGCTTCCTATGGACGTGCTTCCTCTCCATGAGAACCCTGTCCGCTATGTCCTCGACGATTACACACGTTTTCCTGTGATGGAGGAACTCTTCATCGAGTTCATCTCGCAGGCCAGATATTCCAGGGAGAACGGGAACGCCAGGCTCGAGGTCTTCATGAACGATTTCTTCAGGAATGCATATTATCCGCAGACGCCTCCTCTCGTGATGCTGGACGGCGTGCCCGTCTTTGACCTGGAGAAGGTCTTTGCGTATGACCCTCTGCTCGTAAAGTACATAGACATATATCAGTCCACCTGCATCATGGGCAGTAACGTCTTCAGCGGTGCGGTCAATTTCATAACCTACAAGGGAACCCTGCCGTCCTTCTCCTTCGGTGACAACGTAAGGGTGGTCAGCTATCAGGGCGTCTCCTATCCTCTGGCGTTCACCTGCGAGGGTGTCGGGAGCGATTATCCGGACTACAGGCAGACAGTCTACTGGCATCCTCTGATGAATCTCGAGGCAGGGGAGAGCGTGGAGATAATATGCAAGACACCTTCATACGGAGGAGAGTTCAGAGTGGCGGCGGAAGGTCTTACGGCTTCGATGCAGCCGGCGGTGGCCGTCAGCTCGTTTACAATTCATTGACATTCAAGATATGGGCAATATGACAGAACAATACGTGGTTTCAGCGCGAAAATACCGTCCGGATTCCTTCGAGACCCTCATAGGTCAGGACAATATCGCCAGAACGCTGAAGAATTCCATAATCCGGGGGCAGCTCGCCCACGCATATCTTTTCTGCGGACCGAGGGGAGTGGGCAAGACGAGTATGGCCAGAATCTTCGCCAAAACCATCAACTGTTCGAATCCTTCGGCGGATATGGAGCCTTGCGGGGAGTGCGAAAGCTGCCGCAGCTTCAAGGAAGGCAGGTCATACTGCATCCACGAGCTTGATGCCGCTTCCAACAACGGGGTTGATGATATCAAGGCCCTGTTGGAACAGGTGGTGATCCCACCTCAGGTAGGGAAATACGGAGTGTACATAATCGATGAGGTGCACATGCTCTCCCAGTCGGCCTTCAATGCCTTCCTGAAAACGCTTGAGGAACCGCCTTCACACGCCATTTTCATCCTGGCGACCACAGAAAAGCACAAGATTCTGCCTACCATCCTCAGCAGGTGCCAGGTATATGATTTCAACAGGATAACCATCCCGGACATTGTCCGCAACCTGAAGGAGATAGCGGCTAAGGAGTCCATTACCGTTGAGGACGAGGCGCTCCATGTCATAGCTTCGAAAGCGGACGGAGCGATGCGCGACGCCCTCACGATCTTCGACCAGACGGTCGCTTTCTGCGGGCAGAACATAACTTACGAGGAGGTGATAAGAAACCTCAATGTCCTTGACTACGAGTACAGTTTCAGACTTGTGGATGCCTTTCTGGCGGGGGATTATGCGACAGCTCTCCTCACATTCGACGAAATCCTGACCAAAGGCTTCAATGCGATGCATTTCCTGATGGCGCTGAGTTCACACCTCAGAGACCTTCTGGTAAGCCGTACCGGCGGACTCGATTCACTGCTGGATCTGCCTGATTCACTGAAGTTGCGCTATCGATCACAGGCTGAAAAATGCCCGGTCAGGTTCCTTTATGACGCTCTTGGAATAACTACAGCCTGCGAGGCCGGCTACAGGGCCTCCGCCAACCAGAGGCTGCATATCGAGTATGCCCTTATGCGGCTTTCATTCCTTGTGCAGGCTCCTGCGGCCCAGCAGACTTCAGCGCCTCAGCCGCCTGTTTCCGCCGCCAGACCGGCGCAACCTGCCCAGCAGGCAGCTCAACCTGCGGCAGTTCAACCTGTTCAACCGGCGCAACCGGTTCAGTCTGCCCAACCGGCACCACAACCTGCGCAACCGGTTCAGACTGCCCGACCGGCAGACCCTCAGCCCGAACTTCAGGCACAACCGGAGTCAAAGCAGCCCGGACCCGAGGCCAAACCGGCCGATGCACCGGCCCCGGCAAGGCGCGCGGCCAGGAAATCGGCATCCGGTCTGTCCCTGTCGGCAATGATGGAAGCCGAGACGGAGAAGGCGGCGGTCAACACTGTCAGGGCGGATGATATCGTACCTGAGGATGACGTCGTTCTGGCCGCCTGGAAAAAGCTTGCAGAGGATTATGCCTCACGCCCGAGGCTTGCCAATGCAATAGAGAAGGCCGATCTCAGGCTTGGTATGGAGGACGGTCTCAAACTGGTCGATTTCCTTGTGGAGAACGAATCGCAGCGCATCTGGATCCGCGAACAGCTCCTTTCAGAACTGGAGACCAAGCTGAGGAAGGCCCTCGGTACCGGAAAAGTGAAACTGGATGTGAACGTCGCGCAGCAGAAGGGTGACAGGGAGGAGGTCCTCTATATGGCGAAGGACAAGGCAGAATACCTGATGCAGAACAATACCGAAATACGTGAGCTCGTGAAGGATCTCGAGCTTGATGTCTGATAACGAAAAATAAAGAACTATATGAAACTCCGTTGTGAAAATCTTGTCAAGAAGTACGGTCTGCGCACCGTGGTGAAAGGTGTGTCCATGGAAGTGGAGCAGGGTGAAATAGTTGGATTCCTCGGCCCTAACGGCGCGGGCAAGACCACCAGTTTCTATATGATCACGGGGCAGATCAAGCCGAACGGGGGCAAAGTGTTCCTCGACGATGAGGAAATCACCGATCTCCCTATGTACAAGAGGGCCCAGAAGGGTCTGGGCTACCTTCCTCAGGATGCCTCCGTCTTCCGCAAGATGACAGTCGAGGACAACATCATGTCCATAATGGAGATGACGGATATGTCGAAGGAGGAGCGCCAGCGCAGGCTGGAGAGCCTCATCGAGGAGTTCAACCTCCAGAAGGTCCGCAAGAATCTCGGTATCCAGCTGTCCGGAGGCGAACGCCGACGTTGCGAGATAGCCCGCGCGCTGAGCATAGCCCCTAAATTCATCCTCCTGGATGAACCTTTCGCGGGAGTAGACCCTATCGCCGTGGAGGATATACAGTATATCATCGCGCAGCTCAAATACCGCAACATCGGTGTCATCATCACCGACCACAATGTGGGCGAGACCCTTGCCATCACCGACCGTGCATATCTGCTGTATGATGGATCCATCCTCCAGCAGGGTACGCCGAAACAGCTCGCCGAAGATGAGGAGGTCCGTACCAAATATCTGGGCTCAGGATTTATCCTGAAGCGTTCGGTAAGTGTGGAAAAAGCCCTTGCAGAGCATCAGGCGAGGGTTCAGGCCGGTCTGGAAAAATAATCAGACGTAATCTTCGACGTTCCTGGCGCTGATCTCATCGTCCCCGAGGATGAGCAGCCGGTCGACCACGTTGTCCAGTTCCCTGATGTTTCCGGGCCAGCTCTTCCTCTTGAGCATTTCGACAGCTTCCTTCGAGAATCTGCGCGGTCTTCCCGATTCGTTGTGCTTCTTGAGGAAATAGTCTATCAGCATAGGGATGTCGTCTTTCCTTTCATCCAGCGAAGGCACCGGAATCACTATGACTGAAAGCCTGTGATAGAGGTCCTCCCTGAAATTGCCCTTCCTGATCTCTTCCGGAAGGTCCTTGTTGGTCGCCGCGATCACCCGGACATCCACTGTAATATCCTTGTCGGAACCGACCCTCGAGAGTTTCTTCTCCTGCAGCACCCGGAGGACCTTGGCCTGTGCCGCAAGGCTCATGTCGCCGATCTCGTCCAGAAAGAGAGTGCCGCCGTCCGCCTGTTCGAACTTGCCCTTGTGCTGCTTCACAGCCGAGGTGAACGAGCCCTTCTCGTGCCCGAAAAGTTCACTTTCAATGAGTTCTCCCGGGATGGCCGCGCAGTTCACTTCCACGAGGGGCATCGAACTGCGGTTGCTCTGCTGGTGCAGGTTGCGGGCCACGAGCTCCTTTCCGGAACCGTTGGGACCCATGATGAGCACCCTGGCATCAGTGGGAGCCACCTTCCCGATCATTTCCCTTATGCGCCGCATAGGTTCGGATTCGCCGATCATGTCGGCGCCGTAGACCTTTTTCTTGAGCATCGTGTTCTCCTTTATCAGCGACGCCCTCTCCACAGCGTTCTTGAGGGTTATGAGAATCCTGTTAAGGTCGAGCGGCTTCTCAATGAAATCGAAAGCCTTCTTGCGCATGCATTCCACTGCGGTCTTCACGTCGGCGTGCCCGGAAATCATTATCAGGGGGGTGTCGATCCCTTCTTCCGCCAGTTTGTCCTGGAACTCCGTACCGTCCATATTCGGCATCTTGATGTCGCAGAATATGGCATCGTATTTCTCCTTCCTTACAGCCTCGAGACCGTTCGCACCGTCCTCGGCAGTATCGACGTCGTAACCTTCGTCGGTGAAAATCTCCTTCAGCGAGTTCCTGATCGCCCGCTCGTCGTCAATAACCAGAATCTTCATAATGATACAAATATATGAAATAAAAATTGATTATCTTTGGGCATATGAAAGCACCGGATATCATCATTGCTGTCGACGGATATTCCTCCACCGGCAAAAGCAGTCTGGCAAGGCTGCTCGCGGGGGAACTCGGGTTCATATATCTGGACTCGGGAGCCGTCTACCGCGCCGTCACACTTTTTGCCATCGAAAACAATCTCGTCCGCAAGGATAATACCGTTTCTGACCTTCTCAAGGATGAACTTGTGCATCTTGACGTCCATTTTGACGAAAAGGGGCAGACCTGTATCGGGGACCGCCTCGTGGAAAACAAGATACGCACAATGGAGGTCTCATCCCTCGTCAGCCCTGTCGCCGCCGTCCCTTTCGTGAGGAACTACGTCGACGGAAGGCTGCACGCCATGGCCGAATCGGGAAGGATAGTTATGGACGGCAGGGACATAGGTACCACGGTGTTCCCTCACGCGCAGCTGAAGATATTCATGACGGCCAGCGTTGAGGTCCGTGCCGCGCGCAGGTTTGACGAATTGCGCGCCAAAGGTCAGAATCCTGCTCCTGAAGAGGTCCTCAAGAACATAAGGGAAAGGGATTTCATCGACTCCCACAGGGATACTTCGCCTCTCGTGAGGGCTGCTGATTCATATCTCCTCGACAACTCGGAAATGACCATAGGAGAGGAGATAGCCTGGGTGAAGGGCCTGATTCAGGGCAAGTTCTCGATTCTTGAGTAGTTTATGCCTGCGAGTGTTGAGATAGACGGCCGTTCCGGCTTCTGCGGCGGTGTGATAAGGACCATAGGCTGTGCCGAAGATTATCTGGACAGGAATCCGGACAGCATCCTCTATTCCCTCGGGGACGTGGTGCACAACGAATCCGAGATGGAGAGGCTCCACAGCAAGGGGATGGTAACCATAGACCACGACGACCTCGAGCAGATAAACTCGGCCTCCGGCAGGGCCCTGCTCATAAGGGCACACGGGGAGCCTCCGGCCACATACGAGATGGCTGCGAATGCCGGTTTCAAACTCATAGACTGCACCTGCCCTGTGGTGTTGAACATCCAGAAAAGCATAAGGGAGGCGTACCGGGAGCTCCATCTGTCTTCCCGTCCCGGGACCATAGTGATATTCGGAAAGGTGGGTCACGCCGAGGTTCTCGGTCTGGTGGGCCAGGTGGATGACGATGCCGTGGTGGTTGAAAACCTGGAACAGCTCGTGGAATGCATCGGGAACGGTACCCTGCCTGTGGACAGGGATGTCAGGCTGTTCTCCCAGACTACGATGAGTCCGGTGGAATACGCTTCCATCTGCGAATACCTTGAAAATTCGATGGAAGGAGGGGCTGCCCTCACCGTCAACCACACGATATGCAGCCAGGTCGCGTCAAGGCACGAAAAACTCGTGGAGTTCGCCGACGCGCACGACATAGTGATTTTCGTTTCCGGAAAGTCAAGCTCCAACGGCAAGGTCCTTTGTGATTTATGCAAGAGCGTGAATATCAGAACTTACCACGTCGGCTCCCAGAATGACATCAACCCGCAGTGGTTCCGCCGGGACGACCGGGTTGGCGTGTGCGGGGCTACATCCACGCCGAAATGGCTGCTTGACAGGGTGGCGGAACACATAGAAAATTTGCAATAGTTGTGGTAAATGACTAATTTTGCACGATTAGTGTTGAATATTAACCAATTAAGATATTTATGGCAACAACAGCTGATTTTAAAAACGGACTTTATCTCAGTTTCAACGGAAAGCCTTGTATGATCGTTTATTTCCAGCACGTAAAACCTGGAAAGGGACCTGCTTTCGTAAAGACCAAACTTCGCAACCTTGAGAACGGCCGTATCCTTGAGAATACATTCACCGCAGGTGCCAAGATTGACACCATCGAGGTGGAGCGCCGCCCATACCAGTTCCTCTACGGGGACGAGGAAGGATTCAACTTCATGCACGAGGAGACCTACGAGCAGATCAGTCTTCCGAAGGATGTGGTTGACAATGCAGACCTCATGAAGGAAGGACAGCACGTGGAAATGATGTTCGTCACCAGTCCTGAGGAACGCTGCCTCACCTGCGAACTCCCTACATACGTAACCCTCGAGGTCACCTATGCCGAGCCTGCAGTGAAGGGTAATACCGCAAGCACCAGCGCCCTGAAGGAAGTGACCCTCGAGACGGGTGCCAAGATCATGGTCCCTCTCTTCATCAATCAGGGGGATGTCATCACGGTCAACACCACCGACCGTTCATACGGCCAGAGGGTATAGTTACCTGATACTTCTTGATATTTTAAGTTGCTGGATTCTGAAAAGGCCGTTCTTGCGGCTCAGGAACAGATTGACATTGAATGACTCGCCGCCTGCTATCAGGTCGGCGAGTATATATTTTTTGGTGGTGCTTCCGGCGGTATGGGTCACCGAGAACTTCTGGGGACCGTATGACTTGAAAAAGGTCTTGATGATCTGCTTGGCCTGGGCCTTCGAGGCAATCCCTCCGTCTGTAAGCACGGCGACTTCAAGGTTGTCGTCGAACCAGGCGCTCAGGGCTTCGGAGTCTCCGTTGAGGATGTATTTCGAGATAGGGACTACCACGTCGTTGGCATCCTTCTGCTGCGCGGAGCAGACAAAAGGCCCTGCAAGCAGCAGGAACAGCGGAAAAATGATCTTGTAAATCGATTTCATACAGGCTTGATAATTGCAAAAATCAAGCCACCTGTCTATATTTGCAAAAACTCAGATGAAGAGAAAGTACGGAATATGGGAATTGTCCGTGGGACTGCTTATCGTAGCCTCCGTGGCGCTGCTTACCCTGTCCATACTCTCATCACGCTCCATATCCGGGGCGAGGAGCGCGGCCTCGCTGGCCGGGCGCAAGGTTGAAGCCCGTTTCAGCCGCCTGGAGAAATACGTTGACAGGGGGAAAGAGAAAATCCCGGAGGATATGGTCATATACCGGTATGTGAACGATTCCCTGAAAAGCTGGGTGCACCAGTTCCCGGTGGTGAATGACAACATCCGTCCGGAATTCTTCGTGAAGAAGATCTCCAGGCCGAGCGCGTCGTCAATGACACCCCTTTCTGCGGTCGGAGACAGCCTTTCATTCATCACATTGGGCTTCAAGTCCTTTCTGATCAAGTCCTCAAGCATGGTGACCCAGTCCGGTGAACGCCGCAAGGTCATCTATGCGCTTGAAATATCCAACAGCAGGGCGAGGGGAAGCCAGAACGGGGTCAATCCGGCCCTGCACGTTCCAGGAAGATTTGTTGTCGCCCCGCTGTCATATTCCGAAGGGGAAGCGGTGTGCGTGGACGGCGTCCCCCAGTTCAGGCTCGTCAGCGAAACAGTCGGTGGAGGAGCTGACTCCACCAATGTCACCCTCGTCTGGATAGCCCTGGCCCTGCTCATACTGGGAGCCCTGCTTTTCCTGGCCGGGAGACCTTCGTTGAGGAATCTCATATTCACCGATACCGGCATCCTGCTCGCCCTTGTCGCAGTGTACCTGTGGGGTCGCGAAGTGCACGGCAACGTCGCCATCTTCTCGCCTTCTCTTTTCTCCTCGGGACCGTTCCTCTATTCCTTCGGGGCGCTTCTGCTCATCAACCTGCTGATCGTGACGGTGTCCGTCTCCATCTTCATAGCAAGGAAATCCCTTTCGAGGATGCGCATTCCGGTCCTGGTACTGTCTTCGGCGCTGCTGCTGTATTTCTGCTGGGGACTGCGCTGCATCACCATCAATTCGGACATATGCCTGGAACTTTACAAGCTGAAGGAGCTTTCTTTGTTCAGCTTTGCGGTGTTCCTCTCCTTCATATTTGTCATCCTGTGCATCCCGATACTCATCCGTTCGGTGACAGACAGAAAACTATCCCATCCCGGACGCGTCGTCTTCGCCATGCTCACTGCCGTGCTGATGGTGGTCATAACCGCCCTGATGGGATTCGGCAAGGAAAGGGCGCGGGCTGAACTGTGGGCCAACAGGCTTTCCATCGACAGGGACATCCCTCTGGAACTCCAGCTCAAGAGGAGCGAGGGCCGCATCTCGGCGGACGAACTGATCTCAAAGATGACCTTCATGCCGGATCCCGGGCAGATGATAGGCAACTATATCATCGAGAACTATTTCCAGAGGATCGTCCAGGACTACAATGTCGCGGTCTATGTGCTCAAGGACTACGAGAGGGATGCGGCTGCTACAATAATTTTCAATGCAAGTATCCGTGATGCGGAGAAGATATCGGAGGATTCAAGATATCTCTATGCAAGCGCCGGTCCGGGCAGGATACGCTATACAGGTGTGTTCATATACTTCGACCCGGAAATAGGTTTCACCAGGATGCTTCTGGGTGTGGAGGCGAAGTCAAACAGGGAGGAGAAGGGCTATTCAACCCTGCTCGGACTCACTGCTCCCGGGAGCGTGGCCGTGCCTTCGGACTATTCCTATGCGAAGTACAACGACAGGAACCTCCAGTATTTCAAGGGTAACTATGCGTATCCTACAAGCGCCAACGACGATCTCTACAGCAGGATATATGCTTCTGAAAACAGCATTTTCAAGAATGACGGATACACGCATTTCGTGACCAGGGTGTCGTATGACGAGGCCGTGATAATATCACGTCCGACCATCGACGTCTTCAACTACGTCATAGCCGTGTTCTTCATCGCCCTCATCATCTATATGCTTCTTTCAGCATTCGACATGTCCGTGGAGAGTTCCGGGAAGAAGGGTGGCAAGGGATATTACAGGTCAAGGATAGTATTCCTGATGATGTCGGCTCTCACGATAACCCTGATATCCATGATGATCGTGAGCATAGTCTTCGTATACAGGCGCAACGAGGACAATATGCGCACCATAATGTCCGACAAGATCAATGCTGTCCGAAGCCTTGTGGAGAACCAGATCCGTATTGTCCAGACGGGCCCGGACGGGGTTGACCCGAAGGATGTCCAGGCGGTTCTCGAGAGCGTCAGCGAGAGTACGGGTACGGATATCACGCTGTACGACCCTTCCGGGCACGTAATGCTCTCCACAGTTCCCGAGGTCTTCGACAGGATGATGCTCGGCAGCCGCATCGACGAGGTCGCCTTCGACCAGATCGTACGTCTCAGAAGAAGATATTTCATCCACAGGGAGGTTATGGGAGGCCGCGGCTTCTACAGCATGTATGCCCCGCTCTTCAACGATTCCGGTGAACTGCAGGCCATCATATGCTCCCCTTATTCCGACGACAGCTTCGACTTCAAGAATGACGCCGTGATGCACACGCTCGCCATCATTACGGTGTTCTTCATCCTCCTGCTCATGACGAGGCTTCTGTCCACGGCTGTCGTGGACAGGCTCTTCCAGCCTTTGAGCGAGATGGGACGCAAGATGAAGGAGGCCAACCTCGATGCTCCGGACCATATCGACTATGACCGGAATGACGAGATATCCAGCCTTGTGGAGTCATATAACAGGATGGTGGACGAGCTGTATGACAGTTCCCGCAAGCTCGCCCAGGCCGAACGCGACAAGGCATGGAGCGGGATGGCCCGTCAGGTGGCGCACGAGATCAAGAATCCTCTCACTCCAATGAAGCTCCAGCTCCAGAGGCTCATAAGGATGAAATCGAAGGGTGACGGACGCTGGGAGGAGAAGTTCGATGAGGTCTCCAGGATCATCCTCGACCATATCGACATCCTGAGCGATACCGCGAATGAATTCTCGGTCCTCGCCAAGCTTCCGAGCGAGGAGATGACGCTGATCGACATCGTCGCCCTCGTGAAGGAGGAAATCACTATGTTCGACAGGACCGGCAACATCAGGTTCGAATACATAGGACCTGAGGAGGCGATGGTCCTCGCCCCGAAGCCCCAGCTCACCAGGGTGGTTGTGAATCTTCTCACAAATGCGGTCCAGGCCCTCGAGAATGTCCCTGACGCCCTCATAAGGGTATCCCTGAGGAATGCGGCCGAATCAGATTTCTACGACCTTGTGGTCGAGGACAACGGTCCGGGAGTGGATCCAGGGAACTTTGACAAGCTGTTCACCCCTAATTTCACGACGAAATCCTCCGGTTCGGGGCTCGGGCTCGCCATATCCAGGAGCATCCTGGAGCGTTGCAACGCATCCATCGATTACTGCAAGTCGTTCAGCCTGGGAGGCGCATCCTTCAATATCAAGTATCCCAAAGTCTGAAATTCTCTGAATTTTCATTATCTTTGTGCGTAATTAGTAGGTTAGATGATGAAAATCTCCGGGGCCCGATTCGCAGGCAGCAGCACGAGGGTTACTCAGAAACCGGCGACGGGATTGCCGGAATTCGCGTTCATAGGCCGGAGCAACGTGGGGAAATCCTCCCTGATCAATATGCTGTGCTGCAACGGCAAGCTTGCGATGACCTCTTCCACTCCCGGAAAGACTAAGCTTGTAAATCATTTCCTTGTCAACGAAAGCTGGTACCTGGTGGACCTCCCGGGCTATGGCTATGCCAGTATGAACAGGAAGGGACGCGAGGAACTGGCTGCGATGATAAAGGACTATATCTTCAATTCAGAGGAGATGGTGGTCCTTTTCGTGCTGATAGATTCGCGCCACGACATAGGGAAGACAGACCAGGATTTCCTGGTGGACCTGGGAGAAAACGGAATACCTTTCGCGATTGTATACACGAAGTGCGACAAACAGGGGCCCAACGTCCTCAAGGCACAGCTTGAGAGGAATGAACAGCTGCTTTCCACACGCTGGGAGGAGCTGCCTCCGGTGTTCTACACTTCTTCGCTGAAGGGAAGCGGCAGGGAAGAAATACTCAATTATATTGATTCAATACTGAAAACACTTTAACATCATGCAATTCGAGCACAGAATGGAGTTGTTTGCGTGCAGGGCTTCAAAAGAGTTTGCAAGCAAAGTTGTGGAAAGTCTTAATGCCAGCCTTCCGGAATCGGAGAAGCTGCATCTCGGGCAGTCCGAGGTGACACCTTTCAGCGACGGTGAATTCCAGCCGTCATTCGTTGAGAGCGTGCGTGGAGCTACCGTTTTCATCGTCCAGTCCACCATTCCGCCTTCAGATAACCTTATGGAGCTGCTGCTTTCAATAGATGCAGCCAAGAGGGCTTCCGCGGACAAGGTGATCGCCGTCATCCCGTATTTCGGGTGGGCCCGCCAGGACCGCAAGGACAAGCCGAGGGTAAGCATCGGGGCCAAGCTTGTGGCCAACCTTCTGAGCGCCGCGGGGGCGGACAGGATCATGACCTGCGACCTTCACGCCGACCAGATCCAGGGTTTCTTCGATTTCCCTGTGGACCATCTGTATGCCAGCAAGGTGTTCCTTCCTCTCATCGAGAGCCTCAAGCTTGACAATCTTGCGATAGCCGCCCCTGATATGGGAGGAGCCAAGAGGGCCAACGCCTATGCGAAGGAACTGGCGAAGAACCGCGACTGTTCCGTAGTAATATGCCACAAGACCAGGGAGCGCGCGAACGTGGTGGGCAAGATTACCGCAATCGGGGACGTGGTCGGAAAGAACGTTGTCATCATCGACGATATGATTGACACTGCGGGCACGCTGTGCAAGGCTGCCGATGTGCTCAAGGAAATGGGAGCCGCAAGCGTCAGGGCCTGCGCCACCCACGGAATGTTCTCGGGCAGTGCCATCGAGAAGATACACGCATCCGCCCTCGAGGAGGTGTTCGTTACGGACACCGTCCCTCATCCGGAGCTCGCGGATGATTCCAAGATAAGGATCGTTACGATGACCGACGTGTTTGCAAGCGTTATCAACAAGGTTTACCATTACGAACCGGTAAGCACCGAATTCATTTTCTAACGGATGATTGTCTTCCTCGCAGTTCTTGTACTGGTGGGCCTGTGTGTCCTGGGTCTGGGAGTCAATGTCTTTTTCAGGAAGAAGGGATTCCCGGAGTACGACGTGGGCTCCAACGGGGAGATGAAGAAACGGGGCATCCGCTGTTTCAAGGACGAGGATGCCGATATGCACAGGATCAAATGTTCCGGCAACTGCGGGGAATGTTCCCCTGCGGCTGCCGGTAATGAGGTATTAAAGAAAGATTGATATGAGTCTATTGGCGATAGTGGGAAGACCGAATGTCGGGAAGTCCACGCTTTTCAACAGGATGGTCGGTATGAGACAGGCCATCGTGGACAATGTCTCCGGTGTCACGCGCGACAGGCATTACGGCCGTTGCGAGTGGTGCGGAAGGGAATTCTCCGTGGTTGACACGGGAGGATACACCACCAGTTCGGACGACATTTTCGAAAGTGCGATCCGCAGGCAGGTCGAGATCGCCATCGACGAGGCTGACGCCATACTGTTCATGGTCGAGGCCGGGACGGGGATAACTGATTATGATGCCGGGATAGCGGATGTGCTCAGAAGGAGCAGGAAGCCTGTCGTGCTCTGTGTCAACAAGGTCGACAACGGGGACAAGGCCTATGACAGCTATCAGTTCTATTCCCTGGGGCTCGGGGATATCTACAATATCTCGGCGGCCAACGGAAGCGGCACAGGGGACCTGCTGGATGCCATCGTCAAGGTCCTGCCCGAAGAGGCGGACGAGGCCGACCCGCACGCCGGCCTGCCAAGGGTCGCCATCGTGGGCAAACCTAATGTGGGCAAGTCCTCGCTTACGAACGCCCTGCTGGGTTCAGAGCGCAACATCGTCACGGACATCGCCGGTACGACCAGGGATTCCATCGAAACCTGGTACAACAAGTTCGGATATGAGTTCATGCTCGTGGACACTGCCGGGATACGCCGCAAGACCAAGGTCCACGAGGACCTGGAATTCTACTCCGTGATGCGTTCCATCCGGGCGATAGAGCATTCGGACATCTGCGTGCTCATGATAGATGCCCAGACCGGAATGGAGGCCCAGGACATGAATATCTTCAACCTCATCCAGAAGAACCGCAAGGGATGCGTGGTGGTTGTGAACAAGTGGGACCTCTTCATCAAGGACAACAACACACTGCGTGACTATGAGAGCGCCCTGCGCAGCCGTCTGGCCCCTTTCGATGATGTGCCGGTCATCTTCACCTCCGTTCTGAAGATGCAGAGGATACAGGATGTCCTCGCCGCCATAGCCAGGGTCTGCGACAACTATTCCAGGAAAATCCCTACGGCCCGTCTCAACGAGGCTCTCCTCCCTATACTCGAACAGACGCCTCCGCCTGCCTGGAAGGGCAAGTACGTGAAGATAAAATACGTTACACAACTCCCTACCAGCTTCCCTGCCTTCGCGTTCTTCTGCAATCTCCCGCAGTACGTGAAGGACCCGTACAAGCGCTTCCTCGAAAACAGGCTCCGCGAATTATTTGAACTGACAGGTTGTCCGGTCCAGATTTTCATTCGACAGAAATAAATCGTATCTTTGATACGGTATGGATTTCGTCGAACTTTATGAACTTCAGCATCGGATAAGGGAAAGTCTGGAAGAGGCTCTTCCGGACCGTGTCTGGGTGCGTGCCGAGGTCGCCCAGATCCAGCAGAAGTCCAACGGGCACTGTTATCTGGACCTTTGCCAGAGCGACGGAAAAGGTCTGGTGGCCAAGGTGAGGGCGGTGATCTGGCGCGGGACCTATGCTTCGGTCGCGAGGTCGTTCCACGCGGCTACAGGTTCTTCGATACAGCCTGGAATAACCATTCTCGCCCTTGCCTGCGTGAATTATTCGGAACTGTACGGGCTGTCGCTTGTCATAGAGGACATTGAACCCCAGTTCACGCTGGGAGAGGCCGAAATGGCCAGACGCAGGACCATTGCCGGACTTGAGGCCGACGGCCTGATGGACAGACAGAAAAAGCTTGTCCCCGCG
Source organism: Bacteroidales bacterium (assembly GCA_024401945.1). The sequence continues at coordinate 23,060 of JAKSKC010000001.1, forward strand.
GTCCTGCCGTACAATCTTGCGGTGATCAGTGCCAGGGATGCCGCCGGATACGGGGATTTCTGCAGGCATCTGCGGGAAAACGAATACGGTTTCGTCTTCAGGGTGACGCTCATCGAGGCCGTTATGCAGGGACCTTCAGCCCCGGAATCAATCTCCGATGCACTCGCGCTGGCTGAAAGTTCCGTTTCCGGATACGATGCAGTGCTCATCCTCAGGGGTGGCGGATCGGCGCTCGACCTGGCCTGTTTCGACGATTACTCCCTCTGTGCCGCAATAGCCTGCTGCGGGTTGCCGGTGTTCACGGCCGTGGGGCACGACAGGGACTGCCACGTGGCGGATATGGTGTCCTATGCCTCCGTGAAGACCCCTACGGCGCTGGCGGATGTGTTCATTTCCGCCTTCGAGGCGGAGGACGAAAGGATAAGCTCCGCCGCGGCGCGGCTCAGAATGGCCTTCTCCGAGCGCATATCCCGTATGGAATCGGACCTTGCCACGGTTGAGGCCAGAATCAGCACCGCCGACCCGCGGAATCTCCTTTCGAGGGGATATACACTGGTGACCGATGCGGCCGGTGTGCTTGTGAAGTCTTCGGCGGAACTGAAGACTTCGGACAGAATCAAAGTCCTGTTCAAGGACGGAACAATAGAAGCTGAGGTAAAATGACGGAAGAATTCAACTACGATGCGGCTATGGCCGAACTGGAACGCATAGAGGCGGAAGTCCGGAACCCATCCACCCCCTTGCCTGAGATAGATGTTCTGATCAGGCGTTCGTCCGAACTGGTGGACTCCTGCAGGAAATATCTCCGCTCGCAGCGCGAAATATTGGACAGTTATGAAAATCTATGAAACCGATCCCTGGCTCGAACCGTTCAAGGATGCGATAGAGAGCCGCCACGCCAGGATTTCAGAAGTGCGCGAAAAGCTCGTCGGGGAGGGAACGATCTCCGACAGGGTCAACAACCATATGCACTACGGCCTGCACAGGACCGCTGAAGGATGGGTGTTCCGCGAATGGGCACCGAACGCGAACCGCATCTATCTTGTGGGCGATTTCAACAACTGGAAGAGGACGGATGCCTATTCCCTCGAGCCTGTCGGCAACGGGGACTGGGAGATCGCGCTGCCTGAGTTCTGCATACGCCACGGGCAGCTCTACAAACTCTGGGTGGAATGGACCGGCGGGGCGGCGGAACGTCTCCCGTCCTATGCCGTGAGGGTGGTGCAGGACCCTGAGACGAAGGTGTTCTGCGCTCAGGTGTGGAATCCGGAACCGTATGTCTGGAAACATCCCTCTCCGGCTGCGGTAAGGCATCCTTTCATCTACGAATGCCACATAGGTATGAGCTCCGAGAACGAGGGTGTCGCGGGATTCGGGGATTTCCGCAGGACCGTGCTCCCGAGGGTGGAGAGGCTGGGCTACAACGTCATCCAGATAATGGCCCTCCAGGAACATCCATACTATGGTTCGTTCGGATATCAGGTTTCCAATTTCTTTGCGCTCAGTTCCCGTTTCGGGACTCCGGAGGAATTCAAGGCCCTTGTGGATGACGCCCATTCCCGCGGCATCGCGGTGATTATGGACATCGTACATTCCCATATGGTGAAGAACGAAGCCGAAGGCCTGGGCAATTTCGACGGCAGGGAGGACCTGTATTTCTACAAGGGCCCCCAGGGACATCATCCCGCCTGGGACAGCCGTTGCTTCGACTACGGTAAGAACGAGACCAAATTCTTCCTTCTGTCCAACTGCAAGTTCTGGATGCAGGAGTACCATCTGGACGGGTTCCGTTTCGACGGTGTGACCTCGATGCTCTACTGGGACCACGGCCTGGGAAGGGATTTCGGGGCCTATGACGCCTACTTCGACAAGGGCGTGGACGAAAACGCCGTGGATTACCTGGCCCTTGCCAATATGCTCATACACGAACTGAATCCGGACGCCATCACCATCGCCGAGGACGTGAGCGGGATGCCGGGCCTCGCGGCTCCTTTCGAAGCCGGAGGCATGGGCTTCGACTACAGGATGGCCATGGGCATCGCGGACAACTGGATAAAGTGGATAAAGGAGCTTCCGGACGAGAAATGGAGCGTGGGGGCCATCTGGTATGAACTTACCAACAAGAGGGAGGATGAGAGCACGGTCTCCTATGCCGAGTGCCACGACCAGGCCCTCGTCGGAGACAAGACCATAATCTTCAGGCTGATTGACAAGGAGATGTATTTCTCGATGGACAAGGGGAGCGTCAACCTGACGGTGGACAGGGGAGTGGCCCTGCACAAGATGATAAGGCTCATAACGGCGGCTGCCTGCGGCGGAGGATATCTTAATTTCATGGGCAATGAATTCGGACACCCCGAATGGATCGACTTCCCCAGGGAGGGGAACGGATGGTCCTACGCCCACGCCAGAAGGCAGTGGTCCCTGCCTGACAATCCGAATCTGAGATACCATGCACTGGAGGAGTTCGACAGGGCGATGGTGTCCTTCCTGCTCAAGGGGGATGTCCTGGACGGAAGGCCTGTCCAGCTTTGGGTAAATGAAGCTGACCAGATATTGGTTTTCCGTAGGAAAAACAGTATCTTTGCGTTCAATTTCAACCCGGAGGTATCATTCACCGGTTATGGCTTCGGAGCTCCTGAAGGGGAGTACCGGGTCGTGCTTGACACGGATGATACGGAATTCGGAGGATTCGGCCGTATAGATCACGGCCTGAATTATGTTACTCAAAACGGCACATTGAGGCTTTACCTGCCGAGCAGGTGCGCCCTTGTGCTTGAAAAGATATGATTTATGGCACTTCTGAAGTTCAACAAGGCGGAACTCGTCAATCTGGAGTACTCGCTCAAGCGTGAGATCCTGGGCTCCAACAAGACTGGCGCGTACTGCAACACGAGCATCATCACCTGCAACACCAGAAAGTATCACGGTCTGCTGGCCGTGACGCTTGACCGTTTCGGCGGCGACAGGTTCCTGCTGCTCTCCACCGTGGACGAAAGCCTCATTGTGGACGGGAAGCAGTTCAACCTTGGAATCCATTGCTACGGTGACATATATGAGCCTCGCGGGCACAAGTACATAATCGACTACACGGGCAATCCGGTTCCATGCCTGACCTACAAGGTCGGCAGCGTGGTATTCCGCAAGAGCATAATGCTGGCCCAGGACAAGGATCAGGTACTCATCAAGTACGAACTGCTCGAGGCTCCTTCCAACGTGACTCTCCTGCTGAGGCCTTTCCTGGCTTTCAGGAATGTCCACGCGCTCACCCATCAGAACCCCCAGGCCAGGACGGCCGGACAGGCCGTGAAGAACGGTATGTCATTCAGGCTCTATGATAATTTCCCTGACCTGAACATCCAGATGAGCGATTCCAGGGCATCATTCAAGGAAATGCCGTACTGGTACAACAACATCACCTATTCCGATGAATACAGACGCGGTTTCGACTGCCGTGAGGACCTTCTGGTCCCGGGATATTTCCAGATGACCCTCAAGCCGGGAGGCAGCGTGGTGCTGTCCGCATCCACAGCCGAGGAGACTCCGTCGGAGTTCAAGACCAGGTTCTCCTCCGCCATCAGGAAGAAGGGCTCGGCCGACAATTACCGTGACCAGCTCCGCCGTTGCGCGAACCGCCTCATAATCGACCATAACGACCGAAAGAAGATAAATGCCGGATTCAGCTGGCTCAAGACAGGTCTCCTCAGGGAAACCCTGCAGACCCTTTCCGGTCTTGCGCTCTACGGGCTTGACGACCCCGGACAGTTCGAGGAAATCCTGGACAACCTCATCGCGGACGAGCAGGAACGCCTGACCAGGCGCACCACCCAGGTGGAGGCTCCGCTTTACATTGCAGTGACCCTGCAGCAGTATATTGACTACGGTGCGGACGCCGCCGCAGTGTGGAAGAAATACGGAAAGACCGTCAAGGCCATACTGGAAAGCTACCTTCCCGGAATCAGGAAGGAGGTCACGATGCATCCCAACGGACTTCTCTGGGCCCAGATGGACAAGGTTGCGCTCAGCTGGATGAACGCATATCTCAACGGCAACCCTGTTACGGAGAGGGCCGGATACCAGGTGGAGACAAATGCATTGTGGTACACCTGCATATGTCTCGCCATCGAGATGGAACGTAAATATGGCAGCGCCAGGGGCGCGTTCGTAAAGAAATGGACCTGGATAGCGTCTCTCGTGAAGGCGAACTACCAGCCGGTGTTCTGGAACGGGGGAAGCGGATATCTGGCCGACTATGTTGACGGTGCGGGACAGAATATGGATGTCCGTCCGAACCAGCTTTACGCGCTGTGGGTGAAATATTCCCCGGTGGACGAGGACCTGGCTCCGAGGATACTGAGGGTCGTTGACAACGAACTGGTGACCGCCAGGGGAATCAGGACCCTTTCCCCGAGGGACGTCAAGTACAGGGGGGTATATGAGGGGTCGCAGCACGACAGGGACCTCACATACCATCAGGGGGCCACGAGACCGTTCCTTCTGGAACCATACGTCGAGGTATGCTTCCGTGTCAAGGGACCGTCCTTCTGGAAGAAGGCCGAGTGGCTGTCCGAGGGATTCTATGAAGATCTGAGCAAGCACGGTGTCGGAGCGTTCTCCGAGCTCTATGACGGAGATCCTCCTCACGAACCGCACGGCGCGATATCGTCGGCGCAGAGCACCGCAGCCCTGCTCGCAGTTGAAAGGATGCTGGAAATCAACAGGGAGGAGCGGAAATGAGAGTACTTATGTTCGGTTGGGAGTTTCCACCCCATATCGCCGGAGGTCTGGGGACCGCCTGCGAAGGAATAGTCAAGGGTCTCGCCAACAACGGCGTCGAAAGCATTTTCGTGATGCCTTCGGCCAGCGGGGACGAGGACCAGACATACACCAGGATAATCAACGCCAGTGATATCGCAATATCCAATGTAAGTGAAACCGTGGAGGAATTCATCGACAAGGTGAAGTTCATCAACGTCGATTCCAACCTCGTTCCCTATACCGACCCCGACGAGTATTTCGAGGCCATCGAGCGGATGAAGCGCTCCAGCCTGAGCGAGACCGTCGTAGGCTTCGGGCAGAAGTTCAAGTTCTCGGGGAAATACGGGGCCAATCTCCTCGAGGAGGTGTCCCGCTACGCTCAGGTGGGAGGATCGATAGCGGTTGAATATCAGAATGACTTCGATGTCATCCACTCCCACGACTGGCTTACATATCTTGCCGGGATAGCCGCGAAGGAACTTACCGGCAAACCCCTTGTCGTACACGTTCACGCCACCTCCTTTGACCGTGGTACCGATGATATGGTGGACAGCAGGGTGTACAACATAGAACGCAGGGGTATGGAGGCTGCCGACAGGGTGGTGACCGTATCCGACCTCACCAGGAACATCGTCATCAACAAGTACGGCATAGACCCATCCAAGGTGGTGACCGTGCACAATGCCGTCGATTTCAGCGGCAGGGAGAACATCAATGTCAACAGGCACATCAAGGACAAGGTTGTCACCTTCCTTGGCAGGATCACCTTCCAGAAGGGTCCGGAATACTTCATCGACGCTGCTGCGAAGGTGCTCAAGCGTACCAGGAACGTCCGTTTCGTGATGGCCGGCAGCGGTGATATGATGAACCGCGCCATCAGGCAGGTGGCCAGGCTCGGCATCTCGGACCGTTTCCATTTCACCGGATTCCTCCGCGGAAAGGAGGTCCAGGAGATGTTCGCGATGTCCGACGTTTACATAATGCCGAGCGTGAGCGAGCCGTTCGGCATATCCCCTCTGGAGGCCATGCGCTCCAACGTCCCTTCCATCATTTCGCACCAGAGCGGTGCCGCGGAAGTGCTCAGATATGCCCTCAAGGTGGATTTCTGGGATGTGGATTCAATGGCGGACGACATCTATGCGCTGGTGACATATCCGGCTCTGTCGGAATTCGCCTCGAAGCAGGGATTCCAGGAAGTCAATGAACTCAAATGGAACAATGCTGCGGCCAAGCTCAAGAAAGTATATGAATCAGTAATCAATAACGGATAGGATATGAAAAAGGATATTTGTTTCTATTTTCAGGTGCACCAGCCTACCAGGCTCCGTCTCTATCGCTTCTTCGATATAGGCAAGGACTCCCATTATTATGATGACTATGCCAACAGGACCATCCTGAAGCGCATAGCCCAGAAGTCCTATCTTCCTATGAACGAAGTCCTCCTGAGGACGATCAACCGTCACAAGGGAGAATTCAAGGTGGCTTTTTCAATATCCGGCTCCGTCCTGGAGCAGTTCGACCGCTATGCTCCCGAGGTGGTGGACAGTTTCCGCGCGCTTGCGGCGACTGGATGCGTCGAATTCCTCTGCGAGACATACAACCATTCACTTGCCTCGCTTGTATCCGAAAGTGAGTTCAGGCATCAGGTCACAAAGCACGCCCAGGCCATCGAAGAGCATTTCGGTGTGAAACCGGTTACCTTCCGCAACACCGAGCTTGTCTATTCCGATTCCATCGGAGCCCTTGTGAACGATATGGGATTCAAGACCATGCTCACCGAGGGTGCAAGGCACATCATGGGATGGAAGAGTCCGAATTTCGTATATGCCGACGATGTCAGACCGGAACTGTCGCTGCTTTTGAGAAACTATCCGCTCAGTGACGACATCGCCTTCCGTTTCTCCAACAAGGGCTGGTCCGAGTGGCCTGTCACAGCTGAGAAATATCTCCAGTGGCTCCGTTCCGCTGACGGACAGATCATCAATCTGTTCATGGATTACGAGACCTTCGGTGAACACCAGGGGGCGGACAGCGGGATAATGGACTTCATGGAGGCCCTTCCGGAAGCTGTGCTTGCATCGGGTGAATTCAAGTTCGTGACTCCTTCCCAGGCGGGAAGCGAGTTGAAGCCGGTGGATACCATCTCCGTCCCGGAGCCTATCTCCTGGGCTGACGAGGAGAGGGACCTGACGGCCTGGCTTGGAAACGAACTTCAGAAGGACGCCTTTGCAAAACTGTATGCCCTCACCGAGAAGCTGGCGATCCTAAACGACCCGGTGCTCTGGATGGATTTCGGGCATCTGCAGGAGAGCGACCATTTCTACTACATGTGCACGAAGTTCTTCTCCGATGCGGACGTCCACAAGTACTTCAATCCGTACCAGACCCCGTATGAGGCATACATCAACTATATGAATGTCCTCAGTGACTTTATGATAAGAATCAACGAACAAGAATAGAAAATGAATCTGAACCCTACTCCTTTCTGGAAGAGCGTCATGGTCACCAGGCACCTTCCGGAAAACCTCGCAGGCCTCGAGACTCTGGGAAAGAATCTCTGGTGGTGCTGGAATGACAATGCGAAGGCTCTTTTCAAGGCGGTTGACCCGGAACTGTGGCACAAATCCTGTCACAATCCTATGGTCATCCTTGATTCCGTAAGCCTCACACAATACAACAAACTCGCAAAGGACCGCCGGTTCCTTGCCCAGCTCCAGTCCGTAATGGACGAGTTCAACTCCTATATGGCGCTGAAATCCAAGAGGGTTGACCCGTCGATCGCGTATTTCTGTATGGAATACGGCCTGGATACCTCGCTTAAGATATATTCCGGAGGACTCGGAATCCTCGCAGGGGATTATCTCAAGGAGTCGAGCGATATGAACGTGAACATGGTCGCAGTCGGACTCCTGTACCGTTACGGGTATTTCAACCAGAAGCTTACGGCCCAGGGAAACCAGGTGGCCGAGTACGTCCCGCAGGATTTCATGAGGATTCCGGTGGAGCCCGTCCTTGACAAGGAGGGCAACTGGATGGTCGTGAAGGTCGATTTCCCTGGACGTGACCTCAGTGCCCGCCTCTGGAAGGTTTCCGTCGGAAGGACGGACCTCTACCTGCTCGACACCGACTTCGAGGCCAACATCCCGGAGGACAGGGAAGTGACCCACCAGCTCTACGGAGGCAACTGGGAGAACCGTCTGAAGCAGGAACTCCTGCTGGGTATCGGAGGTGTCCGCGCGCTGCGCGCCCTGGGACTCAATCCGAGCATATATCATTACAACGAAGGACACGCCGCATTCGCCGGTCTCGAGCGTCTCGCGGAGTATATGCAGAAGGGTAATCTCAACTTCTCCGAGGCTCTCGAGCTCGTGAGGGCTTCAGGCCTGTTCACGACGCATACACCTGTGCCTGCCGGACACGATTCGTTCGAGGACGGACTGCTCGGCAAGTATATCGGGCGTTACACCTACGCTTTCGGGGTGGACTGGAACAAACTGATGTCCCTGGGAAAGGTGAATGTGTTCAATCCGGAGGAGAAGTTCTCGATGAGCGTGCTTGCGGCGAACATGAGCCAGAACGTGAACGGTGTGTCAATGCTGCACGGCTGCGTGAGCCAGGAGATATTCTCGCCTATGTATCCGGGCTACCTCCCGGAGGAACTTCACGTGAGCTACGTGACCAACGGAGTGCACTACTCCACCTGGGCGTCAAAGGAGTGGAAGAAACTCCACGCCAAATATTTCGGGGATGAGTTCCAGACCCATCACTATGACAAGAACTGCTTCGACGGTATCTACGATGCCTCGGACGAGGAAATCTGGAGCACCCGCCAGCAAGTCAAGGGAGAGCTTGTCAAGGCCGTCAAGGAGCGTCTCTCCGACCCTTCCCTGGGCAACCACTACTCCCCGAGCCAGATTGTCAAGATCATCGACAACATCTCCGAGGATGCGCTTACGATAGGTTTCGCAAGACGTTTCGCGACCTACAAGAGGGCCACGCTGCTGTTCAGCGACCTGGACAGGCTTGACTCCATTGTCAACAATCCTGACAAGCCGGTGCAGTTTTTCTTTGCCGGCAAGGCTCATCCGGCCGACGGTCAGGGTCAGGACCTCATAAAGCAGATAATAGACATATCCAAGCAGGACAGGTTCCTCGGCAAGATCATCTTCGTGCCGGGTTATGACATAACCCTGGCCAAGCGTCTCGTGCAGGGAGTGGACATCTGGCTCAACAACCCTACCCGTCCTCTCGAGGCTTCCGGAACCTCCGGGGAGAAGGCTGCGATGAACGGTGTCATGCATTTCTCAGTGCTTGACGGATGGTGGGTTGAAGGATACAAGGAAGGCGCCGGCTGGGCACTTCCTATGCAGAAGACCTACGATGACGACAACTACCAGAACGAGCTTGATTCGGCGACCATCTACGGAATCATCGAGAACGAGATCGTTCCTGCATACTACAAGAAGGACCCTGCAACGGGACGCAGTTCCAAGTGGATAGGATATATAAAGAACACTATCTCCAAGGTTGCAAGCAACTTCACCACCAACAGGATGCTCACGGACTACTGCGAAAAGTTCTATCTGCCCCAGTACAGGAGGTTCTGTGATCTGTCAGCGAACAATGCGGCCAAGGCCCGCGAGATCGCTGCCTGGAAGAAGCGCGTGGGCGCCGCCTGGGACAACGTCCAGGTGATATCGTTCACGAGTCCGGATTCCTCATACGTCCTTTCACAGGATTGCGAACTTACCGGGGACCTCGTCCTCAATCTCGGTGGCCTGACCCCTGAAGACGTCGGGGCCGAGCTGGTGTTCACGACAGTGGATTCCAAGGGCAAGTATCACATAAGGAATATCAGTGAGTATGCGCTCATCGAATACAAGGACGGCATAGCCACGTACAGGGCTGCGGTGCTTCCGGAAACGACGGGTATGTATCAGGCCGGCATCAGGATATTCGTGAAGAATCCTCTGCTGCCGCACAGACAGGATTTCCCTCTGGTCAAATGGCTGTCGTAGCAACGGGTTTCTTTGACGGTGTCCATCCGGGGCACCGTCAAATTGTCAGGACTCTGACTGAGACGGCCCGCAGGCATTCCAGCCGGAGTCTGATTCTGACCATCTGGCCTCATCCGAGGATGGTCCTCCAGAATGATGCGGAGAACCTGCGCCTCCTGACTTCAAGGGAGGAGAAGATTGCGATGCTCAAATCCCTCGGTGCCGATGATGTCGAGCAGCTGGAGTTCACCAGGGAGATTGCATCCCTCAGGACTGCGGACTACCTCCGCCTGCTCTGCGACAGGTACGCTGCGTCGGCCATCGTCCTCGGTTATGACAACCGCATAGGTTCCGACCAGCTGGCCCCTGAGGATACGGCGGCAATCGCACGTTCCCTCGGAATGGAGGCGGTGATCGTCGGAGCGACGAAAGTCGGTGGAAAATCGGTGTCTTCCACCAAGATACGCAACCTTATCGCCGCCGGGGGAGTCAGGGAGGCTTCGGTCCTGCTCGGCAGGAACTACAGTCTGCCCGGCATCGTTGTCGGAGGGAAGCGCCTTGGACGCGCAATAGGATTCCCTACGGTGAACCTCCAGCCTTCCGACCCTCTGAGACTGATTCCGGGCGAAGGGGTGTATCTGACCTCCGTCCGCTGCCTCGGCAGGGAATTCTTCGGAATGACGAATGTCAGGGATGTGATCGAGACCCATATCTTTGATTTCGACGAGAATATATACGGTCTGGACATCAACGTCACCTTTTTGGAACGCCTGCGCGACGAGATGGACTTCTCTTCCGTGCAGGAGTTGAAAAATCAACTTGAAACCGATGAATTATCGGCAAAAAAACTTATCTTTGAACAATATTAGATTGATATGGCAGCACCTATTTTTATGACCCAGGAAGGGTTGGATAAACTGAAGAAAGAATTGGCCGAGGCTCTTGCACAGAGACCTGTCATCTCAGCGGCCATCGCGGAAGCGCGTGAGAAGGGAGACTTGTCCGAGAATGCGGAATACGAATCAGCCAGGGAGGCTCAGGGCCTGCTTGAATTGAAGATAGCCAACCTTCAGGAGAAGGTGACGGCGGCGAAGATAATAGACGAGTCCAGGATCGGGGTGGACAAGGTTCAGATCCTCAACAAGGTCACCATAGAGAACACAGCCAACGCACAGAAGATGGAATTCACCATCGTGGGCGAGACCGAAGCCGATTTCTCAAGCGGCAAGCTCTCCGCCAACACACCTATAGCAAAGGCTCTCCTCGGACATTCCAAGGGTGATGTGGTGGAGGCGAAGGTCCCTGCCGGAGTGCTCAAACTCAAGATTATCAACATCTCCATCTGATCATGGCAACTATTTTCACCCGTATAGCGAAAGGCGAGATACCTTCCTACAAGGTTGCCGAGAACGAGGACTACTACGCGTTCCTCGACATCAATCCCCTGGCCGAAGGTCACACACTGGTCATCCCCAAGAACGTTGAGGATGACTATATATTCAATCTGGACAGCGCCTGCTACGAAGGCCTGTGGAAATTCGCCGCGCAGGTGGCGCGTGCCATCGGCCGGGCGGTTCCCTGCAAGAGGGTCGGTGTAGCGGTTCTCGGTATGGAGGTGCCGCACACTCACATCCATCTTGTGCCGCTTCAGAGTGAAGCGGACCTGGATTTCCGCAAGGAGCATCCGAAGGTTTCTGCGGACAGGATGAAGGAACTTGCAGAATCAATTTTGAAAGAGTATGAGAATCAGTAAGATAATTGCAGCGGCAGCGGCGGTGGCACTGATGGTGTCCTGCAGCCATAAGGCCGCAATACAGGGAAACGTAGACGGACTTGCATCAGGCAAGGTCGAGATAGCCCTGCTCAACGGTGGAAGCTACAATGTCCTTGACAGCGTCAAGGTGAACGGGAAAGGGGCTTTCAAATACCGCATCCCTGTCGAAGAGGGACAGCCGGAGTTCGTATACTGCCTGTACAACGGCAGGAAGATAGCCTCCCTCATCCTTGTCGATGACAGGACCGTCAACGTGAAGACAGATACTCTGGGACATTTCACGGTTGAGAACTCGCCCGAATCCGAACAGCTGCGTCAGGTGGAGGAAAGTTTCGGTGAGTTCATGGCATCGATGCGCGCCCTCGTGTCAGAGGACGACCCTTCACAGGCGAAGATGACCCGTCTCTACATCGATTATTACAGGGACAGGGTAAAGTACATCATCAACAACCCGAAATCCCTCACGGTCATTCCGGTCCTGTACCAGAAGATCAACGAGTTCTCTCCGATCTTCGCCCAGACGACCGACGCGCTGCACTTCCGCGCGGCCACGGACTCGCTCAAGACGGTATATCCTGACTCGAGATACGTGCAGGCCCTCGAAAAGGAAACCGTGCGCAGGGAGACGATGATGGCCCTCGAGCAGAAGCTCGCGAACGCTCCGGAACAGGGTTTCCTCGACATCAGCGCCCCTGATATCAACGGGACACCGGTTTCTCTCGGAAGCGTGAAGTCCAAGGTGATAATGGTCTATTTCTGGAATCCTCTCGACAACGCCCAGAAGATGTTCAACATAGAATCCATCCTCCCTATCTACGAAGAGTTCCACGACAAGGGATTCGAGATCTACGGCGTTGCCCTCACTCCCGACAAGGTTGACTGGGCCGCCGCTGTCAGAGGACAGAAACTTCCTTGGATCAACGTCTGTGACGGTCTGGGGGCCAATTCGCCGATCGTAGCCACGTACAACGTACAGGTCACTCCGCAGGCTGCGCTCATCCAGGACGGCAATCTGGTGTCAGTGGAGGTTTCCGGCGAGGCCGGTTTGAGGAAGGAGCTCCAGAGAATGCTCAACTAGAAAAGTTTCTTCTTGCTCGTTGTGGCAACGAAGTCCTTCAGATAGAAAGGTTCGAAGTACGCTGTATTCTCGAACCTTTTTTCCTTGTATGCTTCCAGGGCCGGGTTCAGCATCGCGTCGGGCAGCACTGGACGAACACTGCATTGTCCGAAGCGATGGTGTCCTTGCATTTGAGGGCTCCGTCCCCGATGAACAGGCATACGCCCTCCTCCAGTTCCTTCCTGAAACTGTCAGCGTCGACGATTACCGGAGAAGTCCCGGACAGTTTCCTGCCATCTGCAGTGAATACGGCGCTATACACTTCCATTCTCCTGGCATCGATCATCGGAATGATATATCTGCAACCCTGCGGAAGAAGCTCCGCGTCAATGGCCTGGTTGACCAGCAGTTCCATAGTGCCGACGGCGATCAGCGGTATGCCGGCTCCGAAGCACAGACCCTTGGCCGTGCTGGAACCTACTCTCAGACCGGTATAGGACCCGGGACCCTTGCTCACGCACACCGCGTCGCAATCCTTTACGGAAAGGCCGGTGTCATCGAGCATTTCCTTAACGAAAACCGCCGTCAGGGATGCCTGGCGCAGCGGTTCAGCGCATTCTTTGTATGATATGACCTTATCTCCGTCCGTCAGCGCGGTGGAGAGCTGCGAGGTCGAGGTCTCGATGAGGATTATCCTAGGCATTGAAAAGTTTTTTTATGAAAGGGAACACCGTTTCGCAGAGGCTGCGTATCCAATTGTACAGACAGCTCGCGTCCAGCGTCTCCTGATCCACGAAATGTATCGTGGAGTTAAGCGCGTTGAAAAGGTTCAGTACCAGCCCTATCACGAGGGCTGACGCAAGGATGGCGAACACGAATCCGCACAGGCGGTCAAGCCATCCCAGAGTGGATATGCTGATGACTTTCTTCAGCATTCCCCCCAGTATCCGCAGGACAACGAAAACGACGGCCATCAGTATGGCGAAACTGAGGACATTTATCAGTTTCCCGTCAACGCCGGGGAATGTCGGCGCAAGCCTTACCGTGAGCGCGGACGAGAATCGGAAAGCGATGAAAGCGCCGAGAATCAGCGAAATAAGCCCTATCAACTGGTCCACCAGACCCTTCCTCAAACCCTGCACTGCACCGGGCAGGAAACATATCAGAAGAACAAGGTCAACGATGTTGAGTTCCATTTGTTAAAAAAGACAGAAATGATTAAATTTGCTGATTACAAGTATTGGTACAAAATTAGGCAAAAAATATGACATTCAAAGAATACAAAGGTCTTAATCTGGTTGAGGTTTCGAACGGGGTTCTCGAGAGATGGAAAAGTATTGATGCTTTCGGGACATCAGTGAAACTGCGCGAAGGAGCTCCTCAGTTCATATTCTTCGAGGGACCTCCGTCAGCGAACGGAATGCCCGGCATCCATCACGTGATGGCGCGTAGCATCAAGGACGCTATCTGCAGATACAAGACCCAGACGGGGTATCAGGTGAAGAGAAAGGCGGGCTGGGATACCCACGGACTTCCTGTGGAACTCGGTGTCGAGAAGAAGCTGGGAATAACCAAGGCCGACATCGGAACGAAGGTAAGCATAGCCGAATACAACGACACCTGCCGCAAGGAGGTGATGAAATACACGAAGGAGTGGGTCTCAATGACCGAGAGAGTGGGTTACTGGGTTGACATGAACGACCCGTACATCACATACGACAACCGTTATATCGAGACTCTGTGGTGGCTTCTCAGGAAGATTTACGACAAGGGCCTCCTCTACAAGGGCTACACCATCCAGCCGTATTCTCCTACTGACGGTACGGGACTCAGCTCACACGAACTCAACCAGCCGGGCTGCTACAAGGATGTGACCGACACTACGGTCACCGCGCAGTTCAGGGTGAAGGGAGAGGAGGACCTGTATTTCCTCGCCTGGACCACGACCCCGTGGACCCTCCCTTCCAATACCGCCCTCTGCGTAGGTCCTTCCATCGATTATGTCAAGGTGCGCAGCAGCAATCCTTATACCGGTGCTCCGGCCACCTACATCGTCGCCAAGGCGCTCGTGGGTGCCTGGTTCAATGACAAGATCCCGTACGAGGTGCTTCCGGGCACCATCAAGGGAAGCGAACTCGTAGGAATGCGCTATGAGCAGCTCATCCCCTGGTTCAAACCGGTGGAGGGGGACGCATTCAGGGTGATCAGCGGAGATTATGTCACTACCGAGGACGGTACGGGAATCGTACATATCGCCCCTACCTTCGGTGCGGATGACAAGAGGGTCGCATCCAACTTCGGAATCCCCGGCATAATGCCTGTGGACAGGGAAGGGAACCCTCAGGCGCAGGTGGACCGTCAGGGACGTTTCTGCCTGCTCTCCGATCTGGACCCGTCCTATGTCGCCGACTGTGTCGACCCTTCCTATGCTCCTTTCGCGGGACGCTATGTCAAGAAGGGCTACAAGGGATACTTCGAGCACAACGAGGACCCTCAGGAGCCTACCCTGGACGTTGATATCTGTATGATGCTCAAGGCCGACGGCAGGGCGTTCAGAATCCAGAAACACGTGCACAGCTATCCTCACAGCTGGCGTACCGACCTTCCTGTATTGTACTATCCCCTCGATTCCTGGTTCATCAGGGCCACGGCTGTAAAGGATGAGATGGTAGCTCTCAACAAGACCATCAGCTGGAAGCCGGAATCCACCGGAACGGGACGTTTCGGACAATGGCTCGAGAATATCCAGGACTGGAACCTCAGCCGGAGCCGCTTCTGGGGAACGCCTCTTCCTATATGGCGCACCGAAGACGGGAAGGAGGAGATATGCATCGGTTCCGCATCGGAACTCTACGCTGAGATTGACAAGGCCGTGGAGGCCGGGATAATGACCTGCAACCCTCTCAGGGAGGCAGGGTTCATCCCTGGTGACAGCAGTGCCGCCAACTATGACAGGATCAATCTCCACCGTCCGTACGTGGACGACATCTGTCTTGTAAGCCCGTCCGGCAGGAAGATGGTGCGTGAATCCGACCTCATCGACGTGTGGTTCGATTCAGGTTCCATGCCTTATGCACAGACCGGCCTCAGGGGCCTGGACACCCCGGATTTCGGATGCACCGCGGATTTCATAGCCGAGGGCGTCGACCAGACCAGGGGATGGTTCTACACCCTTCACGCCATACACACGATGATCAGCGGCACACCTGCCTTCAAGCGCGTGATCTCAAACGGGCTTGTGCTTGACAAGGAAGGGAACAAGATGTCCAAGCGTCTTGGCAACGCGGTCGATCCTTTCGCACAGCTGGACAAGTTCGGAGCCGATCCGCTCCGCTGGTATATGCTCACCAACGCCCAGCCTTGGGACAACCTCCGCTTCGACGAGAACGGAGTGGACGAGGTGCGCAGGAAATTCTTCGGAACCCTGTACAACACCTACTCCTTCTTCGCCCTCTATGCCAATATCGACGGTTTCGACCCGTCGGCCGGAGCCGTGCCGGTAAGTGACAGACAGGAGATAGACAGCTGGATAATCTCGAAGCTCAACTCCCTCGTGCGCGACGTGCGCGCCGCCTACGAGGACTACGATGTCACTCTCGCCGGAAGGCTTATCCAGGACTTTGTCTGCGACCACCTGTCGAACTGGTACGTGCGACTCAACAGGAAGCGTTTCTGGAGCGGTGGAATGACAACGGACAAGCTCGCCGCATATCAGACCCTCCACGAGGCTCTCCGCGATGTGGCCCTGCTCATGGCCCCGATAGCACCGTTCTATTCCGACATTCTCTGGACCGACCTTACCGGAGGGAAGTGCGTGCACTTCGAACTGATGCCTCAGGAGGCCCCGTCCCTCATCGACCCTGTGCTCGAGGAAAGGATGGAACTTGCCCAGAAGGCCACGTCGATGGTTCTGGCCCTGCGCAGAAAGGTCAACATCAAGGTCCGCCAGCCTCTCTCAAAACTTGTCATCCCTGTCCTTTCAGAACAGGAAAGAGAACATCTTGAGGCTGTCAAATCATTGATACTCACCGAGGTTAATGTCAAGGAGGCGGAATTTATATCAGACACGACGGGCATAATCACAAAGAAGATCAAACCGAACTTCCGCACTCTCGGAAAGAAATACGGCGCCAGGATGAAGGAGATTGCAGGGGCCTTCGGGACCATGGACCAGAAGACCATATCGGCAATCCAGCTGGCAGGAGAGTATGCGCTCCAGCTTCCGGGAGGGGAGGTGCGGCTTGCCCCTGAGGACTACGAGATCATCTCGGAGGATATGCCGGGCTGGCTCGTTGCAAGCGAAGGCGCAACCACAATAGCCCTGGACATCGCCATTACGGACGAACTCCGCAATGAGGGTGTGGCCAGGGAACTTATAAACAGAATCCAGAACATACGCAAGGACTCCGGTTTCGAACTGACTGACAGGATTGACGTCGTGCTGTACGCGGAAGGCGACGCCTGTGACCAGATCGCCGCTGCCCTTGGGGGATTCGGTGAATACATCAAGTCACAGACGCTTGCCGTCGACTTGACGCTCGAACACCGGTCAGCAGACGGGGACGCCGTTCAGACCGAGTGGGACGAGCAGACCATCAGCATTAAAATAACCAAGAAACAGTTTTGACTATGGCAGAAGAAATCAAAACACGCTATTCCGATGAGGAACTCGCAGAGTTCAAGGTGACCATCGAGGATATGCTCTCAAAGGCCAAAGCCGAGTCCAACACCCTCCGTGCTGTGGTTATGCACAACGGCACCAATGATATCGAGGATACGTCCCCTTCATTCAAGACCGTTGAGGATGACGGAGCCAACCAGCTCTCAAAGGAGGAATCCAGCCAGTTGGCACAGCGCCAGTACAAGTTCATCCAGAGCCTGGAGCAGGCGCTGGTGCGTATCGAGAACAAGACATACGGTATCTGCAGGGTGACAGGAAAGCTCATCCCGAAGGAGAGACTCCGTCTTGTACCTCACGCAACCCTTACCGTCGAGGCGAAGGAAATGCTCGCCAAATCCGGAAAGAATTAGGATATGGCGGTTTCAAAAGGCAGAAAGCTGATTCTGCTCGGAATCCTTCTGGTGGTTATTGACCAGGTCATAAAGGTCCTGGTCAAGACCAACATGGATTTGGGCGAGCAGATATTCGTCATAGGACAGTGGTTCCGCCTCTGCTTCGTGGAGAACGAGGGGATGGCTTTCGGAATGAAATTCGGAGGTACGGTCGGTAAACTTGTGCTGACTCTCGTGAGACTGTGTCTGTGCGGGGTCCTTATCTGGTGGATAAGGTCGTTGCTGTCACGTAAGGACGTTCCGACCGGGGTTGTGGTGGGGCTCACCCTCATCACTGCCGGAGCTTTCGGAAACATCATGGACTGTCTTTTCTACGGAGTTATCTGGGATTATGCCCCGCTCATGTTCGGCAAGGTTGTGGATATGTTCTACTTCCCGATCATCCGCACCCCGAACTTCACTTTCTTTGAACCGGTATTCAACTTTGCCGATTCCTGTGTTACAGTGGGTGCGTTCTACCTGATTCTGTTCCAGTGGAAGTTCTTTGCTTCGTCCGACAATAAAAAGGAAACCAAATAGCACCATATGAAACCAAGTGTATGTCTGGCTGTGGACCTGGGAGCCACAAGCGGAAGAACGATGCTCGCCACCTTTGACGGCACCAGCGTGGACCTCAGGGAATTCACACGTTTTGAAAATCCGATGATCCAGTATGCGGGGCATCGGTTCTGGGACCTCCCGGCTCTCTACAACGAGATATTGAAGGCCCTGAAGAAGGCGGCTGTCGAAGGGATCGGACTTGATTCCATAGGCATTGACACCTGGGGATGCGACTTTGCGTTGTTCGACAGGAACGACCTTCTGCTCTCGCTTCCGTTCTCATACCGTGACCCGCAGACCGACGGGGCTGTCAGGAAATGGGAAAGGAGGCACGAACTCCGCGAGTTGTACGACAGGACCGGCATCCAGATAATGAATTTCAATTCCATCTTCCAGCTTTTCACCATCCGCAGGGAGCATCGCGCCCTCTGGAGGCAGGCCAGGAAGATGTTCTTCATACCTGACGCCCTCATCTTCCTGCTTACCGGCAAGGAGGTGTGCGAGTATACTGTGGCCAGCACCTCGCAGATGCTCAATGTGTATGAAAGGGATTTCGACGAGAAGGTGCTCAAGGCTCTCAGATTGAAAAGGAAGAGGCTGGGACCTATGGTTCAGCCGGGAACGGTGGTAGGATATCTCTCGGAGGACATAAGGGATATTACCGGCATCGGCAAGATCAAGGTTGTGGCGGTGGCCGGGCACGATACGGCATCGGCCGTGGCGGCAGTACCGGCTCAGAACGGCAATTTCGCCTATCTCAGCTGCGGAACCTGGTCGCTGATGGGCATCGAGACCAAGTCTCCGATCGTCAACCAGAAGAGTTTCGAGGAGAATTTCACGAATGAAGGGGGAGTGGACGGTACCGTCCGTTTCCTGAAGAACATCGTGGGACTCTGGATACTCGAGGAGTGCAGGAAGGAGTTCAAGGACGCCCCTTCCGATATCAGGGAACTCAGTGCCCTGTGGTCCCAGTCGCAATGCGATTCACTCATCAACCCGGACAACCCTGCATTCATGCATCCGGGTTCCATGATGAAGGCCATCGCCGTGGACTGCCACAGGAGCGGACAGGTCGTTCCGGAGACCACTGCAGATTATGTGAGAGTCATTTTCAGGAGCCTTGCGGTCCGCTACAGGGAGGTACTCGAGATATTGGACGACTTCGCGCCGTTCGACATCGAATGCCTCAACGTCATAGGCGGAGGCTCCCAGAACGAGCATCTGATGCAGCTCACCGCCAATATGATCGGACGTCCGGTCATAAGCGGTCCTGCCGAGTGCACTGCTCTGGGCAATGCCCTGATGCAGATGAAGGCGCTCGGACATATCCGCGACCTGAACCATCTCCGCGAGGTTTCAACCGCTTCAGTCAAGACTAAAATTTATCATCCGCATAATTACAATGAAAGACCAGTTGATTAATCAGGCATATGCAATTGCCAAAGACCGTTATGCTCAGATAGGAGTTGATACGGAGGCTGCCCTTGGGCGTCTCGCCGGAGTCCAGTTGTCCCTGCACTGCTGGCAGGCTGACGATGTACAGGGTTTCGAGTCTTCCGATTCCCTGTCAGGAGGAATCCAGGCAACGGGAAATTATCCCGGAAAGGCCAGGAACATCGATGAATTGAGAGCCGATATCGTTGCTGTGAAGAAACTCCTTCCGGGAAATCACAGGCTCAACCTTCACGAAATCTACGGCGAATTCGGAGGAAAGAGGGTCGATCGCAACGAGGTTACTCCCGAGCACTTCCGCGGCTGGATGCAGTGGGCTGCCGAGAACAATATGAAGCTCGATTTCAATTCGACTTCATTCTCCCATCCTCTGAGCGGCAATCTCACCCTCGCCAATCCTGACAAGGCTGTGCGCGGGTTCTGGATGGAGCACACCCAGCGCTGCCGCGAGATAGCGGATGCTATGGGGAAGGCACAGGGAGATCCGTGCATCATGAATATCTGGATCCACGACGGTGCAAAGGACTTCACTGTCAACAGGCTGAAATACCGCAGCATCTACCGTGACTCCCTTGATGAGCTTTTCAAGGTGAAGCGTGAGAATATGAAGGACTGCCTTGAGTCCAAGCTTTTCGGCATCGGACTCGAGAGCTATACGGTGGGATCCAACGAGTTCTATACGGCATACTGTGCCAAGAACGGTATAATCCCGACCCTTGATACCGGCCACTACCATCCTACCGAGAATGTTTACGACAAGGTCAGCACCATGCTGCTCTTCTGTCCGGAGCTGATGCTCCACGTCAGCCGTCCTGTAAGATGGGACTCCGACCACGTGACCCTGATGGACGATGCCACTATGGAGCTCATGAAGGAGATCGTCTATGCAGATGCTCTCGACAGGGTTCACATCGGACTTGACTACTTCGACGGGGCCATCAACCGCATCGGAGCATACCTCATCGGTGCGAGGTCAGCCCAGAAGAGCCTTCTCCAGGCATTGCTGATGCCTGTGGAGACAATCCGCAGGTATGACGAGGCGGACAAGGGCTTCGAGAAGCTCGCTCTCCTCGAACTTGCCAAGACCCTGCCTTGGAATGCGGTATGGGACGAGTTCTGCCTGCGCAATTCCGTGCCGGTAGGAGAGGAATGCATCAAGGCCGTCGAGGATTACGAAAAGCAAGTGACATCTTTAAGATAGGTTTATGTACATCATCTTAGGTCTTCTCATCATCGCCATAGGCGCATTCTGCCAGTCCAGCTCCTATGTTCCGATCAACAGGATCAGCAAATGGAGCTGGGAGTCCTTCTGGCTTGTCCAGGGCGTCTTCGCCTGGCTGGTCTTCCCTCTTATGGGTGCCCTCCTTGCAGTTCCTCAGGGGGAAAGCCTCATATCACTGTATGCATCCTCCCCGAAGGAGACCCTGCTTACAGTGTTCTTCGGTATGCTCTGGGGAGTGGGTGGACTGACGTTCGGTCTTTCGATGAGATATCTCGGTGTGGCCCTTGGCCAGAGCATCGCCCTCGGTACCTGCGCCGGACTGGGCACACTGCTGACCCCGGTGTTCACGGGCAATGTCTCCTCACTCACGGCCCCCGTCATAATAGGTGTCATCGTGACCCTCGCGGGAATCGCGATAATAGGTGTGGCAGGTGCCATGAAGGCTTCCTCGCTTCCTGAGGAGGAGAAGAAGAAGGCCGTCAGGGACTTCAATTTCGGAAAGGGCATTGCCGTCGCACTGCTCGCCGGTTTTATGAGCGCCTGCTTCTCCATAGGACTCGGATTCGGTGAGAAACTCTGCTGGGAGGCTACTCCGGGCATATTCAAGTCCCTGCCTGCCACCTTTGCGGTCACTTTCGGAGGCTTCCTGACGAATGCCGTATATTGCCTTTATCAGAACGGGCGCAACGGCAGTTTCAAGGATTATTCGGATGCCTCCCTCTGGAAGAGGAATATCCTCTTCTGCGTTCTTGCCGGACTGCTGTGGTACAGCCAGTTCTTCGGACTCAGCCTCGGCAAGGGATTCCTTCAGGATTCAGCTGTGCTCCTGGCATTCAGCTGGTGCATCCTCCAGGGACTCAATGTCGTTTTCTCCAATGTCTGGGGAATTGTCCTCAAGGAGTGGAAAGGTTGTTCCCCTAAGACGGTAGCGGTTCTTGTAGCCGGTATCATTGTATTGATAGTAAGTTCATTCCTTCCACAGTTGATATAATGCTTCACGAGATAGAACAAGTGGCCGAAGTCGCCCGCCTCCTTTGGGAAAAAGGATGGGCGGAGCGCAACGGAGGCAATATTACGGTAAACATAACGGACAGCATCCCTCAGGAGCTCAAATCGGCGCCGGCGCTGCTGCCGAAGATATCCATAGGGATGAAACTCCCCAACCTGCGCGGATGCTTCTTCTACTGCAAGGGGACGGGCCGCAGGATGAGGGATCTCGCGGGGGACCCTATGGACAACGGTTCCATAATCCGTATCTGTGATGATACGGAGTCCTACGAGATCATCGCCGAAAAGCCGGTTATGCCTACCTCCGAGCTCCCTTCCCATCTTGCGGTACACGATTACCTGCTTGGGAAAGGCTCTCCTTACCGTGCCTGCCTGCATACGCATCCGATAGAACTTGTCGCCCTGTCACACAGCAGGCGCTGGCTTGAGAAGGATGCTGCGACAAGGATGCTCTGGTCAATGATTCCCGAGACGAAGGCTTTCTGCCCGAGAGGTCTCGGCATAGTACCGTACATCCTTCCGTCGACCTCCGAACTTGCAAAGGCCACTATCCGTACTCTGGATGACGATTATGATGTGGTTATGTGGGAAAAGCACGGCGTGCTGGCGGTGGATACGGATATAATGTCAGCCTTCGACCAGGTGGACGTGCTCAACAAGTCGGCCCAGATATATATGTCGGCCCGCAGCATGGGCTTTGAGCCGGAGGGTATGAGCGACGCCCAGATGCGCGAGATGACGGAAACGTTCAATCTTCCTAAATAACATTCGATTATGTTCCAGGCAGACAAGACCACCGGAGAGCTTATCCGGTGGATAAGGGACTGGTTCGCAGCCAACGGACCGGACAGCCGTGCGGTGCTCGGAATGAGCGGCGGCAAGGACAGTACTGTGGCGGCGGCGTTGTGTGCCGCAGCATTGGGACCGGAGCGGGTCACCGGAGTGGCGATGCCTTCTGAAGGCCAGAGCATCAACGAGGCTGACCTGATATGTTCCCATCTTGGAATAGATTACATGTGCGTGCCGATAGGTGACATTATAAAGCAGTATTCGGCCGTTGCTTCCGGAATCCGCGGCGGCTTGTCCGTCCAGGCTGAACAGAACATTCCGCCAAGGGTCAGGATGACAGTCCTCTATGCCATAAGCCAGTCCCTTGACGGAAGGGTGGTCAATACCTGCAACCTGTCCGAAGACTGGATCGGCTATTCCACAAGATGGGGTGACTCTGTCGGGGACTTCAGCCCCCTCGGCAATCTGACTGTCCAGGAAGTGAAGGCCGTCGGCCATTTCCTCGGGATACCGTCACGCTGGGTCGACAAGATTCCCGATGATGGACTGCCTCACAGCTGTTCGGATGAGGAGAAGTTCGGCTTCACCTATGCGGTCCTGGACAAATACATCCGCACCGGAGAATGTCCTGATGCGGATGTAAAAAGAAAGATTGACAGGATGCACGAGAGGAATCTCTTCAAGCTCTCGATGCCCGAGAAATTCTAGTATCCGAATATCTCTTCCTGACTTACTACCTTGATTTCACCGAGACTCCTGAGGTATTCGGTGTCGAGGTCCAGAATGGAAGCTTTTTTATCTATTGCTTTTTGTTTCATTTTATAGACAATGAAATTAAAATCATCTTCAGGAACGTTAATGTTGCAATCTATAAATATTCTTTTAAATTCAACGAAATCAATGAAAGCATTGTATTTATCTTCTGCCTTTAATTTTTCTATCATCTTATCCTTCTATTGGCCTAGCTTATATTTTAAGTCTTTTTGTTTCTCGGTTTCAGTGTCTTTATAATCTATCATTGCATCAGTAATTCTGAGTAAGAAATTTCTGAATTTTTCCGTGTCATCATTGATGGAACTAATTAGCCATAAAAAGTTAGTCATAATGATATCTTTGTCAGAATCAAATTGCGAGCCAGTTTCTTGGTAAAAAAGGTTTGCGAAAGGATAAGCAAAAGCATTTCTGGATAGTGCCTGATTCTCGTTGGAAAATCTAGTGAATATATTATTGATTTCTTCGACCAAATTATTTTTGTCAGCTTTGTTACTTTCCAAATTCCTAAGAAGGATATAAATAAACACATCAAAGTCATCATCGCTAATGTTGTAGTCATCTTCGCTTTGTTGTAAGTTAGAGTTTGAATGAACGTTATTTTCTTGTGGTTGTTTTATATGATTAGTGGCATAAGGATTATTATTTTTAGGTTCATATTGATTGTCTCTATTATCTTTTGAATAAGACTTAGACATTGAACCAATTTGCTGAGAATTTCTTCCTTCTAATCCTTCATTATTTTGTTCATCTTCTTTCTTTTTATTACGGACTGTAGTATTGTTAATAACACCTGTATATCCTCCATCTCTTAATGTTTTATCCGGGTCTTGTCCTTGATCTGCCAAAGTTTGCTGGAAGATTTTGCACTGCATTCTTAAGTCTTTGACTAAAGAAGTTAATAATTCCATTTTTTCTGTATTTACTTGCGCATCTTTAGGCTCCACTGATTTAACTGAGTTGTAATTATAGTCTTTTATTATCGGACTGATTGGTTTTTTTTCTGTTTTTTTCATTTAATCAATGAGTTTCTTTTGAGTAATGCATTCATTTTCTTTCCTTTTATACTCACCTTGAAGTTGTTTGAGTTTATTATTTAAATCATCATATCTAGACATATACTCTGAGTAATTCATTTCGAATTTTTCATTTCCTTTTTTAGAAGCTAAAAAGATTTCATTATTTGACTTTAATTTTTGGTTTTCTGTCTTTTGCTTTTTAATAGTTTCATCTTTTTTGTTGCATTTTGTTTTTAGTTTAGTGATTTCTTCTGCCAAATGCATGTTATCTCCTTTGGAGTTTTGGATTTCTTGCTGCAAGGATTCTATTATTTTATGTTGTTCAAAAAATTTAGACTTTATTTCATCCATTTCAGATAATTGTCCGATATTTGATTTATTTTGGCTTTGAGAATGTTGATAAAGTGTTTTCACTTTTTGCATCTCTTGCTGTAATACCTCCGTTTCTATCTGAATTTCTTTTATTTTTGTATACTTCATATTTGCTTTTAAGGTTTCGTTTTCTTCCATCAATTCTTTATAGCTTTTTTTCAGTTCTTTATATTTGTTTTTCACCAAAGACACTAACGATGATTCTTGTGCTTTCTTCATATTTTCTTCTTTTTGTTCTTCTACTTCATTGTCTTTTGTAAGGTTTGCTATTATTTTTTCCTTATTTCTGTTATTTATCTCGGATTTAACTAGATTTGACTTTGCCTCTGATAATTCTTTTTTCAATTTATTTACTGTTCTCTTTAATTGCATTGTCTGCTCATACAACTCTTCTCTTTCGCAGTTATATCCCATGCCTTTAGCTTTTGGACCATCTGTTAATTGAGGCATTTTTATCATTCCACTTGTATTATTACTTCTTCCAAAATACCCCTGGGGAGTAGATGGCATTCTTGTTTTTGCTGTCGCTGGTCTTCTACTATATCCCGTATTTGACATTGAATCCATCTGAAGTTTATTTGATTTCATTTTTTTATTTAAATAATCTCAGTTATTTTTTTAATATTAATTTCAATTTTTAATAATTTATATTCTCTTCAACATTATCAAAATCATCAATTCTATTGGGGATTGGGGATTGGGGATTGGGGATTGGGGATTGGGGATTGGG
>JAKSKC010000010.1 GCA_024401945.1 Bacteroidales bacterium
TCAGGACCGGTTCTACGGCACGCTGAAAAGCGAGGTGGAGCGCATCTGGAGCAAGGGGCACGTAATAATCTTCGACGTGGACGTCAAGGGCGGGGCGAACCTGAAGGAATATTTCGCAGGAAAGGCACTTTCCGTGCTGATTGTCCCTCCATCCCTGGAAGAGCTTGAGAGAAGGCTCCGCAGCAGGGGCACGGACAGTGAGGAGGCCATCCGCGAAAGGCTTGCCAAGGCAGGATGGGAACTTGATTTCGCCAGAGGAAAATTCGATTATGAGCTCGTCAACGACAATCTGGACAAGGCTCTTGACGAAATAGAAAAGGTAGTGTCTGACTTTCTAAAATGAAGATAGCGGTTTATTCAGGGAGTTTCGACCCTCTCCATACAGGCCATTACGCCATAATGAAGAGACTCACCCGCGACAAGGAGTTCGACTGGGTGTATCTTGTAATCTCCCCGCAGAACCCGTTCAAGGACAAGTCCAAGGCATTCAATGCGGAAGAGCGGTACCGCAACGCCATAGCAGCGGTAAGGAGGCACCCGGAGCTGCACGTGTGGGTGGACAACATCGAACTGGAGATGCCAGCCCCGCATTACACGATAAAGACGCTGGACGCCCTGAAAAAAAGAGAGCCCGACAATGATTTCACACTCGTGGTGGGTGCGGACAATCTGTCGGAAATAAAGAAATGGCGCGACGCTCCCAGGATTCTGGGTGAATACGGAGTGGTGGTGTACCCGCGCGAAGGTTTCGACTGTGAGAAAATACGCGAAGTCCTCTACTCCGAATTCTCGAAGAATCCGGCGCCCTATGTCCTGGACGGGTCACAGATCCATACGACACCGGGGACACTCAGCTTCGAGGAGTTCGAGAACATCTGCAACATCAAAATAATCGACGCCCCTGTCATCAACATTTCTTCCACAAGGATAAGGGAAGCCGAAGAAAGGGGCATCGATATGTCTGAATGGCTGATGTAGCCGCTATTTGATCGTAGCTTCGCGCACGAGACAGCCCGGAGCTATCCTTCCCGCTCCGCTGAGGATCCTGAATGTCGTTGAATTGAGACTGGCAGCCTCCAGGTCAACACCATCCGCCGCCTTGACATCCGTTCCGGCCTGCTTTGCGCTGATGATCATCTGAGCCTCCTCAAGGGCGCCGAAACGGTTGTCCCAGATCTTCCCCTTCTCAGGTTTGATCCTGCCTATCTTCTCGTAAGTGATCTTTCCTTCCGCATTCTCCTTGGGCAGCAGGACGTCGAACTCGGATTTCTCGTTGATACCCTCCTTCAATCCTATCTGGACCTCCACGGTCTTCAGATCCCCGGAAATCTTGTATACAGGCACATTCACCCGGAATTCCTGATACTGGCGCTGGAGTTCCACGATGGACTTGTCCACTGCACGTGCGCACACCTTGAGCATCTGCTCCTCCTTTGTCAGCTTCGAGGATGACTTCGACTCAAGTATGCCCGCAGAGGTACTTGATGACCCGACATATTCGAGTTTGAAGATCCGGCTCAGATCGAAAGCGGACTTGCGTGAAGGGTTGTCCTCGCCTTTCGGGAACCAGTAATCGAAATAGAAGGTTCCCATAATCTCGTCATTCCAGACGAGACGGTAAAGGTAGGAGGTGATGTTGACGGTGAAACCGTCGATCTCGTTCGTCAATGCAGCCGCCGTGTTCCCGAGGTCCTCCAGGGCACTGGAACCCAGCAGGGCCGCGGCCAGGCTGCCCACAATCGAGATACCGGCAGCCGTCTTCCTGGAAACTTCACCCTTGTCCACGAAAGTGATGTCGTTGACAAGCATGAATGTGTTGCCTATGAGTGATTCGCCTGCATCCCCGAGGGTGGACATACCGCGTTCGGACTGTCTGGCACTGGCGATATCAAGCTGCGAAGCATCATAGAACCCCCTCTCCTGGATAAGTTCCATATCGAAACCTCCATTCTCGGGGTCCCAGTCGAACCACTTTGCGATAAGGTTCCTGGCTATCGCCTCATTCTCTATGAACTGGGACATATCCTTCATGTTCCAGCTGTCCTTGACCTTGCCCTTCTGCTTCATCTTCGGGGCGGAAGATTCGAAGGAACGTATACCGAGGTTGTGGTCATTGAACTTGTCAGGCATCGGCATATCCATGAAAGCCTGGTTGATTTCATTGCCATACGGATATGAGGAATGCCTGATAAGCACTGAATACAGGGAACTTCTCCTGTACTTTGTAAAACTGCCGTCATCATTGGCTTGAGCCAACGCCGGGATTGACAGGACCCAGATCAGCAGAATAAGCAGAATACGTTTCATCATCTACAGTCTAGAAGGTGGATTTATAGTAGTTGGTCTTCTGACCGTTGCCATAAGCCACACCGACAGCCCTCCAGGCCTCGATGCTGCTCATCTTTTCGGTATGGGCATACTCCGCATCACGCTGTTCTATCTTCCTGTAGTAATCGATGTCCGACTTCACCCTTGCCTTGATCTCCTCGTTGAGGGCAATAGCCTCAGCATAGCAGGAGGCATCCGGATCGATTTCGGCCAGATACTCACCGGCCTCGGCTGCAGCAGCCGAATCCTGTCCGGCATTCCATATCGTGCGTGCCTTCATAAGTGCCTTGCGTGAACGGTCGTCGATATATTTCTTGTAGATGCGCAAACCGGCATCGACCGCTTCCTGATATCCCACGCAGGCCTCAGGGATGGTTGAAAGTCTGAAAAGTGCCTCCTCATACTTGTAGATACCGGCCAAGGCATTCGCCCCCGCGATAATGTTGCGGTACTGGTCATCATAGTACTGGAGAATCTTCACGTTCGCGTCCTTGAGGAATTTCTGCACGGAGGCGTTGGCCGGGGAGAATGACTTGAAGCTTGATGTATAAGCCTGCTGCTCGCTGTTACCGACACCCTTCGCCTCGATGGTGGTGGTGGAGAATATCTTCTGGGCAAGCGCATCAACTACGAAGAAGGTCATTTCGACGGCATGTGAATACTTGGTCGGAGCGCCCGGAATTATATGCTTGTCGACAAGGTCGGACTTGCAGGTGAGATAGAACTGGGTCACGTCATCGGTAGCCGCCATTCCGCTCCTGACCACTGCGGAGCGCATTCTGGTGAGGAGCATATCGGAGGACTGTGCCGGAATGGAAGGGGAATCCTCCGGGATATATACCGACATCGGAACCACCTTCTGAGTCTGCGAATAGGCGGCGCAGGAAACTGCCAGGGCCACAAATGCCAAAAATATCTTTTTCATATCCACTACTTGTTAAAGAGATAAACATTCACAAGACCCAGACCCGCATTGTCAACCTTGCAAGGGATCCCGTATTCCGATTTGAGGAATCTCTGAAGCTGCCTTCCGAAATTGCTGGCAGCCATCGCACGGCCGCGCTCGTCGTATACAGGGATGCGGACCTCGTCAAAATTCATATAGACCTCGGAATCATCGGAAAGATTGAAACGATGGCTTACAGTATTTTCATACATCCAGTCCTCGATGACTTCCCTGAGTTCCTTGTCATCGTACTCAGTTTCGAGATCGACGTCCTCAGGATTCTCGAACACCCTGATATTGACGGAAACCTCGCGTCCGTTGTTGAGAAGGTCATCGAAATGGTTCTGGAGCCTCTCGCAGAACTCGTCGATATGGGCGTTGACAGCCTCGGCGAGGAGTACAGGAAGCTCTGCAGTGAATGAAGCCTCGCCGGTACCCGTTGCAGAAGCGACCTCCTTGTTGGTATATGAGTCGATACCCTGCATAGTGTAGGTCACGGAGCGTTTCGGGCCCATCTGGTTGACGGACCAGGTAAGCTGGATGATGATATCCGCACGGGATCTCTGACGCAGCTGTGAAAGCACGCTGGTCTTGACTGTACTGCCGTCCTTTGCCATTATCGCGGCTTCCTCCGCTGAAGTGTTGTTGATGGATTTGACCTCGGCCTCAAGATTCTTCAGAGGAAATCCCCTGTCGGCCATAAGACCGTCGATCTTGGAAATGACAGGGATGAGGTTGACATCCCCGACAAGAGCCTTCCTGTAGTCAGGAACAGGTATGCTCTCACCCATATTGTCCTCCATCGTGACATATCCGTTCTGATTGCACCAGAGGTCACTCGGAACGACCATGATGGCAGGCTTCCTCGCCTGTCCGGACATCACTGCGGCAAAAGCCAGGATGGATGCCGCCAAAGTTATGATCTTCTTCATACTGGTTACTGTTTGATTACTTTATGATCGATAAGATACTGTTTCAGTTCCGGACGGAGGAGCCGTACGGTAACGGTCTGCTTGACTTTCGCATCCCCTTTCTTCTCCACAGTTGACCCGACCCTCTTGTCCTCGGCACTGACGAACTGCCTGTAATCACCGCCGTCCGCAAAGAACATATTGAAGAAGTCCTGATACTTCTCCTCGGCATTGACCTCGGTGATAAGAGGTTTTGAGAGGAAAGCGTTGCCCGGAACTTCGATTCCCTTGAAGACCAGCTGCTGAAGAGCCAGTTTCCTGGCCTGGTCGAGCGCGTCGTTATAGTTGCGTCCAATTCCCGTTGCCCTGACGGTGATCGAGCCGTCGCCATCCGTCTTCATGAACTGCACAGGTGACTGGAAAGAAGCCGATACAGGATTCCTGGATACGTGGCAGGACACCATAAGAAGGGCCATCGTTATGAGTACAAGTACTTTTTTCATCTGAATTTCCTTTAGAATTGATAACCTAATTTAAGCTGCACCGAGTTGAGGACACCGTCAAGACGGGTGGCATCGGATTTTACCACACAGGTCTGCTGGAGGACATATGAAAGTCCCACCAGGAAATGATGCCTTTCCATAGTTCCCACCCTGATACCGATGGTAGGAGAGAAGAACACACCGTCGAATACGGTATAACCTGCGCTGGCTGACCAGTAAGGGACAACTCCCCTGGCGTGCGAATCGATCATCACACCCCTGGCGTTGGCGTAGATGGGGAATGCGGTACGACGGTCCGGAGCCTTCACGTCGACACGGTCTGATGCTGAAAGGTAATACCTGACACCCACGCCAAGACCTACCTGACAGTACTGGTTGAACCTATATCCTCCCGTGAGGTCCACTTCGGTGGCGAGAGAGGACTTGAAACCCTGTGTGATATGTATGCTCGGACCTGCGCCCAGTTCGGCCGCCGCCCAGAAACCCTGTTTCTTTACAGAATAATCGACATAAGGCTTCCTGTCAGGCTTTCCAGGCATAATAACACCTTCCGGTTCCCCTGCAAAAAGACATAACGGGCACATCAGGAGTGCCATTATCAAAAGTTTCTTCATATCCTTTGCGAATTAGAATCCTGAACTGAGTCCCTTGGCGATTCCAGCCTCCTCAAGATGCTTGCGGAGCATCTTGACATTCACATTGACAACCTGGGCGACCTTGAAACCGCCCTTTATCTGCCTCGCCTCCTGGGATCCGTCAACCACATTGGAGATATAGCGCTCGTAGTCACCGTTGTCGAAGAATGCATCGAAGAAGTCAGCATTGTCCTCATATGCGGATGCACTGCGTACCAGAGGGGCCTGATAGGCACCCTGCCCTGAATATCCCTTGAAAATGACTCCGTGAACGGCATCCCTTCTGCAAAGTGCCTGAGCCTTCTTCCAGGTAGGGGCACAGCTCCATACTTTCACAGTGGCCACTCCATCACCGGAGGTCTTGACATACTCCAGGTCATACTGGAATTTTTCCTTTGCATTCCTCTTTGGATTCGCAGCGTCGACGGAAACAGCCATAATCAAAGCCGCAATCCCAACAAGGAAGACGGAAAGCATTTTTTTCTCAAATTTCATAACGTATAAAATTTAGACATAAAGTTCACAAATATACAACATTCCTATCAGGAAAAAAAAGAGGAGGCCTGCCATTGCGGCAGTCCTCCTCCCTGATGCTGCAAAATACTCTTACTGCTCCTCCGGACCGTCATTGCCATAGTCAGGCTGAGGTCCCTGTGGCCCCTGTGAAGGACCGTTCTGTCCCTGCTGAGGGCCCTGCGCTCCCTGAGCGGCCTTCGCCATATCCTCCGAAGCGGCGTGCCATGCTGCCTCAAGTGAGGAGTTGCACCTGTCTATACCGGCAAGGTCCTTTGCCTCGACAGCCTTCTTGAGATCAGCGCAGGCGCTTTCGATAGCCGTCTTCTTGTCGGCCGGGATCTTGTCCCCGTACTCCTTGAGGTTCTTCTCCGTCTGGAATACCATAGCGTCGGCATTGTTGATCTTGTCAACCTTCTCCTTCTCAGCCTTGTCGGCCTCCTCGTTGGCCTTCGCCTCATCCCTCATCCTCTGAATCTCGTCATCTGAGAGTCCGCTGGATGCCTCGATGCGGATGTGCTGTTCCTTGCCCGTAGCCTTGTCCTTCGCGGATACTGAAAGGATTCCGTTGGTATCGATGTCGAAGCTGACCTCGATCTGAGGTATTCCGCGAGGTGCCGGAGCTATGCCGTCGAGATGGAATACACCTATCTGCTTGTTGTCCTTTGCCATAGGTCTTTCACCCTGAAGTACCCTGATTTCAACTGAAGGCTGGTTGTCGGCTGCAGTTGAGAACACCTGGTCCTTGTGTACAGGTATAGTGGTGTTGCTCTCGATGAGCTTGGTCATCACACCGCCGAGGGTCTCGATACCCAGACTGAGCGGGGTGACATCGAGCAGAAGGACATCCTTCACGTTACCGGCGAGCACACCTCCCTGGATAGAAGCTCCGATAGCGACAACCTCGTCAGGGTTCACGCTCTTGTTAGGCTCCTTGCCGAAGAATTCCTTCACGAGCTGCTGAATCTTAGGGATACGTGTCGAACCGCCTACGAGAAGGACCTCGTCTATCTGGCCTGCAGTGAGTTTGGCATCCTCGAGGGCCTTGCGGCAAGGCTCGATGGAACGGCGGAAGAGTTCGTCGCACAGTGCCTCGAACTTTGCGCGGGTGAGGGTCTTTACAAGATGCTTAGGCATTCCGTCAACAGCAGTGATGTAAGGAAGGTTGATCTCACTCGTTGTGTTGTTGGAGAGCTCTATCTTTGCCTTTTCCGCAGCTTCCTTGAGTCTCTGAAGGGCCATAGGGTCGTGCTTGATGTTCATTCCGCCGTTGTCGGCAGCGAATTCACCGGCAAGCCAGTCAATGATGACCTGGGCGAAATCATCTCCTCCGAGATGGGTGTCGCCGGTTGTTGACTTGACTTCGAAGACACCGTCTCCGGGTTCAAGTATTGAGATATCGAAGGTACCGCCGCCGAGGTCGTATACAGCGACCTTCATATTCTTGTTCTTCTTGTCGAGACCGTACGCAAGCGCAGCTGCAGTAGGCTCATTGATGATCCTCTTGACATCAAGACCGGCGATCTTTCCCGCTTCCTTGGTTGCCTGACGCTGTGAGTCTGAGAAATACGCCGGGACGGTGATCACGGCTTCGGTGATGTCCTGACGGAGATAATCCTCAGCGATCTTCTTCATCTTCTGAAGGATGATGGCTGATATCTCCTGAGGACTGTAGAGCCTTCCGTTGATATCCACGCGCGGCGTGTCATTGTCCCCGCGTACCACGTTGTAAGGTACACGGCCGATCTCCTTAGAGGTCATGGAATAGGTCTCTCCCATGAAACGCTTGATTGAAAATACGGTGTTCTTAGGGTTGGTGATAGCCTGACGCTTTGCAGGATTACCTACCTTGCGCTCACCTCCGTCAACGAATGCGACAACAGAAGGTGTGGTACGCCCGCCCTCGTCATTGATGATGACGGTAGGCTGGTTGCCTTCCATAACGGCCACACATGAGTTTGTGGTTCCAAGGTCAATTCCGATAATTTTTCCCATAATTCTATAATTTTAAAATTTACTTCAATTCTGTCACGCCGACACTTATATCCAATCCTATGCCACTGACATTTTGTCAGCACAATTGATGAATATTTGATATCTTTGCAGCGTGGAATACAGGAATATGACATCAGATGAGTTCGAAGGACTGCAGGGCAGGATCCTGTTCGAAGACAATCATCTGCTTATCGTCGGCAAGAAAAGCGGCGAGATAGTTCAAGCTGACAGGACAGGCGACGAGTGCCTGGCCGAGACATACAAGGCCTTCATCGCAATCAGGGACAGCAAGCCCGGTAAAGTGTTCATGGGCATTCCCCACAGGCTTGACCGCCCCGTAAGCGGCATCTGTGTGCTGGCAAAGACAAGCAAGGCGCTGGAAAGGATGTCCGCGATGTTCCGCGACGGACAGGTGCACAAAACCTACCGCGCGCTCTGCTGCGGACGGCCCGTGGAGGACTCCGGACATCTGGAGGACTGGCTATACCGGAACGAAAAGCAGAACAAGAGCTATGTCCGCAAGGTGGAGGGATCCAAACTTGCGAAACTGAACTACCGCTATCTTTACAGCACGGACAGATATCACCTGCTGGAGGTGGAACTTCTCACGGGGCGCCATCACCAGATAAGATGCCAGCTGAGCAATATCGGCTGCTGCATCAAGGGGGATCTGAAATACGGCGCTCCACGGTCCAATCCGGA
This sequence comes from Bacteroidales bacterium, assembly GCA_024401945.1. The sequence goes on from JAKSKC010000010.1 coordinate 8,534, forward strand.
CGGAGGCATATGCCTGCACGCCTACAGGATACAGTTCACACATCCCGTCAAGAATACGGAGATCGACATAATCTGCCCGCTGCCGTCAAGCTGGAAGGGAATCAGGAGCGAGTGATCTTCTTGAGATATTCGCTCGGTGATTCGTTCATAACAAGCTTGAAAGCCATATTGTAGGAAACGCTGGAATGGAATCCGGACTTGACAGCCAGTTCCACCACCTTGAGCCCGGGATTCTCCTGCATAAGCCCCACAGAGTATCTCACCCTGTATCCGTTTATGAACTGCCTGAAATTCTTTCCGTAACACACATTGATGACGTGGGAGATATAGGCCCGGTTGTAGCCCACATCGCCGGCCAGGTCATAGATTGAATAGTCGTCCCTCAGATAGGGCCGGACATCCTCCATATACTGCACCACCTTGCCATAGATCGAGTTGACCCGGTCCGGATCCTCGTTACGCGAAGCAATGCTCCTGAGCACTCCGGATGCCACGGAATCCTTCAGTTTCCTTTCAAAGGCCGGCGACAGGAGCATGGTCAGGGACAGTCTGGAACGCAGATAAAGCAGCACATCGGCACAAAACAGGACGAGCGCCAGCAACACCATCGGGACGGTCCCCGCACCGGCCGACACGGCCAGGAGGACAAGTACTGTAAGCAGGGGAACCAACATCATATAGAAGAAGCGCGCATAATCCTCGACGCCGTCCTGCAGGGCTTCGGGCTGGAAAAGATCCTGCAGGTGACGGAACTTCCTTCTTGACAGGATGAAGGAAAAAACCACGGGCAGCGAAATGGAGATGGCCAGAACAGCCTGCAAGAGACAAAGATACTGCCCGTGGAAAATACATACGGCCACAAGAACACAGACAAGGGCGAAGACTTCGGACCCCAACGAAAAAACCGCGTCCTCGTGGGACAGCGGACAAAACACCATCATCACTCCGGTTGCCGATAGATACGCACATATGCAGGATATGTCGGGGATACCGTCTCCAAGGACAACCCCGAGGATTATCAGGACAACGAATGCGACAGGCGGCAACAGCCTGCATATGCGGCGGAGCGGGAAGAACTTCATCATATCATTTCTTTTGGCTCCGGCAAATATAGAATATACCACGGTCAGTAGCGGAGTACGAACCGTGGTATAAACAAGAATATACGTTTTTTATTTCCTGTTTTTCCTCGAACCGGTCTTGTAGGTGTCGAATCCTTTGCCATAAACACCTGTGACGGAAGAGATTGAGAGGAACGCATCAGGATCTATCGTCTTGACATACCTGAGGAACTGGCTGAGGTCGCGCTTTCTTGTCAGCACCATCAGCACCTGCGTGGGCTGCTTGGTGTACCATCCCTTTCCGTCAAGGACAGTAACTCCCCTGTGGAGGTCGTTCGTTATCGCGTCGGCAATCTCGGCATATTTCGCCGAAAGGATGAACAGCTGCACGGACTGGCGGGAACCGGAAAGGTAAAGGTCCAGGACCGTACTGTTGACCGTAATGAGGATGAAACCGTAAACGACGGTCGTGATCTTTTCCGTGAAAGGCATCAGCACTCCAGCCTGGGTATAGGACGGCACGAACAGTGATGACAGGATGACGATGGCATCAGTCGCCAGGATCATCCTGCCTGGAGAGACGTTCCTGTATTTGTTCACGATCAGGGCGACGATGTCCGTTCCTCCGGTGCTTCCACCCTGGCTCATCGTAAGGCCTATTCCGACGCCTGACATTATGCCACCCATTATGGTACTCATGAGTTTCCCGTTGTCGATGGCCAGCGTGCTGCATATCTCATACGGAATAAGCTCCTGACACAGGTTGAGGCCGACGGACGCCATTACAATTGCATATACGGTCTTCCATCCGAATCCTTTTCCGAGAGTGAACAACGCAGCCACCAGAAGGCCTATGTTGATGACGAAATATGAATAACCCATCTTTATGGCACCCCCGGACGCGTACTGGATGATTGACGCCATACCGGTAACACCTCCGCCGATGAGGTTGTTCGGAACCAGGAAAATGCTCCATCCGACGACGTAAAGAGCTATCCCGACCGATATGAAAAGATACTCCTTGAATACTACAAGGACCTTATTCTTTGTTATTGACATTGCCATTAGAAGTTTTATTCTTGATACCTGTCTTTATTTCCTCGAAACCCTCCCCATACACACCGCTGGTCGGTGATACCGTCATGAAAGCATGCGGGTCTATTGCCTTGATCTCTGTCTGGAGCTCGCGCAGCTGCCTCTTTCTGACAATGATGAGCAGCACGTTCTTGTCCTTCTTGGTATACCATCCCTGGGCATTGAGCACGGTTACTCCCCTGTCAAGTTCGTTTATTATATGGTCCGCGATGGCCGGATACTTTTCCGAGAATACAAGGATCTTGACCGAGGACTGCCTTCCGAGAAACAGGAAATCCAGCATCACGGAGAAGGTGATCATCATAATGTAACCGTATACCATGTCGGAGAATACCTTTCCCGGGATGAAGAGGATACTTGTGATGATCACGCAGTCACATATCATGAACACCTTTCCGAGGGATACCGGCCAGTACTTGTTTATGATGATGGCAAGGATGTCCGTTCCACCGGTGCTCCCCCCTCTGGAGAAAATGAAATTGATGGCGAAGGCTTCCAGTGCACCTCCTATGACAGGAAGGAGGAAACGCTCGGGGACATACAGGAAATGCCCTTCTACCGCGTGTATGGAAGGGAACATCGCCCACAATTCCAATAAAATGGACGACAGGAATATACAGTATATGGTTCTGATTCCGAACCCGCGTCCCATTATGAAAAAGGCTATTATCAGAAGGGCTGCGTTCAAGACCGCATAGGAGGCGGATACCGGAATAAGGTTTCCCGTAGCCATCTGAATAATTACGCAAAGACCCGTCAGGCCGCCCGCGGAAAGCCCGTTGGGGATTATGAATATCCCCCAGGCCGCCGTATACAGAATGACGCCCAACGTAAGCAGAAGGTAATCCTCCAGAATCTTCAACGGTTTCTGCTTCATTTCACAACGATATTGATGATTCTGCCCGGAACCACAATCACCTTGACGATGTCAAGGCCTGAGGTCCACTTGGCCGTAAGTTCGTGGGCACGTACTGCAGCTTCCACGTCAGCAGGGGACGCACTCTTCGGGAGATCGACGGTGAAACGCATCTTGCCGTTGAACTGCACCGGATATGTGACGGAATCCTCCGCTGCAAGCGCAGGGTTGAACTTGGGGAATTCAGCGTATGCGACACTGCTGTCATGTCCGAGGACCTGCCACAACTCCTCCGCAATGTGAGGCGCGAACGGGCTCAGAAGCACCGTGAGCGGCTCAAGTATCTCCCTCTTCGAACACTTGAGCTCGGTGAGTTCATTGAGGGCTATCATGAAGGCGCTGATGGTCGTATTGTATGAGAATGCCTCGATGTCCGCCTCTTCCTTGCCGATCAGTTTATGAAGGGCCTTGAGTTCTGCAGGCGTCGCCGGAGCGTCTTCCACGATCAGCTTGTCCTTGTCGTAGAAAAGACGCCAGAACTTCCTTAGGAAACGGTTTACACCGTCAATCCCCTTGGTATCCCACGGCTTGCTCTGTTCAACGGGACCGAGGAACATTTCGTAAAGCCTGAGCGTGTCGGCGCCATAATTGTCGCATATGTCGTCAGGATTGACGACGTTGAACATACTCTTGCTCATCTTCTCGACCGCCCATCCGCATATATATTCCCCGTTTTCAAGGATGAAATCGGCATCCGCATATTCCGGTCTCCATTTCCTGAAGGCCTCCGTATTCAGTTTGTCGGCACGCACAAGATTGATGTCCACGTGGATCGCAGTCGTCTCATAGGCATCCTTGAGACCTGCTGACACGAAGGTGTTGGTTCCCACGACCCTGTATACGAAATTTGAACGGCCCTGTATCATTCCCTGATTGATGAGTTTCCTGAAAGGCTCGTCCTCGCATACGTATCCGAGGTCATAGAGGAATTTGTTCCAGAACCTGGAATAGATCAGGTGTCCGGTGGCATGCTCCGTACCCCCTACGTACAGGTCCACGTTGCGCCAGTATCCGTTCTCCTCCTTCCCGACAAGGGCCTTGTCATTGCGGGAGTCCATATACCTGAGATAATACGCGCTCGATCCGGCAAAGCCCGGCATCGTGTTCTTCTCCAGAGGATATCCCCTGTACGTCCAGTCCTTCGCCCTGGCGAGAGGAGGCTCGCCTCCACAGGCCTTGAATTCATCGATTTCAGGGAGACGGAGTGGAAGTTCGTCCTCAGGCATCGCCGTAGGGATACCGTCCTTGTAATATATAGGAAAAGGTTCACCCCAGTAGCGCTGGCGTGAGAAGATGGCATCACGGAGACGATAATTGGTCTTCCTTCGACCCAGCCCCTTTTCCTCAACATAGTCTTTTGCAGCCTCGATCGCCTTCTTCACGTCCATACCATTAAGGAACGATGAATTGCACATGATTCCTTCCTTGGCATCAAAGCTTTTTTCGGACACGTCACATCCTTCGATGATAGGTATTATCGGGAGCTTGAATTTCCTTGCGAAGGCGTAATCCCTGCTGTCGTGCGCAGGAACGGCCATCATGGCTCCGGTACCATACCCCGCGAGCACATACTCTGATATCCATATAGGAATCCTTTCACCCGTAAGGGGATTGATTCCATACGATCCGGAGAATACGCCGGTGACACTTTTGGTTTCGGATATCCTCTCGCGTTCAGTTTTCTTCCTGACCTCATTTATGTAGGCCTCAACCTCAGCCTTCCTGGACTCCGCGGTCAGTTTTCCGACCAGATCGCTTTCCGGGGCAAGGACCATGAAAGTCACGCCGAATATCGTATCCACACGCGTCGTGAATATGGTCACCGGCATAGTCCTTCCGTCACATTCCGTATTGAACTCGACCTCGGTTCCCTCCGACTTCCCTATCCAGTTGCGCTGCATATCCTTGAGCGAGTCAGTCCAGTCAAGTCCGTCCAGACCGGAGAGGAGCCTTTCGGCGTAGGCGGAAACCCTGAGCTGCCACTGGGTCATCTTCTTCTGCTCCACAGGATATCCTCCACGGATGCTCAGACCCTCCTTCACCTCGTCATTCGCCAGCACCGTGCCCAGCCCTTCGCACCAGTTCACGGAAGTCTCTCCCTGATAGGCGATCCTGTACTGCATGAGGATGTCCGACTTCTCCTTTTCATCCGCGCTGTTCCACTTTTCCGCGGTAATGTCCCCATAGCCGACGGTAGCGAGTTTATCCACAAGTTCGGAAATCGGACGGGCCTTGTCAGCCTCAGGATCATACCAGCTGTCGAACATCTTGAGGAACGCCCATTGAGTCCATTTGTAGTAATCCGGGTCGCATGTTCTGAATTCACGGTCCCAATCATATGAGAAACCGATTCTGTCAAGCTGCTGACGGTATCTCGCCACATTGGCCATAGTTGTGACCTCAGGGTGCTGTCCCGTCTGTATCGCATACTGCTCCGCAGGAAGACCGAAAGCATCATAGCCCATCGGGTGCAGCACATTGAACCCCTTCAGCCTCTTGTACCTGGCGAAGATATCCGATGCGATATATCCGAGAGGATGACCCACGTGGAGACCCGCTCCTGAAGGATACGGGAACATGTCGAGGACATAGAACTTTGGTTTTGTGGAATTTTTTTCCGCACTGAATGTCTTGTTTGCAGCCCAGTATGCCTGCCACTTGCTCTCAATACTCTTGAAATCGTAATCCATATGCTTTAATTTTTCTTTTTCAATCTGAATTCGACGTAAACCGACATCTCGGACTTCACCTTTTCGCCGTGCAGCCTGGCCGGTTTCCAGTTCGGGGATGCCTCGATCACCCTGACCGCCTCCTCGTCAAGCAGGGGATGCACACCCTTCAGCACCTTCACGTCACACACCTTTCCCTTCTCGTCAATGACGAAATCCACCAGAACACGTCCCTGGATTCCCTGCTCGACTGCCTTCTGCGGATACCTCAGATAGGTATACACCCACTTCATAAGGAAGGCAGCGGGTTCCGTGGAGCCGAGGAACATAGGAGGGACGTCACACTCGTTATAAGGCTTTATGTCCTCCTCCCTCATGCGGCTGCGCTTTATCTCGTCGCTCTGCTTGAAGATAGGTTTCGCTCCGTTGGCCAGGGCAAGCGTGTAATTGTAGATATATTCCAGTTCCTTCTCCATATTCGGATAATCGATTATGGATTCGGTGTCCTTCACGCTGTTGTATTCAGGATACATCCCGGTAGTGAAGAATACGGACGGTATCTCCTTGCCATAGAATGACCTCTGGTCAGAAGCGCAGGGTTCCATGGAGACAAGTTGCGGCTGAATGGGCTGCAGGGTCCCTGCCAGCTGGCTCAGGACATTGTTCATGTCGGGATTGGAGGCCGTATATGCATAGAATCCCCTCTCACCGGTTCCCAGCATATCCAGGTTGATCATCGCGTCTATGGCCGGGACCTTGTCGAATGACCGGTTGAGGAAGTACCAGGAGCCTGCATTCGAATTAAGGGAGGCACCGAAGGCTACGAATATGATCGAACGGCGGAAAAGCACCGAATTGGTCCGTATCCTCCTTGCAAGCTGGATAAGCATTGCAAGTCCTGAAGCATTGCCGTTAGCACCGTAAAAGACCTGCTCGACACGCTTCCCGTCAACGGTGAGAACATTTGTCCCCATATTGTCAAGACGGGCTCCGATCACAATGAAACGGTTCTTCAGTTCCTTGTCATAACCCGGAATCACAGCAACCACGTTCCTCGATATCAGGGTGTCACCTCCTTCCTTCCTGAGGCCGAAGATATCCCCGCCCGCAGCGGAAAGCAGGTCGGCACCGGCTTCGGAGAGCGCCTGCTCCACATATTGGGCAGCTTCAGTTTCTCCTTCGGAACCGGCCTTCCGGCCTTCCAGGACGGCGGCGCTGAGATTGCGTATATGCTCTCTGAACGATGCTGACGTTTCGCTTTCGAACAGTTCCGCGAACTGCGGGTCCTGCATCTGGGCGGAGCACAGAACGGACACGGACAACATCAGAACAAATATTACGCTTCTTTTGGTCATAACCTACAAAATTAAGAATTTTGACATATATTTGCAATCGTGCAACAGCCAATCACACGATGAAGAAAACACTCGAACTGCAAACAGCGGACCCGATTGAAATATACGGCGCGGGCAACCGGATTCTGGAAGAATTCTGCAGTTATTTCCCGGACTTGAAGGTCACTGCCAGAGGCAGCGGAATCATTCTGGAAGGCCGGCAGGACAGTATCCAGGAGTTTGAGCAGAAATTCGGTGAACTGACCGAGGTCAGTCATCGCAAACCCGGCCTCACGATATACGACGTGGAGGATATCTTCTCGGGCAGGGCTTCGGCGGATGCCTGCCGCCTGCACGGCGGGGAGGTCATCGTGCACAGGACCGACGGCAAACCGGTCCGGGCCAGGAACACACACCAGCAGGATATGGTAAGGGCATATTTCGAAAATGACCTCGTATTCGCAGTAGGTCCTGCCGGGACAGGCAAGACATATATCGCCATAGCGCTGGCGGTCAGAGCATTGAAGAACAGGGAAATCCGCAGGATCATCCTCACCCGGCCGGCGGTTGAGGCCGGAGAAAGGCTGGGATTCCTGCCAGGAGACCTCAAAGACAAGCTCGACCCGTATCTTCAGCCTCTGTACGACGCCCTTGAAGATATGATTCCATCAAAGAAACTTCAGGAATTCATCGAGGATGACACTATCCAGATAGCTCCTCTCGCATATATGAGGGGGCGGACCCTGAACGATGCATGCGTCATTCTTGACGAGGCGCAGAACACCAATCTGGGACAGCTCAAGATGTTCCTCACGAGAATGGGCAGTGACGCGAAGTTCATAGTGACAGGGGACGCATCCCAGGTGGATCTGCCGCGCAAGGAGGATTCAGGCCTCATGCGCGGAGTCAGGATGCTTGAGAAACTGAAAGGTGTCGCAACCATAATCTTCGATTCGGAAGATATAGTGCGACACCCTCTGGTCACTAAAATTGTCAAGGCCTTCGAGGCCGTTGAGTAAATCTTATTTTACAAGTTCACCGTATTTCTTTGAGATCTCAAGATACTTCTCGTCCGTATTCCTGAGACGGAAAGCCACGTCCTTGATAAGAGCGGCCACACCATTCTTGATCTCGGCGTCTCCGGTAACTTCAAAAGCCTTCTCGAGGGCAGGTACGGCCTGCTTGAGGGCCTTCTCCCACTCGTCAACAAGAGCATTGTACTTGTTGTTGTCCATCTCGTTCTGAGCCTTATCAGCATATCCGTCGGCAAGCTTGTTGAGAAGGAGTCCCTCTCCGAGATATCCCCACTCATAGTTTACATCGGTTGCCTGGCACTTTTTGTAAGCCTCGATGGCCTTTTCCATATCACCGATCTTCTCGTAAGCCTGTCCCTTTGCATAGAAAGGATAAGCTGATGCAGGATTCTTGGCAACGGCCTCGTCGATGAGTGAGAACACTTCCTGAGGATCCTTGCCGGTAGAAAGGTACTGCTGGATGAGGAGAAGGAGGATGTCGGTGTTCTGAGGAAGGATTGAGTAACCCTCCCTGAGGATTGCGAAGACATCATCATCGCGTCCTTCCTTCTGGGCCAGGTCTGCGAGTCTGATGAATACAGCACCGTTTGTACCGTAATATTTGTTTGACTTGCACTGCTCGAAGCACTTCCTTGCAGTAGCATTGTCATCGGCGAATGTTGCTGAAAGACCTGCGTTGAAGATTGACATCGTGTCAAGCTGGTTAAGAGGAGCACCTGCCTTTGCGTCAACTACCTTGAGGAATTTGGCTGAAGCTGCAGCGAAATCATTGAGGTAGTATGAGTTGGAAGCCTCTACAAGATATTTTTCAGCGATAGCGTTGACAGCCTCACCGATCTTGGCGGTGTTCTTGCCCTTTTCGTCAAGTGAAAGAGCCTTGGCATATGCCTCGAGAGCCTTGTCGAGTGCGTTCTCAAGGACAGGCTTTGATGCAACTATGATGTCCACCTGACCGTTGGCATTGATATACATATCGACGAACTGGTAAGATTCCTTGGTATATTCGGCGCCACCGAGGTTCACACTCTCTGTAGAAAGAGGCTGAAGGTTGTTGAGCACGAGCTTGCGCTGTGTAGCGTCCATTCCTACGAGGACATTTCCGAATGGAGCGTCGTGTGCAGCCACATAAGCCTGTCCGAGTTTCATCCAGGTAGCAGGGTTTGCAGCTTTCTTAGGGTTCTGAATGTCTGCCTGAGCTTTCTCAAGGGCGCTCTTTGCGGCTGCAACTGCCTTTGCATCCTGTGCGTTTGCACTGAATACCGATGCAAGAAGAGCCAGTGTCAGAAGTAATTTTTTCATAACTGTGATTTATTATTGTTGTTCATTATTATTCTCTGTTTCGGAGGATTCCTGAGTCTCAGGCTGTTCCTCGCTCTTTGCAACCGCAGAAACCGCAGCGATGCTGTCGTTCTCCCTGATGTTGATCAGTCTCACTCCCTGGGTCGCCCTTCCGGCCACCCTGATGTCGGTTACAGCCATCCTGATGACTATGCCGGACTGATTGATTATCATAAGGTCGTTCTCGGCCGTCACGTTCTTGATTGCAACAACCGGACCAGTCTTGTCGGTGATGTTCAATGTCTTGACGCCCTTGCTGCCTCTCGCGGTCAGTCTGTAATCCTCGGGATCGGAACGCTTGCCATATCCGTTTTCGCTGACTACCAATATTGTATGGTCTGCTGCGTGTTCGTCCGAAGGATTGTAGGTAACAACGCCTACCACCTCATCTCCCTCATCGAGATTGATACCCCTGACACCGGTTGCAGTCCTTCCCATCGCCCTGAGGTCGCTTTCCTCGAAACGGACGCAGCGTCCTGCGCGGGCGGCTATCATTATCTGCTCGCTGCCATTGGTGAGCACAGCGTCGAGAAGGGCGTCATCCTCACGGATATTGAGTGCTATTATACCCTTGTTGGCGCTCCTGCTGTTTGAATAATCGGACAGGCTGGTCTTCTTGATGACACCCTTCTTGGACACAAGGGTCACATAATGGCTGTCGGTGTATTCCCTGTCCTCGATCTTTGCAGCATTGAGGTAGGTCCTGATCCTGTCATCCGGTTCGATGTTGAGCATATTCTGCACCGCGCGGCCCTTGGAGGTCTTGGTTCCCTCAGGAAGTTCATAGACCTTGAGCCTGTAGCACTTGCCCTGCTCGGTGAAGAACAGCATCGTGGAGTGCATGTTGGCCACATAGATATGCTCGATGAAATCCTCATCCCTGGTGGCGCTTCCCTTCATTCCGACACCGCCTCTGTTCTGGGTGCGGAACTCGCTGAGCGCCGTCCTCTTGATATATCCCATATGGGAGATGGTTATGACGACATCCTCGTCAGCGTAGAAGTCTTCAGGGTTGAACTCCCCTGCCGCCATCGTGATCTCGGTGCGGCGCGGGTCTCCGAACCTGGCCTTGAGGCCCATCGACTCCTGCTTGACGATGTTGAGCTGCTCGGTCTCGCTTGAGAGTATCTCCTGGCAGCGGGCTATGAATTTCTCCAGTTCGTCGAACTCGGCCTGGAGCTTCTCCTTCTCGAGTCCGGTGAGCTGACGCAGACGCATCTCGACTATTGCAGCAGCCTGAAGCTCGGAGAAGCCGAACGCGGCTATAAGGGAACTCTTGGCCTCGTCTATGTTGGCCGATTTCTTTATGATGGCGATGATTTCGTCGATCACGTCTATGGCCTTGAGCAGACCTTCGAGGATATGAGCCCTCCTCTGGGCCTTCTCGAGTTCGAAACGGGTGCGGCGGACAACCACTCCGTGGCGGAAATCCACGAAATTGGCTATGATCTCCTTGAGTGAGAGCGTACGCGGACGGCCGTCCACAAGGGCCACGTTGTTTATCGAGAAGCTGGACTGCAGGGCAGTGTACTTGAAGAGGGTGTTGAGCACCACGTTGGCGTTGGCATCCTTCTTAAGATAGAACACTATGCGGATTCCCTCCCTGCTGCTGAGTTCCTTGATATCGGAAATCCCTTCAATTCTCTTTTCATTGACCATCTCGCCGATACGCTTGATCATATCGGCCTTGTTGACCATATACGGTATCTCCGTCACCACGATGGACTCACGCCCGTTCTCGTGCTCCTCTATCTCGGTCTTGGCCCTTATCACCACCCGGCCCCTGCCGGTCGTATAGGCGTCAACGATTCCCTGACGGCCCATAATGATTCCCCCGGTAGGGAAATCAGGTCCCTTGATGTGCTGCATCAGACCTTCGGTGTCGATGTCCGGATTGTCTATGAATGCGCAGATGGCGTCACAGCATTCACCAAGATTGTGCGGTGCCATGTTGGTGGCCATACCTACGGCAATACCGGCCGAACCGTTGAGCAGCAGGAGCGGAGCCTTCGTAGGAAGCACGGTAGGTTCCGTGAGGGAGTCATCGAAATTCGGCTGGAAATCGACCGTGTTCTTGTCAAGGTCGCAGAGGACATCCTCCGTCATCTTCTCCAGCTTCGCTTCGGTATATCTCATCGCCGCCACCGGATCTCCGTCCATGGAACCGAAGTTTCCCTGGCCGAACACCAGCGGATATCTCTGGTTCCAGTTCTGCGCAAGCCTCGACATGGCATCGTAAACGCTGCTGTCCCCGTGAGGATGGAACTTACCCAGGACCTCGCCGACGATACGGGCGGATTTCTTCGTCTGACCGCCGTAGCTCAATCCAAGACCGTCCATTCCGAAAAGCACCCTCCTCTGAACCGGTTTAAGCCCGTCCCTCACGTCAGGAAGTGCACGTGACACAATGACAGACATCGAGTAGTCGATGTACGCGCTGCGCATTTCCCTGTCAATCTCTACCGGTTCAATCAAACCGCGAACTACTTCTTCCTCCATATATGCAATACTGTTTTTGTACTTTTGTCAATCTTGCAAATTTAGTTAAAAAATCCGATTTATTTTGTACTTTTGTGCATATTTTTACAAAGTAAAATGGAGATTTCCGAAGAGTTCAGAACCATCATTGTCCTGGCAAGGGAAGAGGCGATGAGGACAGGCTGCTATTCCATCACACCGGACCACATCGTGCTCGGCATTCTGCGCCACGCTGACAACCGCGCATGCAGGATACTGTCCGAACTCGGAATCAATCCCGAGGAGCTGAGGAGACATATAGAAATGTTCTTCTTCCATCCGCGCAGCATCCCTTATCAGGAAGAGGAGAAGGTGCTTCTGACAAGCGAGTCCGAGAGTCTTCTGAAAAGGGCCTACGTCGAAACCACTGACAACAATGACGGAAGTGTGAGAGCGGTACACTTATTGCTGGCGGTTTCACACTGTCCGGGCAGTGTCAGCAGGGACTTCCTCATGCACAGGGGAATCACTGCGGACAAGCTGAGAAGCCTCGCGGGAGGCAGCGGCACGGAAAGGACGGTCAGGACTCCGGCTGAGAGACGGATAATCGGGACCATAAGCATAAAGGCACCTGAATATTACAGTTAAACCAAAGATATCATGAAAAGATTCATAATCGCAGCGGCTGCATTGCTCTTCGCAATCTCAACGGTTTGCAGCGCCGAGGAACCTGTTCTCAAACCGAATAGCACACACAGATTCGCACAGAGGGACACCTGCGACCTCTACCTTGACATCTATAACCCGGCTGAAGGCAGCCAGACACATTTCGAGGGCATCCGCAAACCAACCATAATCTACATCTTCGGAGGAGGGTTCAGGAACGGTGACAAGAGGGACAAGTACCTCGACCCTTTCTACAAGAGGATCGTCAATGAAGGATACACCCTGGTGGCAATCAATTACCGCCTCGGTCTCAAGGATCCCGGCAAGGTCGGGATGAACGATAAATTCATCAAGAAGATGGACAACGCCATCGGAGTGGCTGTGGAGGATCTCTTCAGCGCCACGAACTGGCTCATTGAGAACGGAAGGAAATACGGCATCGACCCTGACCGTCTCGTGGTCGCGGGCGGCTCTGCAGGTGCCATCACGGCACTTCAGGCCGAATGGGAGATCTGCAACAGCGCACAGAGGGCGCAGCTGCTTCCGGGAGATTTCAACTATGCCGGCGTGGTTTCATACGCAGGGGCCATATTCTCAAAGGAAGGGGATGTGAAATTCGCAAAGGAGCCGTGCCCTATCCTGATGTTCCACGGTGTGGAGGACAAGATCGTGAAATATGACCAGATCTGGATGTTCAAAATCAGATTGGAAGGAAGCAACCAGATCGCAAGGACTCTCCAGAGAGAGGGATACAACTACCGGATTTACCGCTATCTGGACAGGGGACACGAGATTGCGATATCAAGCCTCAACAACTTCGACATCCTCCAGAACTTCATCGAGAACAACGTGATGCTCGGAACGAGCTACCTTGTGGACGCCACCGTATATGACCCGACACTCCCGACCCCGGACTGGTCCAGGATCGACGTTTCCAAACTCTACGATGAGGAATAGGGCCTAGAGCCTCTCAAGCGCGAGGAGGGCAAGTTTCTCCATAAGTGGTTTGTAATCGGTATTTGCATCATGCAGGTACCGATTTGCTATTGCACAGCATATGGTGGCTGCTTCGTGTCCGAGTTTCCTGGCCATTCCGGCGAGGGCGGAACCCTCCATCTCGAAATTCAGGATGCGCAGTCCCCCGTAGGTGAAGGATTCGAAGTCCTTCAGCATATCGGGCATCGCGAGTCCCTGACGTACGCAGCGGCCCTGCGGCCCGTAGAAGCCCGGAGCCGAGACCGTCATCCCCTTGACCATGCAGTCATCGAAGCGGGACTCGATAAGACGGCTCGCCCTGACGAAATACGGGTCTGCCAGCCTCCTGTTCCACCTGCAGTGCTCTACGAAAGCCTTCTCATAATCCGCAAGGCAGATTCCGTCCCTGCCTTCATACCAGTTGAGAAGTCCGTCGCAACCTATGGAGACACTGGAGAAGATATAGGTTCCTATCCTGATGTCAGCCTGGATGGCGCCGCAGGTCCCGATTCTGAGGATCTCCAGGGTCCTGTGCTCCGGTTTCTCCTCCCTCGTGGCGAAATCGATGTTTGCAAGGGCGTCGAGTTCGGTGGTTACAATATCGATGTTGTCCGTTCCTATCCCCGTGGAGAGCACGGTGACACGTTTTCCGGCGCTGTAGCCGGTCGCTGATACGAATTCACGGGAGGACGTCCTGCATTCCACGCTGTCCAGCAGTTCCGCAAAGAGTCCCACACGTGACGGGTCACCGACCAGAATCACCTTGTCGGCAAGCTGTTCCGGCCTCATATGCAGATGGAATACGCTTCCATCCGCATTGATTATAAGTTCTGATTCAGGTATTCTCATTTCCTATTCCTTTTTGCTGCGCGGAGACGTCCCGCACTGCGTACAACAAGTTCATCGGATATCACGCCTCTGACGGCAAGTACGTCAAGGATAACCGCAACTGCGGGAGCGACCATCGAATAATTGAACTTGACGGCCGCGTCGGCGCTGAAATAATCAAAAGCCATCCATATCTGGAGTCCCAGGAGCACGCAGGCCCCGAAAATGAGGATGCGCATCTGAAGCATCCTGTGCCTGAACATGAAAATGGGGAGCAGATTGGCAAGGCAACCTGTCACGAACAGGACTATGAACGGAAGCCTGGCTACGAATGCCGCGCCCAGACCGGTGATCACGGCGGCCACGAGCATGTAAAGTGTTTGAATTCTCTGCCACATATCTATCTTGAGTTGAATTTTGACAAAACCGTTTCCTCGTAGGTCCTGGATACCGGTATCGGGTCTATCTCCTCCTCATCGAGGTCGAGCATATATCCCCCGCGGTCCCTGGTCATAAGACGTACCTTGGTGATGTTGACGATGTATTTGCGGTGGCATCTCACCAGTTCACTGCCGGCGAAGCTGTCCTCCACTGTCTTCAGCTTGCACCTCAGCATATATTGTTTGAGTTCCCCCTTGCTGTTCTGGTACCACACCTTGAGGTAATTGTCGTCAGACTCCATGAACAGCAGGTTGGACAGGCTGACGGACAGCTTGATGAGGCCGTTGTTATCCGTCAGGGTTATCATCCGCTCCCTGTTCGGCCCCGGTTCGAGATCGCTGACGACGTTGCCGAAGTTGAGCAGGCGTATGGTGTTGTTCTTGTCGTTGACGGCAAAGTAAAGTCCGGCTATCACGTAAGGGATTCCGAGTGAAAGGCTGAGGTAGAGCACCGAGCCGGCGAAAAGTCTCTCGACCGGCAGGTCTCCTGTCTTGAGTATGCCCAGCCTGCCGCCCTCCACCGTGGACAGCGTATAAAGGGAGGCTATCAGCACTACTTCGGCGAAACACCACAGGATGTATGTCAGGAAAGTCATCATCATCCTGTCCTTCAAGGCATACATGAGGCGCTTGCTCAGGGAGACCACCAGTACGGACAGGACGAAGAAAATGAGAGTGACAAGGAAAAGCTCCATCAGGGAGAGTCCGAACCAGACGTTGTTGGTGAAAGGTAGCGACAGGAGAAGAAGCACGAGGGAGAACAGCGCCGTGAAAACCACGGTTGAAATAAGCTGGAACTTTCCGAGCATATATTCAGGCAGCCTATCGTAAAGCGACATGGATTTTCTCTCCCGGAAAGCAAATATACACTTTTTTCG
>JAKSKC010000100.1 GCA_024401945.1 Bacteroidales bacterium
TGCCTTCAATGAAGATCTAATTTGAAGAAAGCCATTTCAATATTGGTCGCAGCATTCTGCGTCCTTTCCCTTTCCGCCCAGAGCATTGATATCACAGTCGCCCTGGACAGGCAGGGCAATGCCGACATAACTGAAATCTGGGACTTCACCGCAGACCGCGGCACGGAAGTATATCTCGTCCGTGACAATCTCGATGACATCGGGATCTACGATTTAAGGGTCTGGGACGGAGATGGAACGGAGTTCGTCAACGAAGGCGAATGGGACACGGACAGGTCCATTTCCCAGAAAGCCGGAAAATGCGGGATAGTCCACAAGCGCAACGGAGTGGAACTGTGCTGGGGTCTGGGAAATTACGGCCCGCACAGATTCACAGTCAAATACAAGATGACAAATGTCGTCAGGGCGATGGATGATTTCGACGCATTCCACCTCCAGCTTGTATCCCCGGGAGTTCAGCCGCGTCCTGATGAAGTCAAAGTACGGATTACAGCATCTCACCAGCCTTTCGATGACCAGAATACCGGCATCTGGGCTTTCGGTTATGAAGGCTCCATTAATTTCCAGGACGGAGCCATCGTTGCAGAAACTGACAGTCCGTTCACTTCAGATGAATATTCCGTCATAGTCCTGGCCCGTTTCAACAAGGGAATCTTCGAACCGGCCAGTCATGATGGCGGAGCATTCCAGGAAAAACTGGATGAAGCCTTCAAGGGCAGCACATACCAGGACTACCTCGACAAAGAGCAGGAAGAGACAAGAGGAGTCATAGGATTCCTTGCCAGCCTGCTTACCATCTTCGGAATCACGACGGTCAGCGCAAAGCGCGCGATACGGAAACGCAACCTGAAAATGTTCGGTCTCGAGAGGATCAAGGACATCGGCTATGAAAGGGAACTTCCGTTCGGAGGCGACCTTCTGGCCACGCGCTACATCCTTTCCAAATGCGGAAGGACCGGTAGCGAGAGCGCCATCGCAAGCGCCCTCATCCTGCAGATGGTGAAGAACAAATATATAGTCCTCACCAAAAATGCGAAAGGGGATGTCGAACTCGCTTTCAATCCAGAACGCAATATCGACGAACTCAATCCTAGCGAGAAGGAATTCTACCTGATGCTGAAAGAAGCCAGCGGCAATGACATGATTCTTCAGAAAAAGGAATTTCCACGCTGGTCGAAAGCCAATCAGGCCACTGTCAGCGACTGGGTGAAGGATCTTCCGCAGCAGGGTGCCGCAAACATCCGGGACAAGGGGATGCTGAAAAAGGGCGAATATACTCCTGAAGGGCAACTGAATGCAAGGCGTGCCTTCGGATTCAAGAAATACCTTACAGATTTCACCCTGATAGCAGAAAGGGGCTCATCAGAGTTACCTCTGTGGCAGGACTATCTCATATACGGAGCACTTTACGGCATCGCCGACAAGATAGCCAAGGAACTCAAGGACATAGATCCGAAAGCCTTTGAGGAGACATTCGGATATGATTATCCAACGCTCCACAGGGTGCTCTATCTCTCAAACAACATGTCCTCATCGATCATGAGTGCCGTCGTACGCGAACAGAACGCACACTCGACATCCGGTCACGGAGGCTTTTCATCCTTCGGAGGAGGAGGCGGCTTCCACGGCGGAGGCTTCGGAGGAGGAGTCCGATAAAAAGCAATATTTACACTTATTACTAATAATTAATCAACAATTGCCAATGAAAAAGATCATTACCATTCTTGCAATCCTGTTCGTCGCTACAGCTTTCAGCGCACAGGCAGGCCACTACAAGAACTTCAAGTCCGTTGCGTATGTCACGGTAGGTACTGTAAATCAAATGGGTACCGTCAAGAACTGGGAAGAACTGTGGAAGACTTATTCCAAGAACCTCACTCTTGACAAGGTATATCTCGAGACATACCGCGACCAGCAGTTCGTAAAGGATGACGCCATGAAGGCAGCCATCAAATTCTTCAAATCGAAGGGTATCGAAGTCTCAGGAGGTATCACATACAATTACTCAGGCGGCGTGCGCCAGCGCTGGGAGTCCTTCTGCTACTCGAATCCGGAGCATCTTGCAATCATCAAACAGGTTGCAGAGACAACGGCAGGCTATTTTGATGAAATCGTGCTTGACGACTACTATTTCACCAACTGCAAATGTGAGGACTGCGTGGAGGCCAAGGGAGACAGATCCTGGGGCGAATTCCGCATGGACCTTCTCAATGATGTAGCAAAGAACTGCATCGTGGACCCTGCCCACAAGGTGAACCCTAAATGCAAGGTCATCGTAAAATACCCTAACTGGTACGACCATTTCCAGGGACTCGGATTCGACCTTGAAAGAGGGCCATACACATTCGACGGCGTATATACAGGAACTGAGACCCGCGACGCTACAAGCGAGCAGCACCTCCAGGCTTATGAAAGTTTCGGCATCATCCGTTACTTCGAGCAGCTCCGCCCGGAGCACAACTTCGGAGGATGGGTGGATACAGGTGGCGCACGCTATCCTGACCTCTTCGCAGAACAGCTCTGGTTCACTCTTCTTGCAAAGGCTCCTGAAATCACTCTCTTCAACTTCGCCGGTATGAACTTCCCGTTCCGTGACGGAAACCGTACCTGGGCAAATGACAACCCTACATTGAATCTGGACGAATTGAAGGCCGTATCCAAGGAACGCGGAATTGACAATCCTACCTGGGGAAGAGTTGCAGAATATGCATACGAGAAGATAGATCCTATCCTGAACAAGCTCGGAACACCTACCGGAATCAAGGCCTATAAGCCTTTCCACGCAATCGGTGAGGACTTCCTCCACAACTACCTCGGAATGATCGGTGTTCCTGTCGAGATCGTAAGCAAATTCCCTGAGTACAGCAAAGACACCAAGCTTGTCCTCCTTACCGAGTGCGCTTCACACGATGCCGACATCCTCGCAAAGATGAAGACCTTCATGAAGGCCGGTGGTGAAGTAATCGTTACTTCCGGATTCTACCGCGCTATGCAGGACAAGGGCATCCGCGGCATCTTCGAAATGACTGTAACAGACCGCAAGGCCGACATCGACACCGTAGTTGTCCTTACCGGAGGCTCACGCACCGATTATCTGCACAAGACAGACGTCCCTGTGAAGATTCCTCTTCTGACCTACCATACAAACGATTCATGGGAGGACATCTCAACTCTCCAGTATGAGAACGGATGGCCTCTCCTCCAGTACAGTGTATATTCAAACGGCGACATCTTCGTATGGGTGATTCCTGACAACTTCAGCCACCTCTACGCACTTCCTGCAGCAGCTCTCAACAGATACCGTGCTGTTGCTTCCGCTGACACAAAGGTATTCATCCAGGGGCCTTCACAGGTTGCACTGTTCACCTATGACAACGATACTTTCGTTGTACACTCATTCCACGACACTCCGGTTGACATCAACGTGGTTGTTCACGGAACGAAGGGCGTTACAGACCTCAGGACCAATGAAGTGATCGCAGGTACACAGGGACAGAGCGAGAAAATCTACGGACGCGAGCGCTTCGACGCAAGCACCTGCCCTGTCACGATTCCTCCTCACTCATTCCGCGCATTCAAAATCAACAAATAATTGATACATAAATAATAAAGAAGTCCTGGCCTTCCGGTCAGGACTTCTTGTTTCAGGTTCAAGTTCTACGCCAGTTCCCCACCGATGAACTCTATTATGTCGTCAAGGGTGGCGAACTCCATCAGCTTGCTGTCGGGAATGGAAATGTTGAAATGCTCTTCTATGTTAGAAACCATAGACAGCACAACGAACGAATTGATTCCCACATACTTGAGGCCGAGGGCGGTATCAATTTCCCCGACAGGGACATCCACATAGTCCTTGACGATGTCCAGTAATTCCTGCTTGATATCCATACGGTTTATTATTTAATACACTTTAATTCCATTTTCCGAGCAAGTCCCGGGAAGGGTCGTTCTCTTTATTTTCTTCGTCGAAGTCTTTTCGTACTCCTTGTCCGGGAGTTCGACGAAATCTATCGCCTTGTATGACGGAAGAAGGGCGTTCACCTTCTTGATATCCGCCAGAATCAATGCCCGGTCAGAGCGCCTGGCCTCATCTTCGATGAACAGACCCGCACACAACTTGTTATCTGCCTGATATACGACAATGTCCTTCACATAGTCCAGGTTGGTCTCGATCACATTCTCAATCTCCTCCGGATTGACATTTTTTCCGTTTTCAAGGACTATTGTGTTCTTTTTGCGCCCGACGAGGAAAATCCTGCCCTCTGCATCAATGCGCGCACTGTCGCCTGTATTGAAGAAACCGTCCGATCCGAACACCTGGGCCGTTGCCTCATCGTCCTTGTAATAACCTTTGGCAACACTCTTTCCCCGCACACACAACTCTCCGATGCCGTTTTCGTCAGCATTATCTATCCGTACCTCAAGACCGTCACAAGGCTTCCCGACACTGAGATGTTCTTTCAGAGTGTCGGCATTCATTGAAATAAGCGGGCCGCATTCTGTAATG
>JAKSKC010000101.1 GCA_024401945.1 Bacteroidales bacterium
GAACTCCCATTGCAAGAATGAAAATCTTGAGTACTAGCCGTTATACGAACCCACCAAAAATTAGGATTGCAAAGGTAAATATTTTTTTTGACACATCAAATTATTTTTCGATGTTCTTTTCATTATCCTCTTCCGCCCATTCCCAGGAGTACAGGATTGACTCGATCTGGCGGAGGAACAGCCGTTTGTCCTTGTTCGGATAGTACAGGAAAGCCTCCGTCACTATTATCTCCTTACCGTCCCTGCTGTAGAACGATTCGGAAACGAACGGGCCTCCCATAAAGTCTCCCTTGACCTCCCACAGACCCCTGGTCTGCGCGAATTCCCTTCCCTGGAACTTGATATACTCCACGTAAGGAGGGAATACCTGCGGGCTGGCGGTAGTCATATATGTGCCGTCGAACATACCCGGGACGTTGGCCTTCATAAAGGCGTCCCTCTGGGAGATGATCCTTTCCAGCGAGAACTCCTCGATGCCCGGCGTAGCAGGATATTTGTAGATCAGGATGCCCTGTGTGCTGCCCTGACGGTCATATTCCACCCAGGCGAAATCATCGCTTATCTTGCGGAGCACGTATCCTGCAGGGAAGTGGGGGGAACCTCCGAACACCCCGGCCACCTTGGGGGCGATGTCCTTCTGCTCGTAACGCCTGGCGTTGCGTATGACCCTCTCCCTTTCAGCCTGCTCGAGCGCACCGGTCAGTTTGGCTGCGTTCGCATCTATGATGGCGATGGCCTCCTCCGGAGTGCGGGCGTTGATGTCGATAACTATCTGCGGGCTTGCCCATACGTCCTTCCTGTATTCCACGCCTTCCTTCTCAACCTTCTGGCTGATATTGAAATACAGAATGTTCCTGTGAACCCTGAAAAGGTTGTTGAATGCGGATGGGACCACGTTGATCAGGGTGTAGAGGGGCTCCCTGACAGGCAGGAAAGGACAGTCGTCGGCGAATACCGCGCGGTCCTTTTC
The DNA here is from genome assembly GCA_024401945.1 of Bacteroidales bacterium. Next base: position 971 of record JAKSKC010000101.1, read on the forward strand.
CCCATGTTCTCCTTCCCATTGTGGTTTCTCCGTCATCACGATCAGTGCACCGGCTTTTCCGCTGACATTCGGAAGCAGGGTGGAACGGTCCTGTTCCTTGCACGAAAGCAATGCAAGTGAGGCAAGTGCGAAAATCAGGATTCTTTTCATATCTCAAAAATTTTTAGTGTATCAATCTGCCTATGTCATTGCCGAATGCGAGCAGCATAAGGCCTATCAGCAGCGCCATTCCTATGAGCTGCGCGATGTAGAGGAACCTGTCGCCCGGCTTCTTTCCCGTGATCATCTCCACCAGGGTGAAAAGTATGTGGCCTCCGTCAAGGCCGGGGATGGGGATGAGGTTCATCACCGCCAGCATTATCGACAGCAGGGCGAGTATGTTGATGAATCTGAACCAGTCCCAGCTGGCCGGCATTACCTGTCCTATTGCAATGAAACTGCCCACGGATTTGTAGGCACCCGTGCTCGGAGTCGCGAGCAGTCTCAGGTCGCTCAGGTAGTCAGCTATGGTCGAGAAGGTGAGTTTCATACCGGCGGGGATGGATTCAAGAAAATCGTATTCACGGGTCTCGACGGCGGGGGCCTTGGCGTAGACGCCTATCTTGCCCAGACTGTCGACCTGGAGGGTTGTGGCCAGTGTGTCGGCCCCTCTGATGATCCCGGCTTCGGCAAAGCCTCCGCTGCATCCGGCGAGGACAGGAGAGGCGTCCTGCAGGAATTCAACGGGAGTCCCTTCCACCGAAACCAGCCTGTCGCCCTTCATCAGCTGGGTGTTGGGCGAGGTCTCCATCACTGAATCGATCACGAACGGAATCGCCAGGTCGAAGAATCCGGCCGAGTTCATAACTTCCCCGAAATAACTCTGGTCTATCACTATCTTCACTGTATCCCGGCCTCTCAGCACCCTCGCCTCGCGGACGTTCCTGCGCACCAGATCGGCCTGCAGCATCCCGAAGTTCCCGGGTTCGTATCCGTCGAAATCGATTATCTCGTCCCCGGAACGGAATCCCATCTCGTATCCGAGTTCGTTGGTGTATATCTGCGTCCCCCTGTTCGGGATGTAGCTCTGTCCCCAGATGCCCAGTATCAGGCAGTAGGCCACTATAGCGAAGATGAAGTTGTTGAGCACTCCGCCGGCCATGACGAACAGTCTCTGCCAGGCCGGATGGGTCCTGAATTCCCATGGTTTCGGTTCGCCCTTGAGCTGCTCCATATCCATCGATTCATCCACCATACCTGCAATCTTGCAGTAGCCCCCGAGAGGCAGCCATCCTATTCCGAATTCCGTCTCGCCCCATTTCCAGCTGGCTATCCTGTGCCCGCCGATGTCGAAGAACAGGTAGAACTTCTCCACTTTGATGCGGAAAATCCTGGCCCAGGCGAAATGCCCCAGCTCGTGTATGAATATGAGTACTGACAAGGCCAGTATGACCTGCAGCGCCTTAACCAATGCAATCATCCGCTATCCTGGCTGTTTCTCTGTCTGTTTCAAAAATGTCGTCAATCCCCGGGTCCGCCACAAAATTCAGGCCCCGCAGGCATTTTTCGTTGATGCGTGATATGTCGTAGAACCCAATCTTCCCGGCAAGGTATGCGGCCACTGCGACTTCGTTGGCCGCGTTGAGCGCACAGGGGGCGTTCCCGCCTGTCTCCATCGCCTCGAAGGCGAGCCTCAGGTTCGGGAACCTGTCGGTGTCAGGGGCCTCGAAACTGAGCGCTGCGAGGGTCGTGAAATCAAGCTTCGCGGCACCGTTGGTGATCCTCTCCGGGAAATTCAGCGCGAATCCTATCGGGATCCTCATATCCGGACATCCGAGCTGGGCGATGACGGAACCGTCGGTGAACTCGACCATCGAATGTATCGTCGACTGCGGATGGATGAGCACGTTGATCGAGGATGGTGCGACGTCGAAGAGCCATCCCGCCTCCATGACCTCGAAACCCTTGTTCATCATCGTTGCGGAGTCTATCGTGACCTTCGCTCCCATATCCCAGTTCGGATGCCTGAGAGCCTGGGCTGCGGTGGCTGATGCTATCTTTTCCTTGCTCCAGGTCCTGAAAGGGCCTCCGGATGCGGTCAGATGTATCTTTTCAACGCTGTTCCCCTGAGCGGCGAGCAGGCACTGGAATATGGCGGAATGTTCCGAATCCACGGGGAGTATCACGGCTCCGTGCCTCCTGGCGGAAGCCATTACCACGGATCCTGCCGCGACGAGGGTCTCCTTGTTGGCCAGGGCTATTATCTTGCCGCTCTCTATTGCCGCCAGGGTTGGTTTCAGACCGCTGAACCCTACCATCGCCCCGACCACTATGTCCACGTTGTCGGAACGCACAAGCGAGCAGAGGCTGTCGGTCCCCGCCCACACTTTGCTGTCGGAGTCATCCAGCAGGGCTGACAGTTCGCCGTATCTTCCTTCGTCGCATATCACTACGTCGTTCACGTCGAACTCCCGCGCCTGCTCCGCCAGTCTGGCTGTGGAACTTCTCGCGCTTATGAGCACGACCTCGAAAAGATCCCTGTGCATCCTGATGACGTCAAGGGTCTGTGTGCCTATGGATCCGGTCGATCCGAGTATTGCTATCCTTCTCTTTCTCAAAACTTTATATATTTCTGCGGGTCAACGCTTTCACCCTTGTACCAGAGCTCGAAGCGGAGATGGTCGTCCGTGGTGAGCGCCCCCATGTTCCCGACGAGCGCGATGGCGCTGCCGGCCTTGACCCTGTCACCCTTCTTCTTCAGAAGCTTCTGGTTGTGGGCGTACAGGGATATTATGTCGTTGTGATGCTGGATCACTATCGTGTATCCGCTCTCGTCGCTCCATCCCGTGTAGATGACCGTTCCGTCCAGTACCGACTTCACCAGGTCACCCGCAGGAGCGGTTATATCCACCGCCGGATGCAGGACGCTTTCATATCCCCGTGATACCGAACCCTTCAGCGGTCTGATGAAGTGTTCCCCCTCGATAGGGAGCTCGCGCTGGCGCCTGTCCCTGAGTTCGAACTTGTCCTCGTCGGCGACGGTGGCCTTGAGGATGGAATCCCTTGCCATCAGCTCCGCCGGCGACTTCCCGCTTATATATTCATTGCCCCTCTTCTCGAGGCTGTCCAGGGAAATGGTCTTCTCACCCTTCAGCACCCTCTTCAGGTTTTCCGAGTAGATTCCCCACAGGTGGATGACCGATTCCAGGGAATCGACCCTGGCCTGCGTCACGGCCGCGTTCTGCCTCTCCTCCGCCCCCGGATACCCCCTTACCGTGAACCTGAGCGGACTGACCGCCGTGATGAGGTATCCGACGAGCAGTCCCGCTGCGGCAATTAGTATTTCGTTCTTGCGATTAGCCATAATTTGATTAATTTTGCAAATAATGGACAGATTCGTCGGCATAGATTACGGCAGAGCCAGAGTCGGTGTCGCCATGAGCGACCCGCTGGGAATTTTCGCCTCACCCCTCGAGACGGTACCATCTGCAAAGATAATAGAATATCTGCAAACAACCGCCTCCGCA
>JAKSKC010000102.1 GCA_024401945.1 Bacteroidales bacterium
AGCCGAAACCGCCGACCACGCCCACAGGGTACTTCCTGATGTCATACTGGCTGCGCGCCCTCTCGATGAAAGCGCGGAAATTGTCGTCCACCAGTTTCCTGACATAATCGCAGCTGTCGTAGCGCTCGAGTATCCACGGTGCGAAACTTCCGAGATACTTTGAAGGGGCCTCGCTCTTGTAGACGTTCTGCACGACTGTCATATAGTCCACCTTGAAATCCCTCGCGAACTCGCTGCTCACCGGCTCCGGAACTATCCCCTTCAGGAAATCGGCCATGAACAGTTTTCCCAGGCGGGCGCCTCCGCCCTCATCCCCGAGGATGAAGCCTGCGGAACGGACATTCTTCACGATCTTCTCCCCGTCGAACAGGCAGCTGTTGGAGCCTGTTCCCATTATCGCGGCGATTCCAGGTTTATGTCCGCAGACGGCGCGGGCTGCGTCGAGCAGGTCCGAAGCATACTCCATTTCCGCCTCAGGGAAGAACTTCTTGAGCTCGTTGTCGAGCGCCACCACCTGATCGGGCACCTTCACTCCCTCAGGGATGATAAGGCCGGCCGCATAATAGTGGACCTCACTGACCTTCTCTCCGGATGGATTGAGCTGGGGTGCCGCCTCGTTGATTATGGCATTTATTGCCTCCTGGCGCATTACAGCGATATTGATTCCCGCTGTTCTGACGGATATCTGGCTCCCGTCCGCAGCCACAGAGCACCAGGCTGTCTTGGTTGCTCCGCTCTCTACGATTATTATCATAACATTTTCTTTTCAATGGAATTACAAAAATAAACAAAATATCTTATATTTGCGCGCCGGCTTCTCCGTGATGTCGGCCAACCTGCAAAAGGAACGAGAAATGATCAAGATTTTCTACAGACTCGGCGATGACGTGAGAGTCAGCGGGTCCAAAACGGAGTTTGCTTCTATCAGCAAAGAAAATGTCCTCTGGATAGATCTTCTGGAACCTACGGGAGATGAGAAGAGGGCGGTTGAAGAGTACCTTGGAACCGAGGTCCAGACAAGGGCCGAGGCCGAGGAGATTGAAAGTTCTTCACGTTTCAGCGAAGAGGGCAAGGCAATCTTCGCGAACACCAATTTCCTTTCACCGGCGGATGACGAGATGTTGATGGATCCCGTATCCTTCATCCTGTCCGACGGTATGCTCACCACCCTGAGGGAGATTCCCCTCCGGTCCTTCGACACCCTTCAGAACAAGATGCAGGCGCGTCCCGAACTTTTCACGGACGGATGGCACGTGTTCGTGGAGATTATGGACAAGCGTGTGGACCTTGACGCCGACATCGTCGAGATCATCTCCAAGGACGTGAGCCAGTTCAGCAAAAGGATCAACCAGCAGGAGGATATCAACGAGGAGTTCCTCCTGGATATCAACCAGCTGCAGGAGAACGCGATGTTCGTGCGCGAGAATGTGGTGGACAAGCAGAGGCTTGTGTCCAACATCCTCAAGAGCAAGCTCTGCCCGAAGGACAGCGAACTGCGGGAGGACCTCGGTATAATCCTCCAGGATATAGCATCCCTGATCAACCACACCAATTTCGCCTTCGAACGTCTCGAGTATCTGCAGGACACCGTTGTCGGTATCATCAACCTCGACCAGAACCGCATTATGAAGATATTCACCTTCATAAGCGTCCTCCTTATGCCTGCGACCCTTATCGCAAGTTTCTATGGAATGAATGTGGAGCTGCCGTTCGGAACACGGCAATGGGCCTGGATCGCCATCGTGATACTTATGGCGTTAATCGTGATGGCTGCGTGGATTGCATTCAAGAAGAAAAAAATGCTTTAAACATATTCCTTTATGGAAAAGACCGAACGTGTTGTCTGGGTTGACTGGATGCGGGTGCTGGCCTGCCTTATGGTCATGGTCGTGCACAGTGCCGAACCGTTTTATCTGGGAGGTGACGGCTCCCTCATAGCCAATGCTTCCGACGGATACTGGGTGGCATTCTTCGACTCCTTCGTACGCTGCTGCGTACCGCTGTTCGTCATAGCATCCTCATTCCTTCAGTTTCCGCTGCACTATCCGGCGAAGGAATTCCTGCGCAGAAGGGCCGCCAGGATCCTCATCCCGTTCGTCATCTGGTCCCTGTTCTATGCCTTCTACTGGGGTGATAGCGTTTCCAACCTCAAGGGACTTCTCCTCAACTTCAATTATGCCGCAGGTCATCTGTGGTTCGTGTATATGATTCTGGGACTGTATCTCCTGATGCCGCTCCTCTCCCCCTGGGCGGAGAAGGCCGGCAGGAAGGAGCTGACGGCATACATCTGCATATGGCTGTTCACCACCCTGATCCCGCTTTTCAGGGACTGGGCATCAGGCGGACAGCTTGCCATAACCTACGGTCCTACAGGCATCCCGAGGCAGGCTCTGTTCCCGTTATGGGGTGAAGCCTGCTGGAACACATACGGCACATTCTACTATCTGAGCGGGTTCGTCGGATACCTTCTCGTGGGCCTGTGGTTCAGGAAATTCGGCAGCGGCATTACAGCAGGGAAATCCCTCGCGGCCGGAATCCCCTGCTTCATCGGAGGATTTGCAATCTGCTTCTCCGGCTTCCTGAAGCGCGTCAGCGCAACCAGCGGAGGAATATTCCCGGCTGCCGGTCCTATCAACGATGCCGTATACTGGGAGACCACCTGGTGCTACGACAGCGCCGGAGTTGCGCTGATGACGATCGGGACAGTGCTTGTGCTGAGGATCATCAGCTCGGACGGATGGGTATACCGGAATGTGATTCTGCCTGTCTCAAAGGCCAGCTACGGAATGTACCTCGGCCATATGGTCGCCCTGGCTTTCTTCGCAGGTCTGTACCGCGGGCTCATCCCTTCAACCCCGCTTGTCATCCTTGCCACCGCCGCAAGCTCGTTCACAGTCTCCGCCATAGTTGCGGTTCTCATCCGCCGGATCCCCGTAATCGGAAGATATATAATAGGATAGACAAAGGCGGCCGATGTAGTCGGTCGCCTTCATTCAATGTATGAGGAGAGGATTATTCAGCCTTTCCGTCAGATCCGAGGACATTGACGATCTTGTCCTTGTAAAGAACTGTCATAAGGTCACGTGCAGGACCGCAGTACTTGCGAGGGTCGAATTCGCCCGGCTTCTCGCTGAAGACCTTGCGGACAGCTGCAGTGAAGGCGAGACGTGAGTCTGAGTCGATGTTGATCTTGCAGACAGCGCTCTTTGCGGCCTCGCGGAGCTGCTCCTCAGGAATACCTACAGCATCAGGAAGCTTTCCACCGTTGGCGTTGATGATGTCCACATACTCCTGTGGAACTGAAGATGATCCGTGGAGGACGATCGGGAATCCAGGGAGCTTGTTCTCAACCTCGTGGAGAACGTCGAATGCGAGTGGTGGAGGTACAAGACGTCCGGTCTTAGGGTCACGGGTGCACTGCTCAGGTTTGAACTTGTATGCTCCGTGGCTGGTTCCGATGGAGATTGCAAGGGAATCGCAACCGGTACGGGTAGCGAAGTCGATAACCTCCTCAGGTTTCGTATAATGTGACTCCTCGGCAGCAACCTCGTCCTCTACACCTGCGAGAACTCCGAGTTCGGCCTCTACTGTAACGTCATATTTGTGGGCGTACTCCACAACTTTCTTTGTAAGGGCGATGTTCTCCTCGTATGGAAGAGCCGATCCGTCGATCATGACTGATGAGAATCCGAAATCCACGCAGCTCTTGCAAAGCTCGAAAGAATCACCGTGGTCAAGATGGAGACAGATCTGAGGTTTCTCCCATCCGAGTTCCTTTGCATACTCCACAGCACCCTGGGCCATATAGCGGAGAAGGGTCTGGTTGGCATAGTTGCGCACACCCTTGCTGACCTGGAGGATGACCGGGGACTTTGTCTCCGATGCAGCCTTGATGATGGCCTGAAGCTGCTCCATGTTGTTGAAATTGAACGCAGGGACGGCATAACCTCCCTTGACCGCCTTTGCAAACATCTCACGGGTGTTTACAAGACCTAATTCTTTAAAAGAAACCATAATAGTTTTACGATATAATATAAATGAACTTGTCAAACGATAAACCAGACAAATTTAATTATTTTTGCGGAAACATTGACAAGAAATGGCCAACAAAGTAGTCATATTTTCCGCCCCGTCAGGCGCAGGCAAGAGCACGGTGGTATCACACCTTCTCAAATTGCATCCCGAATTCGAATTCTCCATATCGGCAACTTCCAGAGCCCCCAGGGGGAACGAGAAGGACGGAGTGGAGTATTATTTCATGGATGCATGCAGATTCCGCAGCCTGATAAGCGAGGACGCCTTCGTGGAATGCGAGGAGGTCTATCGAGACCCGTTCTATGCTACGTCGAAGAGGGTAGTGGGTCGCCCTCCCTCTGCAGGTGACGTGATGTTCGACATCGCTGTGAACGGTGCTCTGAACTTCGACAA
>JAKSKC010000103.1 GCA_024401945.1 Bacteroidales bacterium
TAGAGCAGCGCATTCGTAACGCGCAGGTCGCCAGTTCAAGTCTGACAAGTGGCTCAAAGGACGGATGGCATGTCAGCTATCCGCCCTTTTTTTATTAGTCGAAGAGCTGGCCGTCACCGTCGGAATCGAGGGTGTGGGCCAGTTTCTCTATGTTGAGGGAGCGGGCTGAGGCATCCACAATGTCCTTGTAGATTCCGCCCTGGCGGTATACTTCGTCAGGATTTCCACTCTGCTCCACGCGGCCTGCCTTGAGGGCGTAGATGATGTCGCTGTCGATGATCTGGGAGATGGAGTGTGAGATGATGATGACTGTCCTGCCCCTCTTTATCTCGTCTATGCTGGCCTTGATCTGCTCGGTGGCGATAGCATCAAGCGAAGCCGTCGGCTCGTCCAGGAAGATGATAGGAGGGTTCTTGAGGAACATCCTGGCGATTGCAATTCTCTGCTGCTGGCCTCCGGAGAGTTCCGTAGCCTGGGACTGGAATCCCTTAGGCAATGAGATTATCTGGTCATAGATGTACGCTTTCCTTGCCGCCTCTTCCACTTGCTCGAATGTGGCATCAGGAAGGCCGTACCTGATATTTTCCTCAATCGTACCGTCGAAGATATGGTTCTTCTGCAGCACGAGGCCGATATTGTCGCGCAGGAAATGTGTGTCATAGTCCCTGAGCTCCACACCGTCGAGCTTGATGCCTCCGCAGTCCGATTCGTAGAACTTGTCCAACAGGTTCACGATTGTTGACTTTCCTGCTCCCGAGAGGCCTACAAAGGCGGTTATCTTCCCGCTTTCTATCTTCATATTGATATTGTGCAGGGCCTTGTTTCCGTTCGGATAGGTGAAATCCACACCGGAGATTTCGAAGTTGCCGCACACCTTCTCAGGTATGTAGCTGCCGCTCTTTTCGGTATCTTCATCCGAGTTGAGGATGTCGAAGAAGCCCTCTGCGTAGATCAGCGCGTCGTTCATGTCGTCGAATATGCGCTGGAGCTGTGTGATAGGAGCCGTGACGTTGGAGAAAAGCATCACGTGGTACATGATCTTTCCTATCGTCATCCCCGGATATCCGCTCAGCACGAGATAGGCCGTAAGGATGATGATGAGGACGGTACCTACCTGCCTTACGAAGCTCTTGACGGCATCATAGTAGAAGGAAGTCTTCCTTACCGCCATCTGGTTGTCCGTGAACTGGGTCTGTATGTCCCACTGCTTCTCGCTCTCGATACCCTCGCGGTTGAAACTCTTGATGACATTGATGCTCTCGATGATATTCATCACACCGTGGCTCTTCATCTCGCGGAGGTTCCTCATATTGCGCCTCCATCCTTTCAGCTTCCTTGCCTGGCGCACGGTTATCCAGCAGTAGATCGGTACTATGAAGAGGGCTGTCAGCCCCACCCATACGTTGGCTGCGAACATGAGTATGAGCGCGAGTATGGCACTGGTGAAAAGAGGCAGGAGGTCTATGAAGAAGTTCTGCACGGTGCGGCTGAGACTGCTTACTCCCTGGTCAATCCTCGTCTGGAGCTGTCCTGTTGCGTTCTCCTGACGTGAGAAGAAGGCCATCCTGAATGTCAGGATCTTGTCTATCACCGCCTGGCTCATGTCCTTGCTGACGAACACCCTCATCCTCTCGCCGAAGAAATTCTGGGCGAAGGTGACGAATGCGGAAATGATTTCCTTCGACAGGAGCACTATGGAGATGATTGTAAGTATCCTTGCGGCCTTGGCCCAGGAGAAGTTGTCGATTCCTATCAGCGCGTTCACCGCATCCACGGTCCTGTCGAGTACGACGGCATTCACCTGTGCTATGAGGGAACCGATGAGTGTCAGTATGAGTGTTATCAGCACCAGCCATTTATAAGGCTTGACAAACGGCCTGATATTTTTGAAGAGTTGTATCAGATTCATAATGTGTCAAATATAGGAAAAATCAAGAGTGGTTGTCCGCGATTTGGCATATTATTTGACTTGGGAACTCCCGGAATTTTTTAAATTCGCAATGCATTTAACGAATTAAATCTTATTGTTATGAGTAAAAATATCATTACAGTTCTGGCAGCCGTGCTCCTGAGTGCGTGCGTAGCATATGGAGTAGTCCGCGCTGCAGTCCCTGAGGCAAGTGCCGCAAACAGTACAACATCATTTGACGGATCCGCATACAGGACTGTCAATTTGGCACAGACCGATTATCCCGATTTCACTTATGCGGCAGAGACTGCCGTTGATGCTGTAGTTTATGTGGAGGTGTCCGTCAAGACCACGCAGCGCTACCAGATAGATCCTTTCTTCCAGTTCTTTTTCGGTGACGAGGGTATGCCGCAGTCACGTGACAGGGTTCAGAAAGGAAGCGGTTCCGGCGTCATAATCCGCCAGGACGGCTACATCGTGACCAACAACCACGTCGTTGCGAATGCTACCGAGGTCCGCGTCACATTGAACAACAACAAGACTTATACGGCACAGGTCATCGGTACAGACCCTGCTACCGATGTCGCCCTCATCAAGATCGATGCTGAGGGCCTTCCTGTCGTTGAATTTGCTGATTCCGATAATCTCCGCCTCGGCGAATGGGTGCTTGCAATCGGAAGTCCTCTCGGAGAGGAACTCCGCTCCACCATCACAGCTGGAATCGTCAGCGCAAAGGGCCGTCAGATGCCGAATTATACGGGCGAGTTCAAGATCGAGTCCTTCATCCAGACTGATGCTGCCGTCAACCCCGGCAATTCAGGCGGCGCACTTGTCAATAAGGAAGGCAAACTGGTTGGTATCAATACCGCTATCGTATCTACTACCGGCTCATATTCCGGTTATTCTTTTGCGGTCCCTTCAAACATTGTAAACCGCATCGTGAGTGACCTCATAGACTTCGGAACAGTGAAGAGGGTGATGCTCGGAATCACCGGTGGAAACCTCACTGAAGAAAAAGCTTCCGAGTTGAAACTTTCTACAAGAAACGGCGTATATATTAATGAAGTACAGAAAGGAAGCGCTGCCGACAAGGCCGGCCTCAAGAAAGACGACGTTATTATCGCGCTGGGATCCGCTCAGATCACTGGTATGTCCAACCTCCAGGAAAAGGTGAATAATTTCCATCCTGGTGACAAAGTTCAGATCACGGTACTCCGTGACGGCGAGCCGAAAGTATTCGACGTCACATTCCAGGCAATCACCACTGATAACGGTACTGTCCAGGAAGACGGCTCAGTTGCATTCTACGGTTGTATGCTCCGCACTCCTTCGAAGGAAAAGCTCGAGATGCTCGGCCTGCAGAAGGGAGTTGAGATTGTAACCGTGGGCCCGGGCAAGATGCTCGCCGCAGGTGCATCGGAAGGTTTCATCATCCAGTATGTGAATGACCAGCCTGTAAGTTCTCCTAAGGATGTCATCGACATTGCGGGTAAGACAAAGAGAGCAATCTTCATCGAGGGTGTGACCGCAAACGGCAAAGCTTCTTATTTCGGATTCGGAAAGAACGAATAGGAAACTTTAATATATGAGACAGCTTAAGATTACAAAATCGATCACCAACCGCGAAAGTGCTGCGCTGGACAAGTATCTCCAGGAGATCGGCCGCGAGGAGTTGGTGTCACCTGAAGAGGAAGTGGAACTTGCCCAGAGGATACGCAAAGGCGACAAGGTTGCTCTGGACAAACTTACAAGGGCGAATTTGAGATTCGTGGTATCTGTTGCGAAGCAGTATCAGAATCAGGGCCTCAGCCTCCCGGACCTTATTAATGAAGGCAATCTGGGACTTATCAAGGCCGCAGAGAAATTCGATGAGACACGAGGATTCAAGTTCATCTCCTATGCAGTATGGTGGATACGCCAGTCCATTCTTCAGGCTCTTGCAGAGCAGTCCCGTATTGTAAGACTACCATTGAACCAGGTCGGTTCCCTGAATAAGATCAACAAGGCACTCGGAAGGTTCGAGCAGGAGAACGAACGCCAGCCGTCCACCGAGGAGCTTGCAGAAATGATCGAGGTCCCTAAGGACAAGATCGCCGATACCCTCAGGGTGTCAGGACGCCACGTGTCAGTGGATGCTCCTTTCGTAGAGGGTGAGGACAACAGCCTTCTGGACATCCTTCCTAATGACGATTCACCTATGGCCGACAAGGGGCTTGTAAGCGAATCGCTCAGCACCGAGATAGACCGCGCACTCCAGATTCTCACACCGAGGGAAAGGGAGATTATCAAGTCCTTCTTCGGAATCGGATGTCA
>JAKSKC010000104.1 GCA_024401945.1 Bacteroidales bacterium
CTCCTATCGACATAGTAAATTTCACCTACGCATACTGCGCCACCCTTCCGGAGCGCAAGCCGGTGCCGAACGGAAAGAAATACAAGGTTGTCGTCGGCAAGGATGCCAGAATGTCGGGGGAGATGGTGGAGAATCTGGTCTGCGGCACCCTCATAGCCTGCGGAGTCGACGTGGTCAAGTGCGGATACGCCAGCACCCCGACCACTGAACTCGCGGTGCGCTTCGCCAATGCCGACGGTGGAATAATCCTCACCGCATCGCACAACCCGCGCGAATGGAACGCCCTCAAGCTCCTCAACGACAAGGGGGAATTCCTCACTGCCGCCCAGGGCAACGCCATTCTTGAACTTGCAGAGAAAGGTGACTTCGATTTCGCTCCGGTGGACGGACTCGGCAGCATAACCGAAAAGGATTTCACCGATGCGCACATAGACGACGTGCTCGCACTGACCGACGTTGACGCCGAGGCCGTGAAGGCCGCGCATTTCAAGGTTGTGGTCGACTCCATCAACTCGGTCGGATCCATCATAATGCCGAAGCTCCTCGAGAGACTCGGCGTCGAGTGCATCCTTCTGAACGGGGACTGCACCGGCAACTTCGCCCACAATCCTGAACCGCTCCCGAAGAACCTCGAGACCCTCAGCAGGACCGTGGTGGCCGAGAAGGCCGACCTCGGAATCAGCGTGGACCCGGATGTCGACCGTCTTGCATTCATCTGCGAGGACGGAACTCCGTTCGTCGAGGAATACACTCTCGTGGCTGTGGCGGACTACCTTCTCGGCAAGGCTGCATCACGTGGACGCAGGAACCTGGCGACAGTGTCCAACCTGTCCTCATCAAGGGCCCTGCGCGACGTGACCGAGGCTCACGGCGGAACATACTATGCTTCTGCAGTTGGGGAGGTCAACGTGACCACGAAGATGCACGAGGTGGACGCCCTCATCGGCGGAGAGGGCAACGGGGGAGTCATCTTCCCTGAAAGTCACTGCGGCAGGGACGCAATGGTGGGAACGGCTCTCTTCCTCAGCCTGCTCGCCAACAACGGAATGAAGGTCAGCGAATACAAGAAGACACTTCCGGAGTACTTCATCGACAAGAACCGCATCGAACTCAGCGACCCGGCTATGGCGGTTGCGGTCCTCGAGAAAGTCAAGGAAGAATACAGCAACGAGAAGGTCTGCACCCTGGACGGAGTCCGCGTTGACTTCGAAGCGGAACGCAAATGGGTGATTCTCAGACGCTCCAACACTGAACCTATAATCAGGATCTACGCCGAGGCCCCGACCCCTGAGGCTGCTGCCAAAGTGGCGGAGGACGTCATTGCGATCGCACAGAAGGTCCTTTCCAGATAAGGGATGTTCTCGTTCAGGACGACACCGGTCGCGGACCAGCTCGACAAGAGCCTCATCGAGGGACGCGTGGGATGCTTCTGTACCCAGAACTGCTGGGACACGGCATCACAGCGCTACCTGTACGACATCTTCAGGGAGAGAGGCAACCTGGCGGCAGTGTTCCAGCCCTCTTCGGCTGAACTGACCCCCGGGACGAGCCATATAGATTTCAGCCAGGACGAACGGGCCTGTCTGAACGCGGTGGTCGTCGAAATCTCGGACGTAGGTGTAAGATACTTCAACTATACGAGGGACGTGATGAGGCTTCTTCTCTTCCGTTCCCGCATGGAGGAGGGGCCGTCCATATATATCGTGGACCATATCAACCCTGCAGGCAGGATCGTCGAGGGCAGTATGCCTGTCACGCTCGACACCGAGCTCTGGATACCTTCGGTGGCCCACAGGCACGGACTCACGCTCGGCGAGCTCTCCTATTATTACTATCACGAGATAGACGCCACCTTCCCCCTCCACATAATATCCGCGCGCGCCTGCGAATCCAACGCGGTCCTGATGCCGTGGACCATCGCGCCTGCATCCGACATCCCGGGTCTGTTCTCCTGTGAACTCTACTGCGGCGGAGGACTGTGGAACAACACCAACGTCACGCCGGCCATCGGCACCTCGCGTCCTTACGAATATATCGGCGCCCCGTTCATCAAGAACGGTGATTATCGTGAACTTCCCGCTCCCGAGGGAATCATGATGCGCCCGTGCACCTTCATCCCTTCCGTCGGCAGATATGAGGGGGAGAAATGTTTCGGATATCAGATCATCCTGATGCCGGGCGCCCAGTACCACAGCCTGCTGCATACCCTGCAGCTGATGCGCTGGTTCAGCGAGCATTATTCCAGCTTCGAGATGTTCCCGCAGCTCTTCGTGAAGATAGCGGACCCCGTCATAGAGGAATACCTGAAAGGGGGGATAGGCTTCGACATAGTACAGGAGCACGTAAAGGGGGAGGAGCAGAAATGGATACGCAAGGCGAAGCGCTTCTGCCTCTACGAAGATCTGCCGTACAGGATCAAATACCTATTTTGCGGTGATGTGGAAGCAGTGCTCCTGCCTCTCGTACTTCGCGAATATCCTTCCCGCATTCCTGCGGTCACGCAGGACCTCCGCCAGTACCTTGGTCAGCTCGAACGGCTGCATGAACTCATCCGTCTCCTTCTCGCGGAAATACTTGATGTAGGTGATGTCGAAGGTGGTACCGTAGCAGTGTGCCGAATTGTCCGACGCATTGGGGTTGCCGCTGCGGTGAAGCTTCTCAACGTCCTCCTCCGTGCGCAGAACCGACGTCACGATGAGCTTGTACTCCGGCAGTTCCTTGTTCCTGAGTGAATCCCTGAACGCACTTGCGATGGCATCGAGCTCCGCGGCCGCCTTTTTGGTAAGGTACGGCACCGAGTAGTTGAGTTCGTCCACTATGTAGCAGTCGTTGTCCTCGATCTTCACCAGTTTGTCCCTGCGCACTTCCTTGCGGTCCTTGGGAATCTTCGCCAGCCCCACCTTCTTGGCATATTCGACGGTCTCCTCGTTGAGGTCCGCGAATTCGGTCTGGTAGGATATATGTGATGTGTAATAGATGACCTCCTTCTGGGCCGGAACGCCCTCCCCGGAGGTGTTCTCATCCTCCGTCCTGTCCGCCAGATCCGCATCGCCGCTGCCGCCATCCGGAGTCTCCACCTGCTCCACATGCTCTCCGGCCTTTATTTTCTCCGATCCGGTCCTGCCCCTGTGAAGTCCGCAGCACAGTCCGATGATGTATCCCAGCACCAGACCTGCGAGCAGGGGAGTCCCCAACATTATCAGTATGCTTCTGTCCCTTTTGTTCATACGGCAAAAATACGCAAAAATATTGTGACATTTTGTCACTGGAACGCAAATTGATTGAATTGCTGCAAAACGAATTTGATATGGCAACTAAAACTCTCAAGGGACAGATAGGCGTAACCACCGAGAACATCTTCCCCGTTATCAAGCAATTCCTTTACAGTGACCACGAAATATTCCTCCGCGAGCTGGTAGCCAACGCCGTTGACGCGTCGCAGAAACTCAAGGCCCTCGCGTCGAGCGGCGAATTCAAGGGTGACATCTCCGACCTCAAGGTCGAGGTGAAGCTCGACGAATCCAAAAAGACCCTCAGGATCATCGACCACGGCATCGGTATGACCGATGAGGAGGTGGACAAGTACATCAACCAGATAGCATTCTCATCCGCCGGGGAATTCCTCGAGAAATACAAGGACCAGATGAGCAGCATCATAGGTCATTTCGGCCTCGGATTCTACTCATCCTTCATGGTGGCGTCCAAGGTGACCATCGAGACCCTCAGCTGGAAGGATGGCGCCAAGGCCGTGAAATGGAGCTGCGACGGCTCTCCTGAATACTCTATGGGAGAGTGCAGGAAGGAGGACCGCGGAACTGTCATCACCCTTCATCTCGACGATGAGTCCGCGGCGGAATTCGGCAACAAGACCAGAATCGAGCAGCTTCTCGACAAATACTGCAAATTCATGCCGGTCCCTGTGGTCTTCGGCAAGAAGACCGAATGGAAGGACGGCAAGTCCGTGGAGACCGACGAGGACAACCTCATCAACTCGATCGACCCTATATGGACCAAGGCTCCTTCCACCCTCAAGGACGAGGACTACCTCAATTTCTACAAGGCCCTCTACCCTATGGAGGAGGACCCTATGTTCTGGATCCATCTCAACGTCGACTATCCGTTCAACCTCACCGGCGTGCTCTACTTCCCGAAGATCAAGGAGAGGATGGCCATCGACAAGAACAAGATACAGCTCTACTGCAACCAGATGTTCGTCA
>JAKSKC010000105.1 GCA_024401945.1 Bacteroidales bacterium
TCCAGGGGCGTGAACACCGATATGAATTCTCCAGAGGTCATCTATTCTGCCAGCTTTGAAAGAGCGTCGAGCGGGATATTGCCGAAAAGGCATACAAGGGTGCAGTCGGAAGGGACATACATCACAAGGTCCCTGACCTTGCCGGAATCGGAATTGAAGCTGCCGTAAATTTTCACTGCATCCCCGCCGTCCTTCGCCTCCATCAGCACCTCGGTGGACGAAAGAGCCCTGTCGAGGCGTCCGGTAATCTGGCGCCTGACTTCAGGGTCGCAATCCTCGTAGTCTATTATGGATATCTTCCTGATTCCGTCAGCCAGGCTGATAAAGTTTCTGATGAGCTCGTCGTCGGTGTCGAGCACGGACCTGGCCGCGAACTTCAGGGCCATGGAACCGAGGGTCCCAAGTTTCACCGATTCGAATCCATCCACCCCCGAATAGTCGCTTATTACGCTGCTGATGCGGTCCTTGGGCACCTTGTTACCCGCAGAGCACAGCACGGGGAGCATTATAGCGAGCGCCGCGATGATAATCGTAAATCTTTTCACTTCTCCTGATTAAAACTGTTCCGGATAATAGACGGGCAAAAATATAAAATGTTAATCGAAATATGTAAATTTGAAGTTCCGATGATATATAAATAATGGAGGGGCGCTGCGACATACTTCTCTTTGGCACGATGGGTGACATAGGACCTGTCGCGAAAAGTTCGCTGCAAGGTCACGGACTTTCCGTGGAACTTGTGGACTTCCCCCAGAACATATTCCGCGACGAGTTCGGATACAGACGGACACTGCTCAAGGCGACAGCCCTTCTCAGGCCTTCGCTCATCATCCCGATAGGCCATCCCCTAGCCCTTGCAAGGGTGAGGCAGGAGTTCCCGGAGCATATTGAAGCAGCAGTTGAGTCAGAAGAGCTGATAAGACTGTTGGACAGCAAAGTAGCATTTAGTAAATTATGTACTGAACTTGATATCAGGCAGCCCTTCATACACACTCCCCCGTACGTTTTCGAGGAGGGTACGATAGTTTTCAAAAGGGATGTTTCATTCGGCGGGCACGGAGTCTACAGGCCGAAGACGAACGCCGCCCTCGACCAGCTGATAGCACATCAGCGCCAGGGTGAACCTTTCCTGGTGGAGGATTACGTGGAAGGTACGGACTACTGCGTCGACGCACTCAGGTACGACGGCTTCTTCCGGGCCGGTGTTTACAGGGTGACCGAGTCGCAGGGTTCCGGTCCGTCGAGAAAGAGGGTCCCGGCCGCGCTGCCTGAGATTGAGGAGATTGCGCGGAAGATTATGGATCATCTTGGTTACAGGGGAATCTGCGCCTTTGACTTCAGGGTGGACACGAACGGAACGCCGCATATCCTTGAATGCAACCCGAGACTCACCGGAGGACTTGCCACACAAATAGAATCAGGATTTGACATTCCTTACCTCATCTGGCTCAACAGATGTGAAAAATAATGGCTATATTTGCAAAAATATAGCATTATACCTGATGAAAACACAAGGATTTCTTTTAATCGCTGCGGCGATGACCGTTTTCTCCTGCAAAAACGCATCCGACCAGCAGCACACTTCATTCGAGACACTCACCGTCAAAGCGGAAAATGTGGAGGTTCCGTACCAGTTCAGCGCACGGCTTGTAGGAGACAAGGATGTCAAGATCATCCCGCAGGTCAGCGGGCAGCTTACGGACGTATGCATATCCCAGGGACAGCGAGTAAGGAAAGGCCAGACCCTGTTCATCATAGACAAGAGGGAATCTGAGATCAAACTGCAGAACGCGAGGGCCGACCTGCAGGCTGCAAGGGCGGAGCAGAGCAGCACGCAGCTCGAATATGAAAGCAATCTTGACCTTTTCAAGAAAGGTATCATCAGTACGCATCTTCTCGACAAGGCTTCGAACGACAATGACAGGGCAAAAGCGGCCGTAGCCCAGGCCGAGGCGGCTGTGATGCACGCCAAGCTTGACCTTGACTACCATATCGTAACATCACCGGTTGACGGAATCGTAGGTGACGTAACCCTTAATCCGGGAGACCTCGTATCCCCTGCAATCGAGCTCACCACAGTAGCCGGAAGCACTGAGATGAGGGCTATGTTCTCCATCACGGAATACCAGCTTGCCGAGATAACGGGTGTCGCGGGGAACTTCGAGAAGGTGCTCGACATATTCCCGAATCTCCGTCTCAAACTGACTGACGGCACCATCTACAGCCACGAGGGACATATGAAGAACATATCCGGAGTCATCAACCAGAGCACCGGTTCCGCTCTCTGCACCGCACTTTTCCCTAATCCTGACGGAGTTCTTTTTTCCGGCATACAGGGAACGGTCCAGATCCCTTACGTTTACGAGGATATGATAGTTATTCCGCAGAGCGCCATCGTCCGTCTCCAGGACAGGTCAATGATATACAAGGTTGTGGACAACTGCGCCAAGAGCGCCATTGTGGAGATAATGGAAATCAACGACGGCAAGAAGATAGCCGTTACCGAAGGTCTCGAAGTCGGCGAAGTGATTGTAGCCAAGGGGGCTTCCAACGTTTTTGACGGCCAACAGGTCATCTTCCCTGAAGAGAAGACCGGAACTAAAAACAGATAGAGATGGCAAAAGGCAACATTTTCATAAATAGGAAGGTGATGGCCTGCTCCATCTCCATCCTCGTCGTAATAGTAGGTTTCATCTGTCTGAAGACACTGCCTATCGAGCAGTATCCGGACATTGCGCCTCCTACTGTCGTCATCAGCACCAGCTACACCGGAGCGGATGCCGGAACCATAATGAATTCAGTCGTGATGCCTCTTGAAGACGCCATCAACGGTGTCGAGGATATGACCTACATCACCAGTGAAGCCTCATCGAACGGAACTGTGTCCATCTTCGTGTATTTCAAACAGGGCACCGACCCGGACATGGCCACGGTGAATGTCCAGAACAGGGTATCCAGGGCAATGTCCAAGATGCCTTCCGAGGTCTCCAAGGTCGGCGTATCGGTTGACAAACGCCAGAACAGTATCCTGCAGATTGCCGGAATGTACAGCGAGGACGACAAGTTCGACAGTGAGTTCATCGCCAACTATATTGACATCAATGTCAAGCCGAGACTGCTTCGAATCACCGGCGTCGGCAACGTACAGCTCTTAGGAGACACCTACTCCCTCCGCATCTGGATGAAGCCGGACAGGATGGCCGAATACTCGCTGCAGCCGAGTGACGTTTTCGCAGCCATCGGGAACCAGAACCTCGTGGCAGCGGCCGGACTTCTCGGAGAGAAATCAGACAACGCATACCAGTACAATATGGAGTACAGGGGACGTCTTACCGATATCAGCGAGTTCGAGAGGATCGTACTCAAGACAACTGAAGACGGAACCGTTCTTCACCTGGAGGATGTGGCCGAGGTCGAGCTCGGCTCCGTCAGCTACAGCTACAATTCCGCCATCAACGGACACAACGGTATCCCGTTCATCCTCAACCAGTCTGCAGGTGCCAATGCCACTCTGGTGAACGAGCAGATCCTTGATCTCTACAAGGAAATTGAGAAACAGACTCCTCCGGGATTGAAGTTCCAGGTGCTCGAGACCTCCAACGATTTCCTCTACGCAGCCATCGGCAGTGTTGTCGAGACGCTCATCATTGCAATCCTGCTGGTTATCCTTGTGGTTTATTTCTTCCTGCAGGATTTCAAGTCCACCCTGATCCCGTCCATATCCATCATAGTTTCCCTCATCGGAACCTTCGCGATAGTGATGGTCGCCGGCTTCTCGCTCAACATCCTGACCCTGTTCGCCCTTGTTCTGTCAATCGGTACCGTCGTCGATGACGCCATCGTCGTGGTCGAGGCCGTGATGGTGAAGCTTGAGAACGGCTACCAGGATGCACGCACGGCCACCAGCGACGCAATGAGTGCAGTGTCAGTGGCCGTAATCAGCTGTACGCTCGTGTTCATGGCCGTTTTCATTCCGGTGACCTTCATGCCGGGAACGTCGGGCAAATTCTTCACGCAGTTCGGTATAACGATTGCGAGCGCGGTGGGTCTGTCCTGCCTGAATGCGATGACCCTCTGTCCTGCCCTCTGCGCCATCATGATGCACGCCAAAAAGGATGGAGAGAAAGAGCGCAAGTGATTGAACTACTATACGAAGGTGGCTTATGAGGCCTCTTACAACGCCCTTCTTGGCAAATA
>JAKSKC010000106.1 GCA_024401945.1 Bacteroidales bacterium
GTTGCGTCCGTGGGTCTTAGCGTCTCCGCGTACATATCCCATCGGCATACCGAGGATGCTTGCAGCGATGGCTGCGTGTGCTATTCCAGCAGTGCTTGTACCCATCAGCATCTGGGCGCCCGGGTATTCCCTCTTGACGGTGTCTGCAATAGCCTGCTCGACAACCGTACGCGCCTGAGGCGCAGAAAGAATAAGCCTGTTGTCGCAGTATATAGGGCTCTTGATTCCGCTGGCCCAGGTGAAAGGATCGTCAGGACGCAGGAAGACTGCATTTATGCTGAGAAGTTCTTTTGCTATTTTCTTTTCCATATCAAAATATTTTATCCAATGAATTCCTTTACGCATCTGTTGTAGGCTGCAACGGGATCCTCCGATGCCGTGATAGGTCTTCCGACAACTATGAAATCCGAACCTATCTCGCGTGCGCGGGCAGGTGTGGTGATTCTGACCTGGTCGTCTGCAGCCGCATCGGCGAACCTGATTCCCGGTGTGACGGCGATGAACTCCTTTCCGCAGGCTTCCTTGACGATGGATGCCTCGAGAGGGGAGCATACGACTCCGTCAAGCCCGGCCTCCTTTGCATTTGCGGCATAGTGACCGATGGTCTCAGCTATCCCTGCATTGATGAGCAGTTCCTTCTGCATCCTCTCCTCGCTCGTGGAGGTGAGTTGTGTGACTGCAATGAGCAGAGGACGTGTTCCGTCCGGCCTCTGGAGACCTTCCAGCGCTGCTTTCATCATCTCTATTGTTCCTGCTGCATGTACGTTCGTCATATCCACATCGAGTGCTGAAAGTACCTTCATGGTCTTCTTCACAGTGTTGGGGATATCGTGCAGTTTGAGGTCGAGGAAAATCTTATGTCCTCTTTTCTTTATCTCGCGTACGATGGAAGGACCTGCACCATAGAACAGTTCCATACCTATCTTCACGAACGGTTTCCTTTCGCATCCGCTGAATTTGTCCAGAAATGCCAGGACTTCCTCTGCGCTGCTGAAGTCGCAGGCAATGATTACATCTCTCATACTATACCGATTATTTCTTTTAAGTTGTTGATTTTCAATTCTTCCATGATGGTCGGGAGATTCTCGCAGATCTCTTTGCAGACCATCGGGTTGCGGAGATTCTCGGCTCCGACCTGTACTGCCGTCGCTCCCGCCATCATCATCTCGATGACATCCTCTGCGCAGCTTACTCCGCCGCATCCCATCACGGGAACGCTGCAGGCGTGGGCCACCTGGTTCACCATCCTCAGCGCTACAGGCAGCACGGCCCTTCCGCTGAATCCGCCGTACTTGTTGGCTACGACAGGCTTGCGCTTAAGAATATCTATCCTCATTCCGAGTATGGTGTTGATGAGTGTCAGACCGTCGGCGCCGGCATCCTCGCAGGCCTTTGCAATCTCTACTATGTCCGTCACGTTGGGGCTGAGCTTGATGAAAACAGGCTTTCCGCACACTTCCTTGACGGCTTTTGTCACTTCTGCTGCTGCTTTTGCGGAGGTGCCGAACGCAAGTCCGCCTCCGTGCACGTTCGGGCAGGATATGTTGACTTCGACTATGTCTATCCCGTCACATTTCCCTGCCTTCTCGCAGCATTCCGCATATTCGTCGATGGAGAATCCGCTGATGTTGGCTATCACTGTGCCGCCATACACCTTCCTGAGTGCAGGAATCTTTTCTCCGACAAGGACATCGATGCCCGGATTCTGAAGACCTACGGAATTGATCATTCCGTCCGGACATTCAGCTATGCGCGGACACTCGTTCCCGAAGCGGGCCTCCCTTGTCGTCCCCTTGAGGGAAATGCCTCCGAGGACGTTAAGGTCATACGTACCGGCCATCTCGAGACCGAAACCGAAGGTCCCGCTTGCCGGAACCACAGGGTTCTTGAGGTTTACGCCGCAGAGATTAACTTCAGTTACCATATTATCTCCTCCTTCTTGAATACCGGTCCGTCGGCGCAGACTCTTTTCGCTCCGGATTCCGTATGGCAGGTGCATCCGTAGCAGATACCGCAGCCGCATCCCATCCTCTCCTCGAGGCTGGCTTCTCCCGGTCCTTCCAGTTTTTCACATACTGCCTTCATCATCACTGCAGGTCCGCAGGTGTAGAAATAGTCATAATCCGGATCGATGGCGTCGATTGCATCGGTGACAAGTCCTTTCATTCCTGCCGAGCCGTCCATCGTTACGACCACAGGCTGTATTCCCAGGTCCTTGAACTCGCTGTTCAGGATGATGTCGTACTTGGTGTTGAATCCCTGTATGAGGATTACCTGCTTGCCTTCTGACATCAGTTCTTTCGCAAGGGAGAACACCGGGGAGGCGCCCAGTCCTCCGCAGACGATGAGCGCTTTCCCGTTGCAGGCAGCGGTGTCGAATCCGTTGCCCAGACCGGTAAGGATGTCAAGTTCCTGGCCCGGAACCATCCTGCTCATGGCTTCGGTCCCTTTTCCCACTTTCTTGTAGATGACGGAAAAGCCTTTCTCATCCCAGCAGGTGGCGGCAAGAGGTCTCCTGAGGAAGAATCCTTCCACAGCAATGTCCACGAATTGCCCGGCCTTGTTAAATGCCGAGGTGTCTCCTTCGAGATCCATCCTCCAGACCTTGTATGCAATGCAGCGGTTTGCGGTTATTATGTATTTCCCCTGTTTCATTAATCCTTGTATTCTGCGTCTATTGTGGAAATTCCAAGAGTTATCTCTTCAAGCACATCCAGCAGCACTTTCACTGTCTCGAGGGAGGTGAAGATGGTCACGTTGTTCTCCACTGCGGCCCTTCTGATTTCGTAGCCGTCGAGACGTGTGTTGTGCTGGTTGATGTCAATGGTGTTGATTACATAGCTGACGTGTCCCTGCCGCAGCGAAGTGATGATATCCTCGCTTCCTTCGCTGATTTTTTTCAGCATGCGGGTGCGGATTCCGTGCTCCTTGAGGTACTTGGCCGTACCTCCGGTGGCCTCGATGTTGAATCCGAGGTTGTAGAAGCGGCGTATGAGCGGAAGCGCTTCGGCCTTGTCGCTGTTTGCGATGGTGGCGAAGACAGTTCCGTAGTTCACAACGTTCACTCCTGATGCCTGGAGGGACTTATATACGGCCCTGTTGAGGGATTTGTCATATCCTATGGCCTCTCCTGTGGATTTCATTTCAGGGGAGAGGTAGGTGTCTATGCCCTTGATCTTGTTGAATGAGAATGCCGGGCTCTTGACATAGTGGCGGTGTCTTTCAGGGAAGTAAACCTCATTGAATCCCTGTTCCTTGAGGGATTTTCCGAGCATCACGAGGGTAGCTACCTTCGCCATAGGGATGCCGGTTGCCTTTGAAAGGAACGGAACGGTACGTGATGATCGCGGGTTCACCTCGATTACATATACGTCCTCATTCTGGTCCACTATATACTGGATGTTGAACAGTCCGACTATGCCTATCTCGAGTCCGAGCTTGACGGTGTAGTCTATGATCTGGTCCTTGACCTTCTTGCTCAGGGAGAATGAAGGATATACGCTTATCGAGTCTCCCGAATGGATACCGGTCTTTTCGACATGCTCCATGATACCGGGGATGAATACATCCTTTCCGTCGCAGATGGCGTCGACCTCGGTTTCCTTACCCATTATGTACTTGTCCACGAGGACAGGGGATTTCTCGTTGATTTCCACTGCGTTATGGAGATAGTGCCTGAGCGCTTCCTCATTTCCTACTATCATCATAGCCCTTCCTCCGAGCACGAATGAAGGTCGTACGAGCACCGGATAGCCTATCTCTTCAGCCGCCTTGACTCCTTCCTCCACATCAGTAACAGCCTTTGCCTTAGGCTGAGGGATTCCGGTCTTGCGCATGATGGCTTCGAAGAGCTTGCGGTCCTCGGCATTGTCGATTGCATTGATCTGTGTACCTATGATAGGTACGCCGAATTCTGCCAGAGGTCCGGCAAGGTTGATGGCCGTCTGTCCGCCGAGGGTCACGATCACTCCGTCCGGTTTCTCGAGGTCTATGATGTTCATTACGTCCTCGACGATGAGCGGCTCGAAGTAGAGTTTGTCGGATATCGTATAGTCCGTGGAGACGGTCTCCGGGTTGTTGTTTATGATGATGGCTTCATATCCGGCCTCGCGGATGGCCCAGATGGCG
>JAKSKC010000107.1 GCA_024401945.1 Bacteroidales bacterium
GTCCCTCCTTACGTCGAGAGGGACCCATACGAGATGATGATTGCACGCAGGGAGCGGCGCAGCAGGAAGAAGACAAGCAACCTGCAGCTCAACGCACACATAGACGCGACTCCGGACCTCGAAGCCGTTGTCGAGGTCGACCGCAAGTCCGGGCATATGCTCACAGCCAGGGGTGAAGGTGACATCAACCTTCGTCTGGAACCGTCCAAAGACATAATGGACCTTTCCGGCGATTACATCATAACGGAAGGAAAGTACCATTTCGCCGCCCTGCAGAGCGTGGCGGAAAGGGATTTCATCATCGACCCGGGCAGCTCAATAAAACTGAACGGAAAGCCTGCGGACAGCCGCCTCGACATCACCGCAAGATACAAGCTGAAGGCGAGTCTTGCGCCGCTGACGATGGACACGCTCTCGGTGACATCCAGAAGGAACGTGGAGTGCATCCTCGGGATAAGCGACAGGTTGTCCGAGCCCGAGCTTGATTTCGACATAGATATACCGGACATCGACCCGACCACGAGTTCGATGATACAGTCGGCCCTCAATACGGACGACAAGGTCCAGAAACAGTTCGTGGCCCTGCTCATCACCGGCTGCTTCGTGCCGAGCGAGCAGTCCGGAATCCAGCTCAACGGCACCAATATGGTCTACACCAACCTGTCGTCCATAATGTCAAGCCAGATAAACAATATCCTGCAGACGTTCAACATCCCTGTCGATATGGGTCTGAACTACCAGCAGAACGAGTCCGGGAAGAACATCTTCGACGTGGCCATCTCGACCCAGCTGTTCGACAACAGGGTGCTGGTGAACGGTTCCATAGGCAACCGCCAGTATAACAACGGCAAGAAGGCAGACGTAGTCGGGGACATAGACATAGAAGTGAAGATAGACAAGCCCGGGAAGTTCCGCTTCAAGCTGTTTTCACATTCAGCCGACGACTACACCAACTTCCTGGACAATACCCAGAGGAGCGGCGTAGGTTTCACCTACCAGACCGAATTCGGCAAAAAGAAAAAGGACGAAAAGAGCAGAAATCTTAAAATCAATGAGTAAACTGTACCTGATCCCCTCCCCTCTCGGAGATAATGAACCAGCTGAAGTATTACCTGCATCAGTACTGGATATCATCCCGAATATCAAGTGTTTCGTGGTGGAAGAAATCCGCACGGCGCGGAGGTTTCTGTCCAAGGCGGGGCTCAAGGGACAGATTGACGGGCTTGAGTTCCATACACTCAACGAGCACAGCACGGCCGCTGATGCCGAGGCCCTGCTGAGCCTTTTCGGGAAAGGCGACGTGGGGCTCATCTCGGAAGCGGGACTCCCGGCGGTGGCGGATCCGGGGGCTGCGCTGGTGGCCCTGTGCCACCGGCACGGCCTGGAGGTCGTGCCGCTCGTCGGACCTTCGTCTCTGATGCTCGCGCTTATGGGGTCCGGATTGAACGGTCAGTCGTTCGCGTTCAAAGGTTACCTCCCCGCGAAGTCCGACGAGCGACGCGCAGCCATCCGCAGCATGGAGAAGCTGTCCGCATCCCTGAAGCAGTCACAGATAATAATAGAGACCCCGTACAGGAACGATTCCCTGTTCGCGGACCTTGTCAGGGAGATGTCCCCTTCCACGATGCTGTGCGTCGCAGCTGACATCACCCTCCCGACCCAGTACATAAAGACGCTCCCCGTCTCACAGTGGAGAAAACAGGGAGCATTCTCAATAGGCAAGAGGCCTTGCGTGTTCGTCGTACTGGCCTAGCTATATGACAAGCCCGTCATACGCCGGATGGACATTGTCCGGAAGCATCCTGTCGAACTCCGCGTGGGGCGGCAGCAGATGCGAAAGATGGGTTATGTACGAGGTCTTCGCACCCACCTTCTCAAAGAACTCGAGACACTCGTCCAGCGAGAAATGCGAGTGATGCGGACCGGGCTTGACACAGTTGATCGTGACGGCGTCGAGGCCCTGCAGCTTGGCGAATTCCTCATCCTCGATGAGATTCATATCGGTAAGATAGGCTATGTTGCCGAAACGGTAGCCGAGCACTGAAATCTCCTTCTCCTTCAGATGCCATCCCTGTATCGGGATTATTTCGGCGGTCTTCACCTCCGCGTCCGGATCCGCCGGATAGTGGTGATATCCGAAACCCTTCTCCCATCTCAGTATCTCATCGCAGTTGCTGGAGCGGACCGTGAACGGTTCGTTGCCTATGCGGTGGACGTGCCACTCGGGTGCACCCTGGTACTTCGGTTCCGCGAAGGCGTACGAATACATCCTCCTGAGAGTCTGCTCCACATACTCCTGACAGTAGATGTTCACCGGGTGGGCGTCGCAGACATTGAGCGCCCTGGTGTCGTCAAGACCGCCTGTATGGTCCATATGATTGTGCGTGAGCAGTATGGCGTCGATATGCGTTATCCCGGCCCTGATGGCCTGCTGGCGGAAATCCGGACCGCAGTCCACCATTATGCTGAGTCCGCAGTAGCGGACGAAGGCGCTTGCCCTCAATCTGCTGTCCCTCGGGTCGGAGGAAGTGCAGACGGGACATTTGCATCCCAGCATCGGGATACCGGAAGAGGTCCCGGTCCCGAGAAATGTCAATTCAGCTTTTTCCATATCCAATTCTTGTTCTGAAAAGTCTATATGACCACATCCGCGATGGTGTTGACCAGGGATGCGTCATACGGTCTTTCCACTCTTATATAATTGCCTGTATAGCCCTCCATCATCCCGTTCCTGAGAGCGGATTCGAAAAGAACCTTCTCCCGCACTCCCCTGTTGGCCTCGATGAACTCCGAGTGAAGCCGTGAGCAAAGTTCCTCGAGCGAAGCCACCCTGCTCCGCTTGACCTCCTCCGGCACCTGGCCCGGCATCTGTGCGGCAGGCGTTCCCGGGCGTCTGGAATAAGGGAACACGTGTATGAACGCAGGTCTTATACTCTCAATGAACGCGCGGCTCCGTTCGAACAGCGCGTCAGTCTCACCCGGAAGCCCGACCATCACGTCGATGCCGAAGAATACTTTCGGTCTTCCTTCGGACTCGAAGGCGCTGCGGATATACTCTATGCGCTTCCTGAAGAAGGCTGTGTCGTAATGGCGGCCCATCTTCTGCAGGAGCTCGTCGGAACCTGTCTGGAGAGGGATGTGGAAATGCGGCTGGAACTTGGTTCCCGACGCGATCCAGTCCACTGTCTCCTCGGTCAGCAGATTCGGTTCGATGGAACTTATCCTGTACCTTTCTATACCTTCCACAGCATTGAGAGCCTTGAGCAGGTCAAGGAAGGACTCTCCGGTAGTCCTTCCGAAATCCCCCGTGTTCACACCGGTGAGGACTATCTCCTTAACATTCTCCGCGGCGATGGCTTCAGCCTGCCTGACCAGCTGGCATACAGGAATGTTCCTGCTCTCCCCCCTGGCGTAGGGCACGGTGCAGTATGCGCAGTAGTTGTTGCATCCGTCCTGCACCTTGAGGAAGGACCTCGTGCGCTCCCCGGTGCTGTAGGCCGGAAAAACGTCAGTCAGCTCCTCCCCGTTCCCCTGCGCGGCGATGCCGGCGAGTTTCAGGGTCTCCGGGACCACCAGGCTCTTCTCATTGCATCCGAAGACTCTCGTCACCCCTTCGATACCCTCTATCTCGCTTCTGCGCAGCTGGGCGCTGCAGCCGGTCACAACAATCAGGGCGTCCGGGTTCAGACGGTGCACCTTACGTATCAGATTGCGCGACTTGGCATCCGACACGGCAGTCACCGAACAGGTGTTCACCAGGAAGATATCTGCCTCACAGCCACGCGAAACAAGTACGAGCCCGGCTTTCAGGAAGCCGCGCTCGTACGTTGATGTCTCGGCGTAGTTAAGCTTGCAGCCGAGGGTATAGAAGCCTATTCTCAAAGCTGTGGACCTGCGTCAACGAGCTTCTTGCCGGCTTCGTTGGATTCGTACTTCTTGAAGTTCTTGATGAAGCGTCCTGCAAGGTCCTTCGCCTTCTCCTCCCATTCGCAGGCGCACTTGTAAGTGTCGCGAGGGTCGAGGATGTTGGTGTCAACTCCCTTGAGTTCGGTAGGAACCTCGAAGTTGAAGAAAGGAATGTTC
>JAKSKC010000108.1 GCA_024401945.1 Bacteroidales bacterium
TGCGGCGGATTCCCGCGGAAGCGAGGAAAGCGTCATAGAAATCCCCTTCGCGGTATGTGATCACCTCCACGTCGTTCCCGGTTGCACCAAGTGTCACGGCCAGGCCCGCCAGCTGCCGTTCGGCTCCACCGAGCCTGAGAGACGATATGAGGCACGCGATTTTCATTCCGATTCCAAAATTAGCAAGTAATTCAACAAATTCGGAGGAAAAGATTAAATTTGTGGAATGAAGGATTTTTTTGTTTCCCTGTTGTTGTTGGGTTCCCTTTCTTCCGAGAGTCAGATGCCGTTCTGGTCCTATGCGAACCAGTATGACCTGATGCCGCTGACTACGGGATACACGGCCCTTCTCGATACCGGTATGCCGTACGGGGAAGGCAGGGACTTCCAGTGGCACTGGGAGGCCTCCGGAGCCGTCCGCGGGGATTCCTACCAGAATGCAGCCTTCATACCTGACCAGCTCTATGCGGGAGTCAAATGGCGTCATCTGGCGCTTGACCTCGGGATGAAGCACTCCGAAAAACTCTATATGGCCAACACGGCCACGCTGGGTTCCATATCTGCAACATCGGGCAACCTCATAATGAGCGGCAACGCGCGTTCGATGCCGGGTTATACACTTTCCCTCAAGCCATTGGACTTCCCGGGCACAAAGGGCCATCTGCAGATCGCCGGAGCCTTCGGAGATTATCTGATGACTGACAGGAGGTATGAGGGAAGGACCCTGACTCACAATACGCAGTTCTACCTCATAGGAAATGCAGGTCCGGTGAGCATCACCATCGGCCTGGACCACTGGGCCCAGTGGAAGGGGGGAAGTTTCACCGACTACCTGCGGGTAATAACGGGCAGCAGTGCCGGCAGCAACGGTACCAAGAGTGACAGGATGAACGTCATCGGCAATCAGCTGGGGGCGGAGAAGATAGCTGTAACCTACCGCGGGAACGGATGGCAGGCCGGCTTCCGTCACGATATCCCCTACGATGACAAGTCCGGAATGATCTTCAAGAATTTCCCGGACGGGGTCAACACCCTTTCCTTTTCATTCGACGACAAGGACAGATGGGTGACGGATGTGGTCTACGAGTTCCAGTACACAATGTTCCAGTCCGGGTCCCAGCATGACGCGGAGGTGGATGAGCAGGGGAATCCGATACCTTGGAGACCGGGACTCAATTTCGTTGGAGGGGACAACTATTTCAATAACGCTGAGTTCAAATCCGCCTGGACGCACTACGGGATGACGATCGGCGACCCCCTGTTCTTCCCGAAGGGCACGAAGGACGGAAGCTGGAGCAGGAACACCGTGACCGAGGGCGTCGAGAACAACAGAATCAAGTCCCATCATATAGGAATCTCCGGGAAGATAGCCCGCAGGGTTCCTTACAGGCTCATGGCCACCTATTCGATGTGCTACGGGACATACGGCAAGCCGTACGCAGGGGAATCACAGTGGGGAAAACCCTGGGGTACAGTGAAGGAAACGCCCCTCAACCAGTTCAGTTTCGGATTCAACTGCGAGATTCCTTTCCTGCACAACGTCCTCTGCCTCGTCCCGGGAGTATATTTCGACCGCGGACAGGTGCTGGGCAACTCGTTCGGAGCGACCCTGGGACTCAGATATGTTTTCACAAGATAAATTATAGAATCAGATAATTATGAAACGTTTATTCATCATTGCAATCTCACTGCTGGCCGGTTTTTCCGCCGGAGCGGTGACTCCTATGTGGCTTCGTGACGTCAGGATATCCCCTGACGGTTCCAGTATAGCCTTCTGTTACAAAGGGGATATCTGGACTGTTCCTGCCGAAGGCGGACAGGCCCTCAGGCTCACTACCCAGGACAGCTATGAGGCCAATCCCGTATGGAGTCCCGACGGGAAGAGCATTGCGTTCTCCAGCGACCGTTTCGGAGGTTATGACGTTTTCGTGATGCCTTCAACTGGAGGCAGGGCTACCAGGCTCACCTTCAATTCGGCTTCCGAGATACCGTCTTCCTTCACTCCTGACGGCAGGCAGGTGCTTTTCAGCGCGTCTATACAGGATCCTGCATCAAGCGCCCTGTTCCCTACATCCTCGCTTACCGAACTCTATGCCGTGCCTGTGGCCGGTGGTAGGACGGTCCAGGTGCTGGCAACCCCTGCCGAGCTTGTAAGCTACAGTCCCAAAGGGGATTTCTTCCTCTATCAGGACAGGAAGGGAGGAGAGGATGAATGGCGCAAGCATCACACTTCATCGATCACCCGCGACATCTGGCGCTATGACGTCAGGACCGGCAGGCACGTCAATCTGACCAACCGTGCCGGCGAGGACCGCAATCCTGTCCTTTCCGCTGACGGGAAGTCCGCCTTCATACTGGGCGAAGTCGCAGGGGGCACTATGAACGTATGGTCAATCCCTGTATCCTCAAAGGCTGCTCCGCAGGCGGAGGCTGATGCCGCACCTGCAGGATGGAAGCAGGTCACATCATTCGACACCCATCCTGTACGCTTCCTCTCAAGGGGAGGGGACAGGCTCTGTTTCACCTGGAACGGGGAAATCTATACAATGAAGGAAGGTTCGGAACCCGGCAAGGTGAGCATTGACCTCACACTTGACGAGGAGGAGGAGCCGGAGATGCTGCGTATGTCATCCGGAGCCTCGAGCGCAGCCGTGAGCCCGGACGGGAAGCAGGTGGCATTCATCGTTCGCGGTGAGGTGTATGTCACTTCTGTGGAATACAATACTACAAAGCAGATAACGCATACCGCTGCCGCCGAGAGGGACGTGGATTTCGGCCACGACAACCGTTCCATCGTCTATGCGAGCGAGCGCAACGGCATCCCTCAGCTCTTCATTGCCAGGATAGCCAGAGAGGCTGACCCTAACTTCCCGAATGCCACGCTCATCGAGGAGGAAGCGATCCTTCCTGACCCGGCTGTCGAGCGTTTTGCCCCTTCATTCTCTCCGGACGGCAAGGAGCTGGCCTTCATCGAGGGCAGAACCCGCCTGATGGTTATGGATATGGAGACTAAGGCTGTCCGTCAGGTCACCGACGGGAGCACCTGGTACAGCCAGTCCGAAGCTTTTGCATATTCCTGGAGTCCTGACGGAAAATGGTTTGTCGTGGAATATACGGCAAACGGACACGAGCCGTACAACGATCTGGGGATAGTTAGTTCGCAGGGCGGGGAAATAACGAACATAACCGCCAGCGGATATATGTCCGGAGCGGCGCACTGGGTTATGGACGGCAATGCCATCCTTTTCGAAAGCGAGATGTACGGAATGCGTGCGCATGCCTCCTGGGGCTCGCAGGATGACGTATTCCTGTGCTTCCTGAACCAGGACGCCTATGACAAGTACAGGTTGTCCAAGGAGGATTACGAGCTCCGCAAGGAACTTGACAAGAAGTCATCCAAGGATGAAAAGAAGGCTGACAAGAAAGATGACAAAAAGGACGACAAGAAGGATGCTAAACCTGAAGTCAAGCCTGTAAATGTGGAACTGGATGGAATCAGGGACCGCATCGTCCGCCTTACCCACAACAGCGCGAACCTCGGTGACGCGATACTTTCCAAGGACGGTGAGACCCTCTACTACCTGGCTTCATTCGAGTCCGGGATGGATCTCTGGAAGATCGACCTCCGCAAGCGCGAGACCAAGCTTGTCTCAAAGGGCGCCGGCAGGGGCAGCTTCGTTACCGATGCCGAGGGCAAGAACATCTTCCTGCTCGGGGGCAGTTTCAAGAAACTCGACGGAGACAAGTTCAAACCGATAAGCTGGACTGCGGAACTCGAGCTTGACCATGCGGCTGAGAGGGAATATATGTTCAACTACGTGTACCGCGAGGAGATGAAACGCTTCTATACTGAAGATATGCACGGTGTGGACTGGAATGCAATGACTGAGGCATACCGCAGGTTCCTTCCCCATATCTCCAACAACTACGATTTCTCCGAGCTTCTCAGCGAATGGCTCGGGGAACTCAACGTCTCCCACACCGGAGGACGCTTCTACCCGGACGGCTCATCAAGGCCTACCGCATCCCTCGGTCTCCTCCTTGACTGGGCTTACACGGGCGCGGGACTCCAGGTTGC
>JAKSKC010000109.1 GCA_024401945.1 Bacteroidales bacterium
GGAAAGTTCAAATACAAGTTTGTCGTAATATTTCATATCCTGTCCTCCTCCTATACCGTTTTCACTGTTTCAACTATCCTGTCAATATCCTCGTCGGAGGCCTTCTCGGTGCAGCAGAATGCAAGATAACCTTCCGAAGTGAGAAGACCGGCGAAATAGCCGGCATCAAGAAGGGCCTGCTGCAGCGTGGCGACATCCAGCGACCCGCACGGCTTCAGGCAGAACTCCTTGAGGAAAGGCTTTCCCTCGAACGGATCGGAGAACTTGCCTGTGGCCAGGAGCGCATCGTGAAGCCTGTGGGATTTTGCATAGCAGATATTGTTCAGCTTCACCATTCCCTCAGGTCCCGTGATCGAGAGATACACCGTGCACCAGAGAGCCATCAGAGACTCGTTGGAGCAGATGTTAGAAGTTGCTTTTTCTCTTTTGATATGTTGCTCACGCGCCTGAAGTGTAAGCACATAGCACCTTCTTCCTTCAGCATCGCTTGATTGTCCTACAATTCTTCCCGGGAGCTTGCGCATAAGCTCCTTGCGGCAGGCCATGAAGCCCACGTAAGGGCCTCCGTAACAGAGCGGGATACCCAGGCTCTGCCCGTCACCCACGGCAATGTCGGCACCCCATCCGGCAGGGCTCCTGAGCACTGCGAGAGCCGAAGGGTCGCAGTACAGCGCCAGCAGGGCGGACGCAGAATGGGCAGCTTCAGCAACTCCGTCAAGGTCCTTTATCACACCGAAGCGGTCTATCTGGCAGTCAAGCACACCGGCGAGGTCACCGCTGAACTTTGCAATGTCGGAAACGACGTCATCGGATATCACAAGGTTTATTCCCGGATACTTGGCGTAACATTTCACAACATCGAGAACGCTTGGAAGAAGCGATGATGAGACGATGACGGTGTTGCGCCTGCGTGCCGACGCGACGCACATCCTCACTGCTTCGGCTGCGGCGGTTGGTCCGTCATACATCGAAGCGTTGGCTACGTCAAGGCCCGTAAGCCTGCAGATCATCGTCTGCCACTCGAATATGTAGCGCAGAGTTCCCTGCGAGATCTCACACTGGTATGGTGTATAGGCAGTGAGGAACTCGCTGCGGGAAGTGATATAAGGTATCACGGCAGGGGTATAATGATCGTATGAGCCCTGCCCTACGAAGACTTTCAGTTTCGGATTCCGGGAGGCGAGGCCGGAGAAAAAATCACGAACCTCCTGCTCGCTTTTTGCGGACGGGAGGTCGTAGTCGCCTTTGTGGATATAATCCGCAGGTACATCGGCGTACAGATCGTCAATGGAAGCGACACCTATACGCTCCAGCATCTTGCGGATATCCTCCTCTGTATGAGGAAAATACGCAAAAGTGCCCATTATTTTTCGTTTATGAATTCGCTATAAGCGGATGCTGTCATCAAAGAATGCAGTTCTGTAACGTCCTTCATTTCAACCTTGATGATCCAGGCTGAATATGGATCGGTGTTGACCAGTTCAGGATTGTTCTCAAGCTGGAGGTTCCTTGCAATCACGGAGCCTGAAACAGGAGTGAAGAGTTCACTTGAAGCCTTGACACTCTCGAGAGCGCCGAAATCCTCTCCCTTGCCGAATTCATCCCCTTCGTCAGGCATATCCACATAGGTGATGTCGCCCATCTCGCTCTGTGCGAAATCGCTGACCCCGATAATGGCAACCTGTCCGTCAACCCTCACCCATTCGTGAGACTCACTGTACAGCAGTCCTTCAATTACTTTGCTCATAGTAACTATTTTTTATAATTTGTTTGATAGAATCTTTTTCTGACCACCTTTCCGGGGAAAGCCTTGTGGCGCACCTGAACGGAGAGTTCGGTGTCGAGCGCTGACACGGTCTTGTCCACGAGGGCAAAGCATAGACTCCTGTCCAGGGAGATGCTGTGATAACCGGTAGTGACGACGCCCACCTTGTTCCCAGAGGCGTCAAGCACGTCGTATCCCGCCCTCGGGATGGCCCTGTCGGCTATCTCGATGCCGACCAGCTTTCTGGAGACATTGCCGGCCTTCTGGCTTTCCACAGCCTCCTTGCCGATGAATTCAGGCTTGTCAAGCTTGCAGAACATTGACAGTCCGGCCATCACCGGGGATATCTCCGCGCTGAGCTCATCCCCATAAAGAGGAGGGCCCGCCTCGAAACGGAGGGTGTCGCGACAGCCGAGCCCGCAAGGCTTGACTCCCTTTTTCAGGAGGGCGTCCCAGAAGCTGCAGACCAGGTTGTGGGAGGCATATATCTCGAAGCCGTCCTCACCGGTGTATCCGGTACGGCTCACAATGACCCGTTCACCGTTGACGGCAAGGTCCGTGAATTCATAGAAATGGAGTCCGCGGGCATCTCCCATCCCGAGGACATCGGCAAGGAACTTTTCGGAAGAAGGGCCCTGTAGAGCAATCTGGCCCCATTTTTCGGACTGGTTGTCTATCTTTACATCGAATCCTTCGGAATTGGATACCAGCCAGTCGTGGTCCTTGTCGATATTGGAGGCGTTCACAACGAGCAGATAGCTGTCCGCAGCCTGCTCCTTGTAGACAAGCAGGTCGTCCACCGTACCTCCGTCAGGATACAGCATCATCCCGTAAAGGATCCTGCCCGCTTCCATTCCCCTGACATCATTGGTGAATACGTGGTTGACGAATTCCTCCGCCTGCGGACCGCTGACGAATATCTCGCCCATATGCGAAACGTCGAATACGCCGGCATCGCCGCGCACCGCGTTGTGTTCATCGATTATACCTGAATACTGGATGGGCATGTCGAATCCCGCGAAAGGACTCATCTTCGCCCCGAGTTTGAGATGTCTGCCGTGCAGACAGGTGGTTTTGAGTTCTGTTTCCATACCGAAGGTCAAATATACGAATACTCGCCGACATTCCAAACATTTGGACGGCCTTCAACTGGAAAATCATTTTCCGTACAGGAAATCGGGATCGAGGTAGAATGCCTCCAGAGTGCGGATCGCAGCGTCGGAATCAGCTCCCAGGATCTGCTCTCCGGAAGTGAAGAAACTATTAATGTGTTCCTTTAGCTCATCCATCGTAAGTTGCAGACCTGCTTCACGTAGATTAATACATCTCTGGCGCACGGACTTGACGGAATGCGAGGCTAGTTTCTCACTTGACGGGGTGATGGAAGCCAGCATACCGGCGAAGTCCTCGTCGTACAGCAGGGTGCCGTGGACTATGACGGAAGTTCCCGTGGAGAAGCAGGCGTTACCGCTCACCTTGCGCCCGTTCACAAGCACGTCGTTATGCTCGGTCGTGACGGCGTCAAGCCCGAGCGAAGTCAGCGCGGCGGCCAGTTTTCCAAGGTATCCGGCGAAGGTGGCCTTCACGTCAGTCCCGCGCACCACGTACGAGAGCATCAGGTTTCCCGGATCGGAATACACGCATCCTCCCCCGCTCTTCCTGCGGTACATCTCAACTCCGTGTTCCAGGCAGTACGGCACATTGACCTCCGCCTCCATATCCTGGTTCCTTCCGAAAATGACCGTAGGCCGGGACTGCCACAGGAAGAAGCCCTCTCCCCCGACGGAGGCGAGATATTCTTCAGCGGCCAGATAATAGACAAGCCTCTCCCGGGCGGAGGAAGGCAGAACGATATATTTCATACGATTGTCAGCCAAGGATTTCCAGATCCCTTTTAAGTATCATCTTGGGGTCCATCAGGGAAACCTTCTGAAAAAGTTTCACCTGCCATCCGAGAGACAGGTGCACCTTGTCTTCGTGCTTGCCCTTGCGCCACCACTTGTAGAAACCCACCGGATCGTTTTCATACGGTATCCTGGCCACCACCCCTGTGCTGTAGCCCGGATAGTCAATCACGAGATTGAGCCCCATGAAGCGCTTGAAATAGTCGGGATCCGCGCGGCGCAGCTTGCTTTCCAGCGGTCCCATAACCTCTATCGGGTCCACCTGCAGGACCTTCTCCCTGATAACCATCCTGTGGATGCGGACAGGGTCGACGTTGAGCCACACTCCCATCTTAAGGGTCTGCATCTGCCCGTCCACTTCGAGGGTGAGTTCGTCCATCGAATTATA
>JAKSKC010000011.1 GCA_024401945.1 Bacteroidales bacterium
TCGGAGGTGAGGCCGGTCACTTTGCAGATGATTTCCGCAGGGATGTTTTCCTTAAGCATCGCTGCCGCAATCTCCCGCTGTTTGTTCGCTTCACCTTGCGCCCTGGACTCTTCGGCGGTGTATTTGAGGGCCCTTTGGAAGGATTCCTCCTGTTCGCGTAAGTTCATATATTCCTCCTTCTGTTCATTGTTCAGGACTTTGAACTCGGCGCTGCTGCACAGGTCCGTCAGGTTGTCATCCTTCTCGAGGAGCCACTTCGGCGGTTTCTCACCATTGCTCAGTGCATTCAGAGCGTAGATGAAGCGCTCACGGGCATCGTTGAGTTCAGTGTCGTCAGTGGCAAATTTACCTAGTTCGATGAAGATTTGCAAGTAGTTGCCACAGGCTGTCCTATCGGCCGCTGAGGGTTCGGGAGACGGCATCGAGCCAGCCGGCTTTTGCCTTGTCAACGGCTTCCCCTGGAGCTGACGGGACGAAAGTCCGCTCAGCCTGCCACTGGCTGCGTATCTGGTCGAGACTCTGCCAGAAGCCGGTTGCGAGGCCGGCCAGGTATGCGGCGCCGAGGGCCGTGGTCTCGGTGATCATCGGTCTGATGACCTCGGCTCCGAGGATATCCGCCTGGAACTGCATCATCATATTGTTGCGCGACGCGCCGCCGTCGACCTTGAGCTTGCCGAGCTTCATCCCGGCATCCTTCTCCATCGCAGCGACTATGTCCATCGTCTGGAAGGCGATGCCCTCGAGGGCCGCCCTGGCGATGTGCGCCGCGGTGGTGCCCCTGGTGATCCCGGTGATTGTCCCCTTGGCGTACTGGTCCCAATACGGAGCCCCCAGTCCCGTGAGGGCAGGGACCATATACACTCCGCCGTTGTCGGCGACAGAGGAGGCGAGGGCCTCTATTTCGGAGGAGCTGCCGATTATGCCGAGCCCGTCACGGAGCCACTGCACTACGGAACCCGCCACGAACACACTGCCCTCCAGCGCATAGTTCACCGTATCCCCGATCTTCCAGGCTATTGTTGTAAGCAGTCTGTTGCCGGACATCACGGGTTTGTTTCCCGTATTCATCAGCAGGAAGCATCCGGTGCCATAGGTGTTCTTGACATCCCCCGGTTCCGTGCACATCTGCGCGAACAGCGCGGCCTGCTGGTCCCCCGCGATTCCCGATACCGGGACTGCATCCCCCAGGATTGAAGTGCAGCCGTAGACCTCTGAGGATGAGCGGACCTGAGGCAGCATCGACTCGGGGATGCCGAGAAGTTCGAGGAGTTCCCTGTCCCATTCCAGCGTATTGATGTTGAACAGCATCGTCCTTGAGGCATTCGTCACATCGGTCACGTGCGAACGGCCTCCGGTCAGGTTCCAGACCAGCCAGCTGTCTATGGTTCCGAAACGGAGTCTGCCCTGCTGCGCCTTCTGCCTCGCTCCCGGGACGTTCTCGAGGATCCATCTTATCTTGGTCCCGGAGAAGTAGGCATCAATGATGAGGCCCGTCTTGCTGCGGACCATATCGGTGAGACCCTGTTCCTTGAGTGAATCACAGTAGTCCGAGGTGCGCCTGTCCTGCCAGACTATGGCGTTGTATACCGGTATTCCGCTTTCAGCATCCCACACGACGGTGGTCTCCCTCTGGTTGGTGATTCCCACAGCCGCCACGTCGTCCCCGGTCAGTCCGAGGGACGCTGCAGCCTCAACCATCACCGAGGACTCGGATGCCCAGATCTCCATAGGGTCGTGCTCGACCCAGCCCGGCTTGGGGAAATATTGTGTGAACTCCTTCTGCCGGATTGCGCAGGGAACACCGCTGCGGTCAAAGACGATGGCCCTTGACGAACTTGTGCCCTGGTCCAGGGCTATTATGCAGTTTTTCATTTAAGGACTTTTTATTGGAGCAGTTCCAGCGCCTTGGCAAGCTGGTCCGGACAGCTCGTGCCCTTTCCTCCGCAGTCTATGCCCTTCAGACGGCTGATGGCCTCCTCGACGCTCATTCCCTCAACCAATTTGGAGACGCCCATGGTGTTGCCCGGGCAGCCGTTGGTGAAGACGACGCTGACAATCGTGCCGTCCTTGACGGCGATGTCGATCTGGCTGGAGCACACTGAAGATGGCTTGACGCTGAGTTCGCGCACGCCCTCGTCGGTTGTCCTGTCACTGAGCACCGTGACTTCTGAATCAGTCACAAGGGGAACGATGGTCTGCTCATCAGAAGCGCTCCTGCTCCTGCAGGCTGAAAACAAAGCGGAGAAAATCATAAGGGTAATGATAATTTGTCTTTTCATATTCATCATCTGTTGTCATCGGAAACAAATATAGCATTATTATCTCTAACTTTGCATCCCTAACCAGTCCATATCCTGACAATGAAAACTGCATTCAAAGCTATCATCCTGCTCTCATTCCTGCTGCAGGCATCTCTCTGCGCGGCACAGGAGACGACAATCAAGAAGGGAAAGAAATACATCGGAGCCACGGAGCTGACCCTGGGGGGCAAACTGTTCCCGGACACCCCGGACCCGTACTGCAGGATGGATTTCGGCAAGCACGGCGGTTTCAACGCAACGGAAACGGAGAGGCTGAAGAAATCCTCCGGAATCTACGTTACCTTCAACACCAACTCCACCAGCATCTCGGTGATGGCGGAGTACCGCTCGGAAAAGGACAATCTCCACAATGCCTACAACGCGGAGGGCTTCGACTGCTATATAAAGAAGGACGGCAGATGGCTGTGGGCCGGATGCGGAATTCCGGACGGGAAGGAAGGGCCTTTCAACGTGGTGGAGAATATGGACAGGTCGCAGAAGGAGTGCCTTCTGTACTTTCCGCTGTACAGCGAGCTGGAGTCCGTCAGGATCGGGGTTGACGAAAGGGCGGACATAAGCGCCGGGGACAAACCTTTCCGCTACAGGATAGGGGTTTACGGCTCGAGCTACACTCACGGGGGATACGTCTCACGCCCGGGGCTCACCTATCCGGCGAGGCTCGCGAGGAAGACAGGGCTGGATTTTCTCAGTCTGGGAGTCAGCGGGGTGTGCAGGTTCCAGCCGGCGTTCCTGGAGGCGCTGAAGGACGCGGATGTGGACGCCTACCTTTTCGACACCTTCTCCAACGGGGGGAAGGTAAGCACGGACCTGCTTCCGTTCATAGAGGAGCTGAGCAAGGCAAAACCGGGAGTACCCCTGATCTTCATGAACTCCATAAGGCTCGAGAAGGGCAATTTCGACATCAAGGCGGCGGAGGGTGATGAATACAAGTTCAAGGCCATCGACGAGAGGATGGCGGAGGCCGTCAGGAAGTACCCGGACGTATATTTCATAAGTCCCGTGACCGTCAGTGACGACGACCACGAGACTTCTGTCGACGGAGTCCATCCCGGTGACTACGGCATAATGCTGTGGGTGGAATCCGTGGAAAAACCGCTAAGGAAGATTCTCCGCAGATACGGGATCAGATAATCACTTCACCTCGTTGAGACAGCGGATATGCTCGTCCGGCACCTGCATTATGTTCCAGGAAACCACGGCACCGTCATATCCGTAGTCCATTACCGTGTTGAGCGACTCTATGATGTATTCAGGAGTCGTAGGCGCTATGAGTGAATCATATATGATCTCGATTCCCGGATATTTGCTGCAAGGGAGATCCTCCATCGCCTGCAGCTGGCCCCTGAGGAAGTCAAGGTCCATCTCAAGCTCCGGATATCCCTCGGCCTGCGGAGCGCTCCTGCGCAGCAGGTCATAGTCGAAACCTA
This sequence comes from Bacteroidales bacterium, assembly GCA_024401945.1. Next base: position 3,749 of record JAKSKC010000011.1, read on the forward strand.
TCCCGGCCGGAGCCCAGGTCATACGGTAGAGCATAGGCTTGATGAAATCGCAGTGCTCCGCGAGGATGGAGTAGTCCTGACCCACGAACTGGGCGAGCAGCGGGGCGAACAGGTCGAGGCCCACTATCATTCCCCTGTCGTGGAAATAATCGCACAGGCGCGCTATGGATCCGCTGACTATCTGCCCCTTGGCCTTGAAGAAGGCCGCCGCGGTCTCATCCTCGAACTCGAAACCCTTCTTCGGGTCATAGGACCTGACTGAGAAGAACTTGTCACCCTTCTCCTCATAGGCCTTCCTCACGTCCGCGAGGTCCACTCCGAGGGCGCTGTAGCGCTGGGCGCAGCTGTCACATCCGCAGTTGAGCACACCGCTGACTCCGCATACGAAGGACTGGGTCCTGATCCTGTCGAGGAAGACTCCGTCGAAATCTACATCGGCGAGGTTCTCCTCGTATACCTTTATGAGATTGTCTATGTTGGACTTGCGGGTAGGACAGTTGAAGCGGAATCCGCTGCCCTGGGGCACGACGTAGTCCGTAGGCCGGTTGCCCCAGATGTCCACCGCCGGCGTGTTGTCGCATACGCCCTCCGTCTCCGAAAGGACAGGGAGGTAGAGCAGCATCTGTATTCCCTTGCTGTGAAGGTATTCACCTATCTTCCTGTAAGGTTCGGGATCGCTCACCCATCCCACCAGGACCTTCTCCAGAGGGATTATTTCAGTAACTTCCTCGATTCTGGAGATGACGTCCCCGGTGGAGTAGAACTGCTCGTCCCATTCCCCCATCGACACCTGGACTATGTATCCGGGGGTGCGGGTCTCCTCCTTGGCCGCATTCCTGCAGGATACTGCCGCAAGCAGCGCAAGGGATGCCAGTATGAATGTTCTTGAGATCTGTCGTATCATATCCTTCTAGTATCGGGCTACTCTGGCTATTGTTTTCGGTACGTCCGTATTGTCACGGCATTTGAGGAACTCCAGTTCCCCGACGCCCTTGACGTAAAGCCCCACAGGAGCCCCGCTGTGCGAGCCGTGAGGCCAGTAGTAGCCGGCCTGCCTGTTGGAATAGTCGATGGCCAGTGACACGACTTTCGCGCTTACCGAATAAAGTGTCACCACTTCGTTGCCCTCGTTCTTTGTAAATGAGTTGAAATATGCCTCCTTCAGGTACTCCTCGTTCTTCTCGTCCACCTTGATGCTGTCCCAGAGGCCCAGCTGTGAAGCGAAGAACGCCTTTGCTTCCTCCCAGGAAGGAATGTTCCCCTGCTGGGCAGGAGCCGCGAACTTGCGGAACTCACTGTTGATGCGGTTCTCGGAGCCTTTCTGGGCCGCGAGCAGCTCAGGCTTCATCGCGTATGCGCCGGAACTCAGTGAAAGTGCGCCGGTCTCGTGGTCGGAGATGACGATGACAAGGGTCTCCCTCGGATGGGCGTTGTAGAAATCAAGGACTACGTCGACGGTCGCGGCCAGGTCGTTTATCTCCTGGAAGGCCGTGGCTCCGTCATCACCGTGGGTGGCGTGGTCTATGCTTCCGGCCTCAACCATAAAGAAGAATCCCTTCTTCAGGTAGTTGGCGGACAGATAATCTATTCCGGCCTTCACGAAATCCGAGAGCTTCGTGTCTTCGGGCGTGCGGTCGATGGCGTAGGCAAGGTCGCCGCTGCTGCCGTTGAGGCAGAGCACCCTGCCGCTCCTTGAGCCCGCGGTGCGGATGTCCTCTCCCTTGAGGATGGTTACTCCGGCATCGGCTATCATCTGCTCGAGCCATGGCTCATCGTGTCCGGTACGCTTCGATTCGGTGAGCAGCGTGGAACCTGCGGCGAAATCCACCTTGGACGCCGCCAGCTGTTCAGCTATGTCCTCATAGTTGGTCCTTGACCTGGTGTGGGCGTAGAACCCGCCGGGAGTGGCGTGATTGATGCCCACGGTCGTGGCTATGCCTACACCCTTTCCGGCAGCTTTCGCCCACTCGGCCACGCTGGATACGGGTTCCCTGTCCAGATTGACGCCCATTGCACCGTTCTTGGTCTTCACTCCCGTGGCAAGCGCCGTTGCGGCAGCCGCAGAGTCGGTTACAAGGGACGATGCGGAGAAGGTGCTGACGAAGGTCCTTACAGGGAACTGGAAGAAATTGAGATTCTCCGGACCGAGACCCGTCGCCCTGTTGTAGAGCTGGGCACCGTACACCTCGTTGATTCCCATACCGTCACCTATGAGATAGAAGACGTACTTGGCTTTGTTTCCGCCGAATGATGGCGCAGCGGCGACAAGGAGCATAACCGTCACCAGCGCATAAGTTAACTTGAAGGAATGTTTCATTGCTGCCAGCGTTTTTATACAAAAATGGGGATATGATTCCCATCATCCCCATTTTTGTCATTATGTATTTTATTACTTGAGAAGGTTTGCGTGTGAAGTCTCGAGCTCGGCCTTGACTTCTTCAAGCTGCTTCTTGAACATATCAACGCTGATGGCGTCAATCTTGGTGAGAGGAGCAAGGGCCTCGTTGAGGCTTGCGTACTCAGGGTTGATCTGAGCGAGGTCGTCAACTGCGAGGGTGAGCAGAACTACATACCAGGTGAAGGTTGTGGTTGTCTCGTCGTCGAAAGCTACGATGAACTTGTCGGTGTTCTGGCAGGCGATGTACATCTGCTCGATGAGGGCTGTGGTAACGGACTCCCAGAAGAGGTTCTCACGGCCGTTTGCCTTGGACTCGTCATAGAAGTTGTTGATGCTCTCCTTGAGCTCGAGGCCCTCTGAGAAAGCCTTGAGTGCAGGGTCGTTAACGTCTGCGTAGAGCTTTGCAAGAGCGGTCTGATAGTCTGATGTAGGCATATCATAGAGCTTTGCGATCTCGTTGTCGACACAGAGGATTGCGATTGCGCGGTACTTCTGTGAAAGGGTCTGAAGGTCGTTTGCAATGGTTGCGGAAACGAGATAATCAGGCTTTACCTGCTTTTCCTTGTCGGAAAGAACGATGGAACCGTCCTTCACTGAACCGATGATACCGATAGGATTGACCTTGTTGAGCTCGGAAGCGAGACTGTCAAGATGAACCTTGATAACCTCTTCTGCCTGAATCTCAGCCTGGCTTTTCTCTACTGCGGCCTCAGCCTCAGCTTCAGCGGTCTTCTTCTGTCCACAGGATACAGCCATAAGGGCAGAAAGCGCAATTGCGGTGATGAATGTTAACTTTTTCATTTTTAAAAAAACTGTTATAATTAATTGATTAATATTGTCTTTTAACTTTATCCGGTATATCTGCGAGCAGCACTGCCGTGAGCAGTATGCACATAAGCAGCATAACTGCCATGTTGTACCACAGCGTAGGGATGTGCACGGAGCCCAGTATCTTCTCGGAACTGTGGAACGGAGCACGCCCGTTGTGTGAGACAGGTGTGAGGAAGATGGTTCCCACCAGAGGGACTATGTGGTTGTCCACTATCTCGATGGCGGACTCGGAGTCGCCGTTGGTGACCAGATTCTCAAGCTGTATGTTGTAGCTGTTGGTCTTGAGACGCACAGCCGCCTCGTTTCCGTGTTCCTTGATGAAGGCGCTGACTATGCGGTCCTTCTGGAGCGTGAGAGTGTTGCTGGCCTCGGACAGCTTGGCCTTGGCCTCGCTGAAGTAGGCGGTCAGGCTCTCGTAATCGAAGTCTCCGTCATATGCTATGCCGCACACCTGCTGGAGTCTCGGGAGGTTGGTGCGGATGATGGCCATATGGTCAGGATTCTCCGTTCTGCCCTTCACCCTCTCGTCCTCGAGGGTCTCGAGCTGCGATTCAAGTTCGTAGATGAATGATTCGCGGTAGAATAGCGCCTGATAACGCTCCTTGTCCATCTCGAAGTACGGCTTCTCGTAGTTGTTGTAGCAGAACGAAGAGGTGGTCAGGGCCTCGAACGCCCAGCGGGAAGGGATCACATCACCTATGACAGGCACGTTGCCCGTACGGCTATTGCCGTTGAGGTCGGAGAATGACACCACAAGTCCGCACAGCAGGATCTGCGGGATGAGAAGGATAGGTATGCTTATGTAGATGGATACTACCGAGTTGAGGCTCTGCGAGAGCAGCAGTCCGATGAGGTTGGACAGCAGGGATGACACGAAGAGTATGAGCCACCAGGCCAGGAACATGCCGTGGAGTCCCATGATGAGGTTGCCCACGATGATGAACAGCGCCGTCTGGATGAGGGAGACGATGGCGGAATATACTATCTTGCTCCATATATAGCTGCTGTAGCTGAGGTTGAGATACCTCTCGCGCTTGAGGAGCGTACGGTCCTTGATGATTTCCTCCGCGCTTCCGCTCATACCCAGGAACACCGCTACGATTATGGCCATGAAGTAGTAGATGACCATATTCTTGTTGTCCATTACGGTGTAGCCCGTACTCGGTGCATAATGGGTCAGCAGACCGCAGATGAGAGCCAGCAGCGGTGCTTCCAGGAGGGTGATCGCGAGATACTGCACGTTGGTCAGCTTGGCTTTCACATTCCTCTCGAGGAAGATGAGGAACTGCTTGAACGCGCCAGGTTTCTTCTGTCCTGACACCGGCACAGGGCTCGGCTGCGTGTTTCCCGTAGGCTTGCGGGTGGCCAGGTACATCTCGTGCCACTGTTCAGGGGATGTCTTCCTCTCATCGCTCGGCAAACCGGAGTTGTCGAGTTCCTTTTCGTCTATGATATTGAGCACCAGCTCCGGATTCACGTTGCCGCAGGTAGGGCAGGTGCTGGCCTCGCAGTCGGTATAGTTGGCGGCACGCTTGAAATAGGTGACCGCGTCTATAGGATTTCCGTCGAATACCGGATATCCTCCCTTGTCAAGCAGCCACAGGCGGTCGGACAGCTTGTAGATGTCGCTCGAAGGCTGGTGGATGTTGACTATCACCAGCTTGCCCTTGTTGGTCTGCTCCTTGAGAAGACCCATCACATTCTCGGTGTCGGATGATGACAGACCGGATGTCGGCTCGTCCAGGAAGAGCACTGCAGGCTCGCGGATGAGCTCCAGCGCGATGTTCAGTCTCTTTCTCTGGCCTCCGGAAATGGTCTTGTTGAGAGGAGAGCCCACTACAAGGTCACGGGTGTGGTCGAGGCAGAGGTCCTTGAGGACCGACATCACCCTGCGCTCGAGTTCCTCCTCCCCTATGGAGTCGAAACACAGACGGGCGGTGTAATAGAGGTTCTGATATACTGTGAGCTCGTCGATCAGGAGGTCGTCCTGAGGGACGAAACCGATGAGTTCCTTGACGTTCTGCTCGCTTATGTCGTGTCCGTTGATGCAGAGGGTGCCCTCCTGCGGCCTGATGGAGCCGTTGAGGATGGAGAGCAGGGTCGTCTTGCCCGTGCCGCTGCCGCCCATAATGGCCACAAGCTCACCGCTCTTGACAGAGAAGGTGAGGTCGTGGATACCGTTGTTGCTCCCGGGGAAGCGGAAGTTCACGTTGTCACCGCAGTAGACTATGTGCTCCTTGGACTTGTCGTCGTAAGGGAGGAACACGGTCGAATAATACAGCGGGGCGCCCTTCTTGCTCTTGAGTACGCCGCTCTTGTGCCATATCTGGAATACGCCGTTGAGGAGCGGCATATCGTTGAAGAGCACCTCGTCCTCTCCCTCATAGGTGAAGATCAGGGTGTTGGCGGACGCCATCCAGAGAGTCTTTATCTTGCCGCTGAAGCCCGCTATGTCCTGAAGCTTGACGGAGCTGCTTTCGATGCCGAGCACGAAGTCGCTGAAGTCCTTGAAGAGAGCGTCGTCAACCGAGAAGCTTGAGGCTATGCTCCTGAATACCGGGAGCTGCTCGTTGAAAGCATCCGGATTGACCCGGCAGAACTCCATCAGACGCAGAAGCATCAGGGTAAGCTCGTTCTGGGCGATCCTGGCCTTGATGTTTGAGCATATCTGCCCGATGATCATATCCTTGTCCATCATATCATCGGAATCGTACAGCGACCTGAGGTCATTGTACAGATCGATGTACGGCTGCGAGTTCCTCAGACCGAAATGTCTTGACAGGTAGTCGTTGAGAACTTTTTCGGACTTTGAGACGGCAACGTCACTCTTCGCTCCCACGAGGGCGAAGAGGTTGATCAAACCGGATAGAATAGTATCGTTTAGCATTCGAAAAACTATTTGCTCAATCTTGGCAAAATTAACATTTTATTTTCAATAAAACTACAATGTCCTCTTGACTTCCACAATCTGGTATGCCTCGATGAGGTCGCCCTCCTTGATATCGTTGTATCCGGCTATGCTCATACCGCATTCCTTGCCGGCTCCGACTTCCTTGACGGAATCCTTGCCGATCTGCAATGAGCCGAGCTCTCCGTCGTAGATGACGATACCGTCACGGATGAGGCGGACCTTGGTCCTGGAAACCATCTTGCCGTCACGGACAACGCATCCTGCGATTGTCCCGACCTTGCTGATCCTGAAGGTCTGCTTGATCTCGGCGGTCCCGGTGACCTCTTCCTTCTTCTCAGGTTCGAGCATACCCTCGATACCGTCCTTGACTTCGTTGATGGCATCGTAGATGATCGAGTAGAGCCTTATTTCGATACCCTCGCGGTCTGCGGACTTGCGGGCCTCGACAGAAGGACGGACATTGAAGCCTATGATGACGGCGTCGGATGCCTCCGCCAGAAGGACGTCGGATTCAGACACGCCGCCCACAGCCTTGTGGATAACGTTGACCTTGACCTCCTCGGTGGAAAGCTTGATGAGGGAGTCGGAGAGGGCCTCCACGGAACCGTCCACGTCTCCCTTGACGATGACGTTGAGTTCCTTGAAGTTACCTATCGCGATGCGGCGTCCGATCTCCTCGAGGGTCATATGCTTCTGGGTCTTGATGCCCTGGATCCTTATGAGCTGCTCACGCTTTGCAGCGATGCTCTTGGCCTCCTTCTCGTCGGCCATCACGTTGAATTTCTCACCGGCAGCCGGAGCTCCGTTGAGACCGAGTATCGATACAGGGGTCGAAGGACCGGCCTCGGCGATCTTCTGTCCGCGTTCGTTGAACATTGACTTGACACGGCCGTAGAAGCTGCCGCAGAGGACGATGTCACCCTGATGGAGCGTTCCCTCCTGCACGAGCACCGTGGCCAGATAGCCGCGTCCCTTGTCAAGCGAGGACTCCACCACGGCACCCTTGGCCATCTTGTTCGGATTGGCCCTGAGGTCGAGGAGGTCTGTTTCGAGGAGGACCTTCTCGAGAAGTTTGTCTACGTTCAGTCCCTTCTTCGCCGAAATCTCCTGGCACTGGAACTTGCCACCCCAGTCCTCCACGAGGATATTCATCTCGGAAAGCTGGCGGCGGATGGTGTCCGGATTCGCGCCTTCCTTATCTATCTTGTTGATAGCGAATACCATAGGTACAGAGGCCGCCTGGGCGTGGTTGATGGCTTCGATGGTCTGCGGCATCACCGCGTCGTCGGCCGCCACTATGATGATGGCAAGGTCGGTGAGCTGGGCGCCGCGGGCACGCATGGCCGTGAAGGCCTCGTGTCCCGGGGTATCGAGGAAGGTGATGTGCCTTCCGTCAGGGAGCGTCACGTTGTACGCACCGATATGCTGCGTGATACCGCCGGCCTCACCGGCGATCACGTTCGTCTTGCGGATATTGTCGAGCAGGGATGTCTTGCCGTGGTCGACGTGTCCCATAACCGTGATGATAGGAGGACGCGGTACGAGGTCCTCCGGTTTGTCGGACTGCTCGTCCGCCTGGATCTCATCCTGGAGCTCCGCTCCCACGAATTCGACCTTGTAACCGAACTCCTCGGCCACGAGCACTATCGTCTCGGCGTCCAGACGCTGGTTTATGGAGACCATGAGTCCGAGGCTCATGCAGGCTCCGATGATCTTGTTGACCGATATGTTCATAAGGGTCGCGAGGTCGTTGGCGGTAACGAACTCCGTAACCTTGAGGGTTGATTTCTCGGCAGCTATCTGCTCCATCTCCTCCTGGCTCCTGGCTGCAGCCGCCTCCCTCTTCTCCTTACGGTACTTGGCTCCGAAGTTGGACTTCTTGCCCTCGTTCATCCTGGCATAAGTCTCCTTGACCTGCTTCTGGATCTCCTTCTGCATCTCCTCCTGCTCGGCCTCGCTCATCACAGGTTTGAAACGGTCCTTGCCACGGCGCTTGCCCTGACCCGGAGCGGGCTGGCTGGCGGCCTGCGGATTCTTCTTAGGCCTGTCCTGGGCGGCAACCTTGGTCACGTCCACCTTCTGGGTTCCCTTGTTGATGCGCTCGCGTTTCTTCGCAGGCTTCCTGTCGAACTGGGACAGGTCTATCTTGCCGATAACCTTGAGCGGGTTGTTGCCGGCAGATGTCGGAGCAGGGGCAGGCTCCTCGGCTTTGACTTCAGGCTCAGGTTCGGTTTTGCTTTCGGCTGCCGGTTCCTCTGCCGCAGGAGCGGGTTTCTCCTCCGCCGCAGGTTCCGGGGCAGGTGCAGGTTCCGGTTCAGGAACAGATTCAGGTTCCGGTGCAGGTTCCGGAGCAGCCTTCAGCTCCTCCTTCTCCTGAGGTTTCCGAGGTTCTTCCGCCACAGGTTCCGGGGCAGGTTTCTCCGGTTCGGCGGGCTTTTCCATCTTGATGAAAGTGTTGCTCTTGATGATGGTCTCGCGCACAGGTTCATCCTCTGCCTCCTCCTTTTCCTTCTTCCTGCCGGAATTCTCAAGTATCTCGTTCATCTTGATGTCCACCTTCTCGGCGGCCTGTTTCATCTCGAGGTCCTTGCCGAACTGCTTGGAGATCCTGTCAAGATACTCGTCCGAGATCTTGGCGTTTGGATTAGCCTCCACTTCAGCGCCCAGTCCGACCAGAAAGTCCACCAGGTCCTGAAGGCCGATATTGTATTGCCTGATTATCTTGTTTATCCTGATTTCTGCCATATATACCCCTGTATTTTATCGTTAATTAATCTTCAAACTCCTTCCTGAGTATTCCGAGGACGAAGTCCACGGTCTCATCCTCGAGGTCGGCCCTGCGTGCGATGTCGTCCGCCGGGATTGCGAGCACCTCCCTTGCGGTGTCACATCCGATGGACCTGAGCTTGTCGATGATCCACTGATCGATATCGTCGTTGAAATCCTCCAGTGCAACATCGTCCTCCTCGGCCTCGCTGCCCTTGGAGAATTCACGCCAGACTTCGATCTCACGGCCGACGAGCATACCTGCGAGCTTGATGTTGACGCCGGACCTTCCGATTCCCTTGCTCACTTCCTCGGACTGCATGTATACCTTGACCTTGTCCTCCGGGCCCTGTCCCATATCGATGGATGAGACCTTGGCCGGACTGAGGGCGCGTGTGATCATGAGCTGAGGGTTGCTGGTCCAAGGAATCACATCGATGTTCTCGTTGTGAAGCTCGCGTACGATGCCGCTGATCCTGCTTCCCTTGACACCGATGCAGGCTCCGATAGGGTCGATCCTGTCGTCGTATGACTCAACCGCGACCTTGGCCCTTTCACCGGGCACGCGGACCACCTTCTTGATGGTGATGAGTCCGTCGGCGATCTCCGGAACCTCCTGTTCGAAGAGTCTCTCGAGGAACTCGTCGGTGGTACGGCTCAGGGTGATGTAAGGTGTGGTGTTGTTCTTGAGTTCCACGCTCTTGATGATGGCCCTGATTGAATCGTTCTTCTTGAAACGCTCGCCCACGATCTGCTCGCTCTTCGGGATGTGGAGTTCGTTTCCGTCCTCGTCGAGCAGGAGCACCTCCTTGGACCAGGTCTGGTAGATCTCGCCGCTGAAGAGCTCTCCGATCTTCTCGGAATATTTCTTATAGAGATTCGCCTTCTCGATATCCATTATGCGTCCCTGGAGATTCTGGCGGATGTTGAGGATTCCGCGGCGCCCGAAAGCGGAGAGAGGGAGTTTCTTCGCGTAGCTGTCCCCTATCTCGTAATCGTCGTCACCGCTGTCCTCCCTGACCTGCTCGAGAGTCATCTCGGAATTCGGGTTCTCAACTTCCTCGACTATCTCGAAGTTCTGGTAGATCTCGCAGGTTCCCTTGTCCACGTTGACGATCACGTCAAAGTTGTCGGAACTGCCGTAGGTCTTGGCAATCTGCGTAAGGAACACATCCTTCAGCACGCCCATCATCACCGGGCGGTCGATGTTCTTCTCTTCCTTGAAGTCCTTGAAGGCATCAATGAGAGTGATAACTTGTTCTTTTTCCATTTTGTATGTTATTCTTTTATCGTTGTCAGCATAGCGTCCGCCTCGGCCGGATCGATTCCGCGCGAGCCCACGGTGAGCGCATAGTCCTCGACATCCCTGTCGAATGCAGCCAGAACTGCCCTGTGGACGAATTCGCAGTCGTCAAGGGATATATCCCCGTCCTGCCTGTCTATCGTCACGTCAAAGACATTGTCGTCGTCGTTGAAATCCAGTTCCACGACTTCGCAGCCGCGCAGGGCCGCCGCCTCATTGAGGACTTTCATCAATTCATTCTTTTCCATAACAGAAACAAAAAATAGAAGCCCCCCGGCCTCTATCTCATTCACATTGCAAATGTACTGAAAATTATTTGAGAAAACAAATCGAATCCGGCCCTTCGTTGAAAAGAAGGTCGATTACGGAAAGTCCGGGGACAAATCCGAATTTCTGCGAGAAAACCTGCCAGTATTCCTTCGGCCGGTAGGAGGATTCCTTCTTGGGGTGCATCCCGATATCCGCTCCGCGGAATGTTTCCGTAGGCTTGAATTCCACCCTGAGACCCAGTTTCAGGGCCAGATGCTCCATAATGTCGAGGTTGAGTTCCCAGAGGGTGCTCCGTCCCCTTCCGAGGACCTCGAAGAGCTCGTCCCGGTAGTATTCGAAGAAGGCCGAATTGTAGTAGGCGGAGTCAAGCGCACGTTCCGTCTTGTTCACCCAGGGCGTGCTGTAATCGACCAGGACCTCGCTGACGAGGGTTCTGCCGTCGTGCACTATCGGGACGTTCAGGTCAAGCGCGCCGTTGGCGGACAGTATCCTGCAGCGGTTCCTGTAGCTCTGCTTGCAGTATTTCCCGTGAGCTTCCAGAAACACAGTCGAGTTCTCCGCCGCCACGGCAAAGAACTCGACTGTAGGGAAATATTGCGTGTCCAGTACCACTATTCGATACCGCCCTTTTCGTGGGTGTCGCCCGCCCGGACGATGCCTCTCTTCGAGTTGCGGATGAATTCCAGTATGGTTTTCTTCTCGTTGGAATCAGGGAAACCGGCATCCACCCTGCACAGGGCGTCGGAGAAATTGTATCCGCTGAAATAGATCACCTCATACATGTCCTTGATGGTCCTGATGGCGTCGGAATCGAAACCGCGGCGCCTGAGACCTACCAGGTTGATCCCCGCAAAGACCAGCGGAACCCTTCCGCAGATGGAATAAGGAGGGATGTCCTTGTTGACCGCGCTGCCGCCGCCTATCATCGCGTGCGCGCCGATATGGGTGAACTGATGCACCTTGGTGCCGCCGCCTATGATGGCCCAGTCGTCGACATCGGTCTCACCGGCCACGCCCACGTAGCTTACAAGTATGCAGTGGTTGCCTATCCGGCAGTCGTGCGCGACGTGCACGTAGGACATTATGAGGACATCGTTGCCGACCCTGGTAACACCCTTTCCGCTGGCCTTGGTGCCGCGGTTTATGGTGGCGCACTCGCGTATGGTGACCCTGTCCCCTATCTCGACGTAGGTGATTTCCCCGTCAAACTTCAGGTCCTGCGGGACAGCCCCCACGACGGCTCCAGGAAAAACTTCGCAGTTCGCGCCCATAGTGACGTATGAGCATATGACGGCGTGCGGATGTATGCGGCAGCCGTCACCGATGGTAACGTTGTCCTCGATGACCGCGAACGGACCTATAACCACATCCTTTCCCAGACGGGCTCCAGGATGCACTATGGCGGTAGGATGAATTTCAGCCATTGATATTTTGGTTTAGTATGGCCTTGGCGGCCATTGTATTAAGTTTATGTCCCGGTTTGTAAGCGGTTATCCTCGCCTTCGGGAAGCCTCCTGACAGACGGATGTCTCCGATGAGGTCCAGAAGTTTGTGCCGTCCGCACTCATCCGGGAAATGAAGTTCCACGTTGTTGAGATAGCCTTCCCCGTTGACATCCACGGCCTCCCTGTTGAAGAGCCTGGAAATCCCGTCCACCTGCTCCCTGGAGGCCGGACGCTCGACCACGACGATCGCGTTGTCGACGTCACCGCCCTTCACGAGTCCCTGGGACGCGAGGTACTCGAGCTCGTGGAAGAAACAGAAGGTCCTGCTCGGAGCAATCTCACGGGCATAATCCTCTCCTTCCTGCCAGGATACCTTCTGGATGCCCAGCACCCTCGAAGAGAAATCCACCGTTACATCGAAGCTGAGCGAATCCGCAGGAGTGACCCTTATCCAGGAACCGGACTCCTCGTCACGTATCTCGAATTCGGATGATATTTCAACGAACCTGCGTTCGGCATCCTGCTCCTGAAGGCCGTCGGACGCAAAAGCAGCCACGTAAGGCGCGGCGCTTCCGTCCAGGATCGGCATTTCTGCGGAGTCCGTCTCTATCAAGGCATTGTCCACGCCCAAACCGGTGAGAGCCGACATTATGTGCTCTATGGTGGTGACCGATGCATCTCCGGAACATATCGTCGTGCTTCTCATTGTAGGTCCGACATTCGCGGCTGACGCCGGGATGCGGACTCCGAGATCGGTTCTAAGGAATACTATTCCGGTATTTTCCTCTGCCGGATTGACGACAATACGGGAAAACGCGCCTGTATGCAGGCCTTTGCCCTCGAAACAGTATTTCCGTTTAAGCGTATATTGTCTCATAAGTTTGCAAAGGTAAACATTTTAAGGCTATTTGCAAAACAGGCTCCCTACTCTCCGTTCTGTTTGAATCTGGCGTATGCCCTCAGGAAAGTACCGAGCTGTATCGCAGGGCTTCCCATCATCTTCTGCCCCGGTTTCCTGACATTCCCGAGCACTCCCGCCTGCGCGCCTATCGTGGTGTTGTCTGCTATCTCAAGATGCCCCACGATGCCCACCTGACCGGCGAAGATGCAGTTGCGGCCCACCTTGGTGGATCCCGCGATACCGGTCTGCGCCGCCATCACGGTGTTGTCACCGATCCGGACGTTGTGAGCTATCATACAGAGGTTGTCTATCCTGACTCCGTTGCCTATGATAGTGGATTCCATCTGCGCCCTGTCCACAGTGGTGCAGGAGCCTATCTCAACGTCGTCCCCTATGACGACGTTGCCGAGATGTTCGATCTTCTGCCAGGTCCCGTCAGGCTGCGGGGCGTTGCCGAATCCGTCGGAGCCTATCACCGCGTTCTCGTGCAGGATGACGTTGTTCCCGATAACGGTACCCGGGTAGATCCTAACTCCCGGATAGATGAGACAGTTGCGCCCGATCACGGTATTCTCCCCTATGGACACGTTCCCCTTGATTATGCAGTCATCCCCTATTGAGGAATGCGCGCCCACCGTGCAGTAGTCCCCTATCCACACGCGCTTCCCGATACGGGCGCTGAAGGCTATCCTGGAACGGCCGCGATGGCGCCGGTGGGTCTTTTTCTGGTCGGCCACGTACTTGAGCAGCGCGGCCACCGCCGTGTAGGCGTCCGGCACCCTGACCAAAGTCGGGGTGAGGGCCTCCTTCGGCTCGAAATCAGAATTCACCAGCAGGATCGAGGCCCTGCTGGTGTAGACGTACTGTTCGTATTTGGGGTTGGCGAAGAAGCTTATGCTCCCCGGTTTCCCGTTCTCTATCCTTGCGAATGATCCGGCGGTGGCGTCGGGGTTGCCGTCAACGGTCCCGCCGAGGATCTGCGCCAGTTTTCTTGCTGTAAGTTCCATAATCAGAATCTCCAGCCCACTGTAAGGGCTATGTCAATCAAATTGCGTTGTTTGCTGACGTTGGGAGCCTCCACATCCAGGTAATACTCACCGTACGGAGCGAAGTTCTCGACCGGATAAACGGTGTTCCTGAATGCCGCGTCTGCGAAGAAGGAGCCTTTGGAGGCATATCCTATACCGAATGAATATGACATCACGTTCTTCTTGAGGTACAGCATCGATGCCTTGTCAAGCGTGCGCCTCCCGTATTCGAAGCTCTCGTAATCCATCGCGTAGTCGTCGGCATATACCATTGTGCCGAAGTTGTCCCTGTAGCATCGTTCCGGACTGGTCTTGAGGTTGAATCCGGCACGTGCCGTGAAACAGAGGCCGAAACGCAGCTCGGCTCCGACCCTGAGGTTGTGAGCAAGGCCGCAGAACTGCCGGTTGATATTGTTGACCACGCCGAACACTCCGTTCGAAGCCCCCCTTTCGTTGAAGCGCATCACGCTGAAGTCCTCAAGTTCATAATCCACGCTGAGCAGGGCCAGTTTCCCGAAGGTGTAAGCCACACCTGCGTTGATCTCGTAAGGGGACCTGAACTTGTAGTTGTATTCCCCGAGAGGGCTCACCGTCCTTGCGCTGTAGATGGAATTCACATAATGCGATGAGGCTGAGGTCTGCCAGCTTTCGGACACCGTGAACGCAGTAGGGGTCTTGACCGCCGCGCCTATCCTGAGGTTCTTGACAGGCAGCCAGATGAGACCGGCCTTGAAGTAGATTCCGTTCATGTTGGTGGCATAGCTGTAGTTGTAATCCATACCGTTGACATAGGTGGTGGTCTCCTTATCGTCATCGTCGATGAAGGTTATTGGGAACTGCTCGCTGTCGAGGGGAACCTCCCTGAAGCTTTCGTTGTATGAGTATGACTGTACCGGCAGTCCAAGGTTGAACCCGAAATAGAGGTTGTCGTTGGCGTTGAAGGCCATATTGATGACAATGTCGGTCTTGCTGCCGGCCTTCTGGGTGATGGATGTCTGACGGAGCGGTCCGCAAACCATCTCGTCGTCGTTCTCCGCGAGGCCGAGATATCTGCCCTTGCCCTTCGAGTATGCAATCACGTTGGAACTCTTGGCCGCGAGGGTGCTCCAGTCAAAATCCGAGTTCATCCACGGGTCGGACATCTTGTCGAAGATGTCCGGGTCCATCATCGGACCGCCGTACATTCCGTTCGCGACCCTGGCGAAGTAGCCGGAGATGCTGGTGAGGTCATTGATACCGGCCCCTTCGGCGTATGCCAGATGCCTGTTGGTGGTGTTCGCCACCAGCGAGAAGGTCATTGTCTTGATGCCGTAGTCCCTTCCGGTGTCGAAGCACAGGGACATTCCCCCGTTAGGAACCACGAACTTGGTCTTGGTAACCTTGTTGTAGGTGGTGGAGTTTCCACCGTAAACCGGGGAATAGCCGGTTCCGGTAGTGGATATGGAGAGTCCCGGTGTGAGTGTGACCTGGGAGTAGTTGGCCACAGCCGTCCCCGCAGGGTTGATCGTAACGGAGCCAAGGTCACCTCCGAGAGCCGTAACGGCGTTGCCCAGGGCTATGCTCCTGGCCGTACCGTAATACAGCGATTCGCTGAAAGTCATCGCGTCGTACATTGACTGCGCTCCCGCGAGGGCAGGGGCGGCGAGCAATGCCATAATCCATATGTATTTTTTCATAATCTTCGTTCGTTTAAAGGTTAATTATCTGCGGGTAGCCCCGTGTCCACCGCCGGAGAAGCCTCCGCCACCGCCGGAAGATCCGCCACCGCCGGAAGATCCGCCACCGCCAGAGAATCCGCCGCTACGTCCGCCGGTGTAGCCGCCGCCAGTACGTCCTCCGGAGTATCCGGATGTGGACCTTGGCTGTGAGTAGCTCCTTGGCTGTGAATTATTTCCAGAAGTGTTACCGTTGTTGCTTCCGGTCGACCTTGTCGTGCCGTTCTGCCTGTAGTAGCTGCTGCCGGAACGGTTCGTGCCGTAGGAACCGGTGCCGGAACCGTTGCGGTTGTATCCCGCTCCGCCGGTGCCGCGTCTCATCACGCTGCTGCCTCCGACCATCGCCGAGCCGTTGCCAGGGACGGTCGAGTTCCTAGGTCCGTAGTATATCGAGCTGGATGTACCCCTTCCCGGTGAATAATATCCGCCGCCCTGTCTGCCGGCAGGATAGAAGTCCCTGCGGACTACAGGATATATAGGATAGACCGGGCCGTACCAAGGACGGTACCACGGACTGTACCAAGGGCTGTACCAAGGATCCCAAGGATGGTACCACGGATCCCAAGGGCGGTACCACGGATCCCACGGACTGTACCAAGGATCCCAAGGACGGTACCATGGGTATGACCACGGACTGTACCAGGAATTGTACCAAGGGTCCCACCACCATCCGTTGTAGAGGTCGAAACGGATGTAGGTCGCAACGGGTCTGTAGGAGTTGCGCACCTCAACCCTGTCCGATTTCAGGTTGATGATGAGCGTGGTATCAATCTCTTCGTAATCACGTGCCTTCAAGTCCCGAGACTTGACAGGTCTGGGTTTCGGTTTGTAGTAGATGCCGTCATGGAACCTGCAATCATCATCTCCCGATGCAAACTGGTTCAAGGTCCCACATGAAACAATGGCGAACGCCATCAAGAACAAAATTAAGATCCTGCGTCCCATATTAACACCTCCATCAATAAAAAGTTTGTATCTTTGCTTCGCGCAAATTTTGAGCAATATACGTTTTTTTTACGAGATAAGAACAAACAATATGCCTAAGGAGGTTACACAACGTTCCGAGAACTATTCTCAGTGGTACAGCGATCTGGTTGTAAAAGCAGATCTGGCGGAGCAGTCCGCAGTCCGCGGATGTATGGTCATCAAGCCGTACGGATACGCGATTTGGGAGAAGATGCAGAGTCTTCTTGACGCCCGTTTCAAGAAAACCGGAGTCAAGAACGCGTATTTCCCTCTTTTCATTCCGAAATCCTTTTTCAGCCGCGAGGCCGAGCACGTCAGCGGCTTTGCCAAGGAGTGCGCGGTAGTTACGCACCACAGGCTGATGAACGCTCCCGACGGAAGCGGAGTGGTTGTGGATCCGGAGGCGAAACTTGAGGAGGAACTTATAGTCAGGCCTACCTCCGAGACCATAATCTGGAGTGTGTACAAGAACTGGATCACATCCTGGAGGGATCTCCCGATCCTGTGCAACCAGTGGTGCAACGTGGTCCGCTGGGAGATGAGGACAAGACCTTTCCTCCGCACGGCCGAGTTCCTGTGGCAGGAGGGACACACAGCACGCGCCACAGCGGAAGAGGCTGCGGCGAAGGCTGAGGAGATGGACCAGGTGTCCGCCGACCTCGCAAGGACCGTGATGGCACTGCCGGTAATCGTCGGGCACAAGAGCCCTAACGAGCGCTTTGCGGGCGCGCTGGACACACTGACCATCGAGGCTATGATGCAGGACGGGAAGGCCCTCCAGGCCGGCACCTCGCATTTCCTGGGCCAGAACTTCGCAAAGTCTTTCGACGTGCAGTACACCGACAAGGAAGGCAGGCAGCAATATGTCTGGGCATCATCCTGGGGCGTGAGCACCAGACTTATGGGGGCCCTGATAATGGCTCACGGAGATGACAACGGACTCGTACTTCCTCCGAAGCTGGCTCCGATCCAGGTTGTAATGGTCCCTATTTACAAAACAGCGGAGGAGCACGATGCGATAATCGCAAGGATGAAGCAGGTCAAGGAGGCTCTGGAAGCTCTCGGACACAGTGTGGAGATAGACGACAGGGACACGCTCAGGCCTGGTTTCAAGTTCGCCGAATGGGAGCTCAAGGGAGTGCCCGTAAGGATTGCGATGGGCGGACGCGACCTGGCGGCCGGCACCCTGGAGGTGGCGAGACGCGACACCCTCACCAAGGAGACGGTAAGCGCCGAAGGCATCGACAGCTATGTACACAGTCTGCTGGACGAGATTCAGGAGAACATCTATCAGAAGGCCCTCAAGGCGCGCGACGCCAACATCCGCAAATGTGACAGCTGGGAGGAATTCAAGACCGAGATAAAGAAGGGAGGATTCCTGCTCTGCCACTGGGACGGCACCGTGGAGACCGAACAGGCCATCAAGGACGAGACCAAGGCCACCATCCGCTGCATACCTGTGGACAGCGTGGTCTGCGAGGAGGAAGGTGTGGACATTTATTCCGGCAAGCCTTCAAAGAGAAGGGTTGTCTTTGCAATAGCATACTGATGAAAAGATTATTCACAATTCTGACACTGGGCGCCATAGCGCTTTCAGCGTCTGCGCAGGAGAGCGTCCTCTCCACTACGAACGAGGCGGCAAAGGCCATGTCCAAGGCCCAGGCCAAGGTTGAAGAACCGGAAGAGGTGGTGCCTTCAAACTGGCAGACCGCACTCAAAATCGATCTGGGATTCGACCAGACGGCCCTTTTCAACTGGGCTGCAGGCGGATACAACACGGCGGCGGTCCGTTCGGCACTCGATTTCCATCTGGACTACGCCAACGAGATGACCACCTGGAAGAACAGGCTTCAGCTGGAGTACGGATTCCTGTATTCATCAGACAAGCCGTGGCCTCTGATCCAGAAGAATTCCGACCTTATGTATCTTGAGAGCAAGTTCGCGTACCAGGCTTCCAAGGACGCCAAGTGGAAATACACCGCGTCGTTCGATTTCCGTTCACAGTTCGCCCCGGGATACGAGTACAAGACTCCGGGAATGGAGGAACCTACCATCGACGACTGGAAGAACGCGAGGATACTGAAGTCAGACCTCTTTTCACCTGCGTACACCAATCTGGCGCTCGGTATCGAGTGGATCCCTGCATCCTGGCTCGATATCAACTTCGCCCCTCTCACCGGAGGTTTCACCATCGTCCAGAACCCTCTGCTGCGAAAGAGTTACAGCATGAGCCTGAAGAGTGCGGACCTCGATCCTGAGTTCGGGGACAACTACAAGCCGGCGATGTTCCAGTTCGGTGCCCAGCTCAAGGCGGACATCAAGTTCGTGGTCAACAAGAATTTCAAGTTCGAGTCACAGCTCGTCCTCTTCACCGACTACCTGCACGAACCTTACATCCGTGCAAACTGGGACAACAAGATCGAATGGCAGATAAGCCGTCTTTTCAAGATCGGTCTCAATACCTGGCTCATCTACGACCCTTGGGTCAAGATGCCTGACGGAAGCAAGCGCGGTGTACAGTTCAAGGAGAGCTCGACCATCAGCTTCACCTACTCGCTCGCACCTCAGCTCAAGAAGCATCCTCACCGCCATCACAGAGCACATTAGTACTATGAAGATACTTCTCGCCGTGAGCGGAGGCATCGATTCGATGTATCTTGCAAACAGGGCTTCGGAATTCTTTCCCGAAGCCTGTTTTGCTGTTGCGCACTGCAATTTCCAGCTCCGCGGCGGGGAAAGCGATGGCGATGAACTTTTCGTAAGGGAGTGGTGTGAAAGACACGGCGTGGAATTCCACCTGCGCAGATTTGACACCACCGGTTATGCCGCACGCAACGGCATCAGCATCGAGATGGCGGCCAGGGACCTGCGTTATGCCTGGTTCAAGGAGCTTTGCGACGAGGCTCCGTTCGACGGGGTGGCGGTTGCCCATAACGCCAACGACAATGCCGAGACCCTTATGCTCAATCTTCTGCGCGGGACCGGTTCCAAGGGGCTGCGCGGGATTGCAAACGGGCGTGACGGTATCATTCTCAGACCTATGCTGGGAATCAGCCGCGAGGAGATCAGGGATTGGATGGTGTCCCACGGCTGCGAATGGCGTGAGGACAGGACGAATTCCGATTCTCAGTTCAAGCGGAACCGTATCCGCAATCTTGTATTCCCGGTTTTCCGGGAGATCAACCCTTCATTCATCAGAACCCTGAACGAGGATATGGAACGATTCCGTCAGGTGGATGACATTGCGGAGGAATACTACCGCAACGCGGAGGACAGGGTGGTTTTCAGGCACCCGGTCGAGAAATGCGATGCCGTGAGGACAGGGGCTCTGCGGGAACTCGGGCACTGGGAATATGTACTGTTCAGGATACTGGACAGCCATTCGGTTCCGCCGGCACTCGCCAGGGAGATAATCTCGTCGGTAAGAAGCGGGGAGCCGATATCCGGGAAGAAGTTCGGCTGCGTCACAGGGGCTTCCGACTGCCTGCTGCTCGGGAACGGGGAGGATGGGAACAGTGTTCCGCAATTCAAGGTGGAATATCTGGATATCAGCGATGTA
>JAKSKC010000110.1 GCA_024401945.1 Bacteroidales bacterium
AAGCCTCGGGGCTGTCCGGCATATCAAGGTGCACGACAAAGCGCACGTCAGGCTTATCTATGCCCATACCGAAGGCATTGGTGCATACTATCACCCTCAATTCCCCCTTCTTCCACGCCTCCTGCCTTTCAGCCCGCGTAAACGAACCCAGGCCGGCGTGATAATACGAAGCGGACACGCCGTTCGCCTTCAGGAACGCCGCAATTTCCTCACATTTGGTCCTGTGCCTCAGGTAAACTATCCCCGTGCCGCCGACTCCGTTGCAGATATTGAGAAGCTGTCCGAGCTTGTCCTCGCAGTTGCGTACTATATATGACAGATTGGGGCGTTCGAAGCCTGATTTCAGAAGGACGAAACCGCTTCCTTTCCTTTCCAGACGCTTCATTATGTCTTCGGCGACCGAAGGCGTCGCAGTGGCGGTAAGAGCTATGAGCGGAGCGTCCAGACGCTTGCGCAATTCGCCTATCTCCAGATAATCCGGTCTGAAATCATAACCCCACTGGGATATGCAATGGGCCTCGTCCACCACTATGCAGCTCACGTTCAGCACGTCCAGATAGGACTTAAAGAGCTGGGTGGAAAGCCTTTCGGGCGAGACATACAGGAACTTGACGCCGCCGTAGGCCGCATTGTTCAGGGCAAGGTCCACCTCGTGGCGCGTCATACCCGCGTGTATTGCCAACGCCTTGATGCCCCGCGATTCAAGATTCTGCACCTGGTCCTTCATCAGGGCCACCAGAGGAGTGACGACCAGGGAAAGTCCTTCCCTCATCATCCCCGGAACCTGGAAACATACTGATTTACCGCCTCCGGTAGGCAGTATGGCAAGCACGTCCCTGCCCTCCAGCGATGCATCGATGATCTCTTTCTGCATCGGGCGGAAGGAGTCGTAGCCCCAATATTCCTTCAGAACCTCCTCTGCCGTCATTTCCTTCAAAGATTCACCTTTGCGAACGACACGTTGCTCCTGGTCTGGGCTATGTCGACCTTCTTGCGGTCCTCCGTAAAAGTCATCCAGACTTCATCGTGGAAGATTCCAGGATAGATATAATGGATACCGAACTCGCTCACGACGTCACGGCTGCTTATGACAGCGCAGTCCCCGTCGATTTCAGAAACGCGCAGACGGCTGCGGGACACGTTCCCCCAATCCGTCCTGATCCGCGGATCGGCGGTAGAGAATGCATACAGCCTGTCCTTGTAAACTATCAGGGAGGGCTTTGACTGGGCTGCGGTAAGGAAAGCCGGACCGGCCAGGCAGTTGCCCTTCATATCATACTTGTAGAGGAAAGTGCCCCTGTATCCGAGGTCCGCCCCGCTGTTGCGGACAATCACGTACAAATTGTCGCGCCATATCTCCACAGAGGCCTCACAAGCACCGCACAGATGCTCGGTGCAGACCCTCACCACATCGAAATCCACACCGTTGCGCGTCTTCACGACCACCGGCTTGGAAGAAGGAGTGAATGCAGTTGCGACAGCGCAATAGTACTCTCCGCCGTATTCAATGAAACGGCCGGTCATCAGGATATCGTTGTGCCTTGCCGCACTGATGCCCATTTCCTCGAACATATCGAAAAGGGCATTGGCGCTGGCGGTTACGGTCTTCTTCCGCCCCGCTATCTCATAAGTGAGGGTGCACACCTCCACCGTGTCCTCCATCGCGGCCTTCTTCAGGTCATAAGGACGGGCGCAATATGTCACCTCCTCCCCAATGCATCCTATGAAATAGCACATCAGCCTGTCCCCCAGCCTGAGCAGATTCGGATCATACGGAGCCCTGTCCGGACTCTGTGTGAAAGAACCGATGCTCATTCCCGAACGCATGATGTCGGTTCTCTCAATGTTCAGGAAATCCGGATATGTCATTTTCGCGAGGACCGGGGTTATCGTTGTCATTTTCGGGTGCTCGTATGCCTGGGTCTGGTCGTGATAATATGCCACATAGACGGTATCCCCTATTGATATATACGTGGAGCAATGGGCCATGAGGTCCTCATATTCGGAGACCACGACGGCATTCCTTGTATCTACTACAGGAGCGGAAGCGTTCCCGAATGCATCCCCGTATCCTTTGAAATACCTGTCCGTCGAACCGTATTTCTCAATGTAATCCCCATAGAGCCAGGTTGCGAACGTCGTCATATCAGAGGAGCCGAGACGCCTGTAATCCCAGATGTCACGGGCGCATTCCTCTTCCTTGAAAGGCATCGGCACCAACCTGTCCCTCTTCCACCCGGAGAACATCGACTCGTCGAGCCAGTATTCCAGTATGTGCTGCGAACAGGCGGGGAAAGCCAGGAGGTTCTCCTTCAGGGCCAGGGAGGACTCCATCGGAAGCGGGAGAGAATAAGCCCTGTTGATCGGGGCGAATTCCAGGAATATCCCTTCGTCGGCCCGCACCTTGACGGGAGGTTCCACGGTCTGATGATACGCCAGATGGGCGAGTGTCGCCTCGGGGTCATATTCGCGCAGCATTTCCAGGAGCCTGTTCTCATAGATGAGGGCCTGCTCGGAAGGAGAATATCCGCTGCACTCGTCGCAGAAGCAGAATTTGCCCTGCTTGTCGTCCGTCCAGAAGAAATACCGGTGGGTCGTGGGTTTCATCCACTCCAGGAGTTTCTCTATCTGCGGACGCATCGCCTCAACGGCCTCCGCCGAGGTGAAGCACATATTGTACTGCTGCTGCCTCTCCCCTTCCGGATCCTGGCGGAAGTACTCGGGATGGGAATCGTACAGATCTCTCGGAAGGATGAACTGCAGGGCGTGGAGTTCGTATTCCACGTCTACCCCCATACGGGAGCACAGTTTCAGGAAAGACTGCCCCGTGGTGCTGCGGACAAATGCCTCCAGCGTATCTATCGGGTCATTTACGGTCGCGGCGTGAAGTCCTATGAGGTTGATTCCGCTCAGGCGTATCCTGTTCTCCCATTCTTCAAGTCCGACCGACGTTATGTCATTGGGATATACCACCACCCCGCGGCGTTCGGGCTTCGGGTTCATCGTACATCTGAAGAGGACGTCCGGCTTGTGGAAATCGGGGGCAGTGTCGGCTGTCGGCACCAGGGAATACCAGTTCACACTGCCGTCAGGCTTGAAATCAGCCCGGAATACGCCCATCAGGAAGCCTTTCTCAAGATTCAGTCCCAGATCCTCCAGTTCGCTCCGGAGCACGCTGCCCGCCACCCTGTAGCCCCAGGGAGTGCGCGAGGACCAGGCCTCCATCGACTTGAAATCCCATCCATAATCAAAATCCCTGTAGAACTTGGCGCTATAGTCCATAATCCTTCCCTCCGGGTCAATCTCCGCGCAATGGTATCCGGCTTCCATCCCGGAAAGCGGGCAGAAGAACACCTCCACCCTGTCCTCGGGCTCCACGTCCCTCTCGGAGAGGAAAGGCTCGGAAAGACAGATTGTCGTGTCGGTCACCTCAAAACTGAAGAAGAACCTGTCCGCCGTGCTGTGACAGCAGAAACGAGTGTCATCCTGCAGGCCGTCCCAGGGGGCAAAGAGGGCGTTGGTCCCGTAACCCTGACCGACATCGGTAAATCCGGCCGGGGAACAGGCTGCGGCCAGCACAGCCATAGCCGGCAGAAACATCTTGTAGAGTGGCTTCATTTTCTTTTTTTCTGCAATATAACCAAGTTCGCACAAATATGCAACTTGTTGCTGATTCGTGTTTGAGTTCTCCTCTTTTTTCATTAAATTTGCGGCGCAAAGCGCCGTTGTGGCCTTTTGCCGGTATGAATGTTAAAGTAATCAAATCAATTTTATAGAACTATGCTTACACAACTCGAACTTGCCCTTTACGGAATCAAGAAAGTAAAGGAAGTTATCTACAACCCCAGCTATGAGGTTCTCTTCAACGAGGAAACCCGTCCTGAACTCGACGGCTACGAGAAAGCCCAGGAGACTGAACTCGGAGCTCTCAACGTAATGACCGGCATCTACACTGGACGTTCTCCCAAGGACAAATACATCGTCATGGACAAGAACTCCAAGGACACTGTATGGTGGGACAGCGAGGAATACCACAATGACAACCACCC
>JAKSKC010000111.1 GCA_024401945.1 Bacteroidales bacterium
AGCTGGAAGCCTTACGGCTGTACCTCGTCTGATAACCGGTGGAATTCATATGGAAATTCCTCAGGGACAAACTCGAGTTCACGGCCCAGGACGAGCCTGTTGCGGTTCATCAGACCTGCTCGATGCGCCTGATGGGGCTTGGTGACACACTGGTGAAGCTTGCATCCCTCTGCTCGAAGAAGGTGATAGTTCCGGAAGGAGTGGGCTGCTGCGGATTCGCGGGGGACAGGGGAATGACCCATCCGGAGCTCAATGCATATTCATTGAGGAAACTCCGCTCGCAGGTAAAGGACATCAAGGTGGGTTACTCCAACTCGCGTACCTGCGAAATCGGACTCCAGACCAATTCAGGTATACCGTATGTTTCCATAGTGTACCTTGTCAATGCATGCACAAAGGCCAAATAAAATTACTATCTTTGCAAATAACAAACAAGCAATTCCAATGAGTCAGATTCAAGGACGGATTTCCCAGATCATAGGCCCTGTCATTGATGTTCACTTCGATGTGGCACAGAATGATGCGGTCGATATTCTTCCCGGTATTCACGATGCCCTCAAGGTCAGAAGAGCGGACGGACGCACGCTGGTCATCGAAGTCCAGCAGCATATAGGAGAAGATACGGTGCGCTGTGTTGCGATGGACTCCACCGACGGCCTCGTCAGGGGCATGGCCGTGGACTGTGTAGGTGCTCCTATCCTCATGCCTGTAGGCAAACAGATCAGGGGACGCGTCATGAACGTTACCGGAGAGGCCATAGACGGCCTTGACGGGCTCTCCATGGAGAATGCTCTGCCTATCCACAGGGAACCTCCTAAATTCGAGGACCTTACAACCTCTCAGGAAGTCCTCTACACCGGTATCAAGGTCATCGACCTTCTCGAGCCTTACCTCAAGGGAGGAAAGATCGGTCTGTTCGGAGGTGCCGGAGTCGGAAAGACCGTCCTCATCAAGGAACTCATCAACAATATCGCCAAGAAACATAACGGATTCTCCGTTTTCGCCGGAGTCGGTGAACGTACGAGGGAAGGAAATGACCTGCTCCGCGAGATGATAGACTCCGACGTCATCAAGTATGGCGAAGATTTCGCAAAGTCAATGGAGGAAGGTCACTGGGATCTCAGCAAGGTGGGCAAGGACCATCTCGAGGATTCGCAGGTGGCAATGGTCTTCGGACAGATGAATGAACCTCCTGGAGCCCGTAGCTCAGTGGCCCTCAGCGGACTTACCCTCGCGGAATCATTCCGCGACAGCGAAGACCCTACGGTACCTCACGACATACTTTTCTTCGTGGACAACATCTTCCGTTTCACCCAGGCCGGTTCCGAGGTTTCAGCCCTTCTGGGACGTATGCCTTCAGCCGTGGGTTATCAGCCTACACTGGCCACGGAGATGGGTCAGATGCAGGAGAGGATCACTTCCACAAAGAACGGGTCCATCACTTCCGTCCAGGCCGTGTATGTGCCTGCCGACGACCTCACGGACCCTGCGCCTGCAACGACGTTCTCCCATCTTGACGCCACTACGGTGCTCAACAGAAATCTTGCGACCATGGGTATCTATCCTGCGGTCGACCCTCTGGAATCGACATCCAGGATCCTGGACCCGAACATTGTCGGCAAAGAGCACTATCAGACCGCAATGCGGGTCAAGCAGGTGCTTCAGAAATACCGCGAGCTCCAGGACATCATCGCCATCCTCGGAATGGACGAACTCTCCGAGGCTGACAAGATTACCGTCAACAGGGCCAGGAAGATCCAGAGGTTCCTCTCGCAGCCGTTCCACGTTTCCGAAGTGTTCAGCGGCATACCGGGAGTCATGGTGGACATCGAGGATACGATCCGCGGTTTCAATATGATCCTGGACGGAGAAGTTGACAATATTCCGGAGCAGGCATTCATGTTCGTGGGAACGATAGAGGATGCCATAAAGAAGGGTGAGGAAATTCTTGCAAACGCCAGATAATGATAAAAGTCAACATACTCTCACCTGTAGGCGGCAGCAGCTTTGAGGCCGAGGCCGTCTTTCTGCCGGGAACACTCGGGAGTTTCGAGATACTCGACGGTCACGCGCCGATCATATCCTCGCTCGAAGCGGGCAGGATAGTGTGGCGCAAGGGCTGCAGTGAAGAGTCAATGGAGATAAAAGGCGGGGTCATGCGCTTGAAAGACAATGAAATGACGGTATGCGTCAAATGAAAAGGTGGTTTCTCATACTTGTACTTATGCTGGCGGGCTTTGCGGCTTACGCCCAGCAGGAGGAAGATGACGATCTTGACGTCACCGCCCTTATTTTCGAGCATGTAGGGGATTCCTATGACTGGCATATAACCGATTGGAACGGGAAATCCTATGCGATACACCTTCCGGTGATACTGCACAGCAGGCAGTCCGGATGGCATTGCTTCAGCTCCCGGCATCTTGAGGACGGAGCCGAATACGAGGGCTTCACAATAGCTCCTGCAGGCGGGGAGTACGAAGGGAAGATAGTCGAGATGGTGGACGGAAAGCCGGTCAGGCCTTTCGACATCTCCATCACGAAGACTGTCCTCGCCCTTATGATAGACTCCCTTCTGGTGCTGGTCCTGATACTTCTGTGTGCCCGCTGGTATCGCCGCCACGATGTTCTCAAGGAGGCTCCGAAGGGCCTTGCAGCCTTGCTGGAACCGGTCATAATGATGATAAACGACGAGGTGATCAAGCCTTCCGTAGGTCCGGATTACAGGAAATACTCACCGTATCTGCTGACAGCGTTCTTCTTCATCCTCATCAACAACCTTATGGGGATAGTGCCGTTCTTCCCGGGAGGAGCGAACGTGACGGGCAACATTGCCATCACCTTCTCCCTGGCAGTGTTCACCTTCCTTGCCGTGAACCTTTTCGGAAACAAGCACTATTGGAAGGATATACTCTGGCCTGACGTCCCTGTTTTCCTCAAGGCCTTCCCGCTGATGCCCCTTATCGAGATAGTGGGTATATTCACGAAGCCTTTCTCGCTGATGATCAGGTTGTTCGCGAACATACTCGCGGGACACGCGATGCTTCTCGGAGTTGTGAGCGTGATCTTTGTGGTATCCAAGATGGGACCGGCGATCTGCGGTTCGATGACTGTGGTGGCCGTGCTGTTCGGAGTGTTCATGGACTGTCTGGAGCTGCTTGTCGCCTTCATCCAGGCATATGTCTTCACAATGCTTTCATCAGTATTCATAGGAATGTCAAGACAAACTGAATAACTTTTAAATCCTATAAAATTATGTTACTTACAATCTTACTTCAAGCAGCTGCTTCACTGCAGCTCGGCAAACTGGGAGGAGCAATCGGAGCAGGTATCGCTGCCATAGCCGCCGCTATCGGTATCGGACAAATCGGTAAGGCCGCGATGGAGGGTATTGCAAGACAGCCGGAAGCTGCCGGAAATATCCGTACAGGTATGATCATCGCCGGTGCCCTTATCGAGGGTGTCTGCCTTTTCGCAATCCTTGTCTGCCTCATCGGTAAATAGTTATGTCTCTGTTTCTGCCGGATACAGGCATACTCTTCTGGATGGTCCTCATCTTCGCGTTGATATTCTTTGTCCTCGCGAAGTTCGGTTTCCCTGTCATCACCGGGATGGTGGAGAAACGTACGGACCATATCGAATCCAGTCTCGCCGCCGCCCAGAAAGCCGGCGAGCGGATTGAACAGCTTGCCAGGGAGCAGGACCTGCTTATTCAGAAAACCAAGTTGGAGCAGGGTGAGATCATCAAGGAGGCTTCGCGCACCAAGGATGCGATAATCGCGGACGCGAAGGCCCAGGCCCTCACGGAAGTGGCCAAGATGGTCGAACAGGCCAAGGAGCAGATAGCTGCGGAGCGGGAGTCCGTGATGCGCGATGTCCGCAACGAGGTCGCTCTGCTCGGTATGGAAGTGGCGGAGAAAGTCGTACGCAAGGAACTCAGCGCCAACGAGGACAAGATAGCTCTCGTGGACAGGATGCTGGACGAGATTCCTGCGACTAAAAGAAGTTAGGGATGAATACGGGAACGATTTCTTCCAGATAT
>JAKSKC010000112.1 GCA_024401945.1 Bacteroidales bacterium
TCGCATAAGGACTTGCAGTCCCTCGCGAAGGCTTTCCTGCCTTCGTCGGTGCTTGCCATTACGGAGAAACCGCCGGCCTGGAAGTTGTCATAATTGGATACGGTATGACTGAAGGACAGGCAGAACTTGATCTCCGGATGCTTTTTCTTAACCTCCAGGACCTTCTTGAACCTGACTTCCGGATCGGTGTACTTGTCCCATTTGCCCTGCAGTTCGAAGCCCTTGTATTTGCCGTCGCGTACAATCAGTTCGGCAAACGAATAGTTGATCTGTGTAATATAGTCCGGGTCCGGGATATAGCTCCCGTAGTATGTACAATAGGCTATGACTGCCCTGCCGGGCACCCTCTCCCCGGGCTTTTCCTCCTGCCCGCTATTTTGTGAGCCGCTCCCGCCGGGACCGCTCCTGTAATCGTCCTTTCCGCAGGACATAGCCAGGATTGAAGCGATGGCTATCAGTGTGAGAATCTTTTTCATCGTACTGTAATCGGTTTCCGTTCAGGGTTATACACCAGATTCTTCTCTATGCGGACTTCGCCGCGGCAGAATTCCGGGATATTGTAGGACTGCAGCATCAGGGTTTCGTCTTCCGGACTGCGGAAAGGCAGCATGAAAGGCTTGTCGAAATGCCCGTCTTCCCCGATATGCGCTATATATGGTCTTGTGAAACGTCCGTCCAGCCGCCTTGAACTGAACACCACCCACCTGGACGAGCTGCTCCAGCTGTGGTAGCTTTCGGTGTCGGCGCTGTTGAGTTCATCCAGGGCGCGTGCCGTGCCGTCAGCCAGGTCCATCATGTAGAGGTCGGCCTCCGGATGCCAGATGCTGAAGTTCCCGAAGCCGCTCACCGTAAACATCAGGTATTTCCCGTCATAGGAAGGGCGCGGGAAACTTACGCTCCTGCCCTCCTGCTCCCATACGGGCCGTGGCTCACCGTCCAGGGTCCCATCTTCGGGATTGAAACCGACGGACATCAGGCGGTACCGGATATCGGCGAAATTGTCGGCGCGGTCCGCACAGCAGTAGAACAGGGTCCTTCCGTCTGCCGAAAATGCCGGGAATGTCTCCAGTTTTGTGCTGTCGGCCAGTTCGGGCAGCACTATTATCGCGTCCTTGCGCACGTCGTAGACCACGATGTCCGAGGCGAGGTCAAAGACTTCCAGCACTTTTTCAGGAACATTGTGGAAACTCTGCCTGATATCGTTTGTGGAATAGGCGATGAAATCCCCCGTAGGATGCCAGTAAGGATAAACAGTTCCCAGTGTCCGGTCGTTCTTCATATCCACGACGCGGTCCGGGAGTCCGCCTCCGCGGATATAGGTGCCCCCCTTGTTGCCTCTGAGGTGAAGCTGGAAGCTTGAAGGGTCGCATCCCGCCACCGAGTGGCAGTTCATACATCCCGGAGATACCTTTGAATTGTCGAGTACGACCCGCTCGGCAAACGAGGTCAGGTCGCGCTGGTAGATTCCCATCCTGGCATAGAGTTCATATCCGGGATCGATCCTTCGGTAAAGGAGCTGCGGGTCCATCTCATCGCCGCTAACCCGGACCTTGAAAGGCGCATAGCCGTACCATTTCCCATCCTTGCGTGCAAGGACCTTGAACTCGAGTTCATCACTTTCCGACAGCATCCTGCTCCATTTTCCGGCAGGGATGTCCGTCACTTTGCCGCAGCTGCGGATCCTGCCGCTTTCCGAACTTATCTCAAGCCGGAGCCTGTCAGCGTCCTTCACTGCGAAGTTCAGGGGCGCGATGTTGCGCGGCACTGTAACTTCCAGGATGTCCGGTACGAGTTCAGGAGCGGACCCCGTCTCGATGACGGCCCCCGGAGTGCAGGCGCACAACGTCAGGATGAGCAGTATGTCTGAAAGAAGTCTTTTCATCGGAAATTGAAATAGTACCAGAATGTTTTTGAATATCTGTTCATCCCGCCGGCATTGCCGCGGCAGGCGTTGTAGCTGTCGACATATTCCTGAAGTTCCGGCGCGGTCCCACCTCCGTTGAGCGAGCGGGCCACCTGGAACGCTTCCCTCCAGGACTTTGGACTGTCCTCAGTCTCCTGGAAGAAAGATGAGAAAAGGGTTATCTGCTTGTCCAGCAGCAGGGAAGCGGCGAAATAGTCCCTTGCCCTCGCGTTGTCCGGCCTCTGATGGTGGAGAAAACCGAGCATATGTGTGAAATCCCCGAAATCAAAAAAGAAATCCTGGCAGGGCTCCATTTCCGGACTGACCAGATGCTCAGGCTCGAAATTCCTGTAGAACAGCGTTTTGTGCAGGGTGGTTATGTATCTTTCCGCTATCGGGCGGCGCAGGGAGTCGACGTAATTGTAATTTGCCAGTCTTGTAAGATGATACACGCCCCTGTCCCTGGAAGGATTGCCGGCCATATCCTCAAACGCCAGATGCCTCGCCTCGTTGACGAAACCGAGGAGATAGAGGATCTCCGAAGAGAATTTGCGCTCCTCGAAGTTGATCAGGCTCCTGACACCGTTCTGATAATAATTGAACATTTCGTCACCAAGACGGCCTTTCATCTCCAGAGCGAGATTCACCGCGTTCGCCGAGAGAGGGGAGGAAAGCCTCCTGCCCGAAGCCGAGGCGATTATCCCGTCCCAGTCGCGCACCCTGACCTTGTATGCATAGCTGTCAATCTCCTCCTGGAGCTTGTCCACCCTGCCCGGGACAATCATCGCGATTCCTGCGGCCAGAAGCACCGTCACAATGGACGGGATCCATTTCATCCTGGTCTGCGGGATGACGGCAGAAAGCAGGCAGATCAGGAATGTGGCTGCCACTACCGTGAAATATATCCTCGAAGGAGCTTCGGCATAGGTGTAGAACTGGCAGTTGATGATCTTGAACCAGGCGAAGACAGCCAGCGGGACTGCGCAGGCAAGCTTGAGCCACAGGACTTTGATCCTGCTTACAGCATAGGCAAGCCAGACGCTCAGGCAGAGCGCAACGGGCAGGGCGAGTGTCCATTTGGAATCAAGCAGAAGAAATGCGCAGGCTGCGGAAGGGAGCAGCGAGAGGGGCAGCATCAGTTCCGATCTGCAGAACTTCGATACCCCGAGCGCGAGCAAGGCGAGAAGGAGTCCCGTAACGGCCGATCCCAGAAGAGGGTAGTAGTAGAACTGTGTTACGAAGGCCCCAAGCCAGTTTGACAGGCCCCCGTTGCGGCCCAGCATTTCAGAAGCGAACTGGCCCGTGTACAGAAAAAGCGAGTCACCCTCTATAGCGTGCATCGTCCCGCTGCATTTCAGGCCGTAGAACAGCCAGAATGCAAGGGCCAGCGCAAGGTTGGCTATATGGAATACCCGTCTTGTCATCTGATATAGTCCATTCGTTCGGTTTCAGTGCCGAAATAGAATTTTCTCATATCCCGGGCACCGTAAGGCTCGGGTGAATCGTATAGTTCCGGAATATTGAACGACTTGAATGAGGCAAGGTAGAAATCCGGATTGCGCTGCGGCAGGATGAAGGCCCTGGTCGTGCTTCCGTCCTCGCGGACAAAAGCGAAATATGGCCGTCCGTACACGCGGTCGCCCCTTTTGCTGGCAAAACAGATCCAGCGTCCGTTCGTGCTCCAGGAATGATATGAATCGGAGTACTCGCCGTTAGTCTCTTCCATACGGTCTATCTCACCGGTCTGCAGGTCAAGCATCCACAGGTCGGTCTCGATGTGCCAGATCGGGAAGGTCCCGTAATCGGATACGCAGAACAGCAGCTTCCTTCCGTCCGGGGAGCATTTCAGCAGGCTGACCGATTTGTCCATGGCGGCAGCGTCGAACACCTTTACCAGCTCGTCGCCGAGTTTTCCTGTTTCCGGATCGAAACTTATGGAATAGATGTCATAGTGCATCATTCTGGTATTTTCCGGCTGTTTCCTGGCCTCGGAGCGGCAGAAATAGACGGTCCTGTTGTCGGCGGACCAGCAAGGGAAGGTCTCCTGGAATTCAGGGCCCTTGACCAGAGGGGAGTCGGTTATGGTGTTGTTCTCGAAATCCAC
>JAKSKC010000113.1 GCA_024401945.1 Bacteroidales bacterium
ATGAGAACTGCATTATCAGACGGAGGCTTGCAGGGACCATAAAGGTTCCGAACTTCTCGTATGGAAGTTTGAACACGTCGAAGAACGCATTCATATCCTTCAAGCCGTCAAGAATACAGAGAGTACCTCCTACAGTGAGAATGGGGTGTATCTTGAACAGGGACGCAATATGGTTGAGAGGTCCGCTCACGATGAACAGGAGTTCCTTCGTGAAATGCATGTCGCAGATGAAATTGTCCGCGCAGGCCCATAAGGCCGTTCTGGAGAGCATCACACCCTTGGACTTACCCGTAGTGCCTGTCGTATAGAGCGTGTCGCTTATGTCCTCCGCGAACTCGACCGATTCGACCTCTTCCTTGACGGCATTGAAATTCTCGTCGGTTGCCTGATGCTCCAGAGGGACTGCGACTGCTCCCAGTGCGTGCACGGCACAATATGTCACCAGGAAATCAATGTCCTGGGATGCCCTGAACACATAGGGACGGCGGGCACAGAGCCCCTTTGACTCCAGTTCGGCCATCCTGGCGCAGATCGCTTTCCAGAGTTCCGAATACGTGATGCTGCTGTCCCCGCAGACCACTGCCGTCTTGTCCGGAGTGGAAAGGGAATGCTGGTATATCTTCTTCTCCAGGGTCATCTTGGACTGGACCATCGCGACTATCGAATCCAGCGAGCGGAAATTCCTCGGAGTCACGTCCTCCGCATCAAGCAGAATGTCATATTTCGCCGACAGCACGAAAAGAATCGTGGCTATGCTCAGCGAATCGAGTTGGGAGAAAAGAAAATCCTCATCGAAGTCAACTGCGGGCAGGACTTCATTCAACAGGGTTTTGATTTGAGTTTTCATATTTGAAGGTTAATCATTTATCAAGTTTGAATTCGAGATTATCTACAAAGTCGGCGGCGGATATACTTGCGATGAGCATCTTTTCCTCATTCCGGCACAGAGCCTTCACTTTGACCCCGGGATGGGTCAGAGCAAGCAGGATCGACAATTCCCCATAGCCTTCCTCCTTCCATTCGAAGCTCTCTTTTCCGGAAAGATCCATAGACTTCACCTCATCCGAACGCATCCTGAGGCTGCTGCGGACTGCCGAGACCGTCTCCTTCCCCTTATACGCATACCTCAGCCTGACCTGCTCCTCCGGCTCCGTGGGAACACCTTTGAGCAAGCGTCCCAAGGTAATGGGGAATCTGCGCCTGACACCCTTGCTGGACGTAAGCCAGCCGAACAGATAAGGAGGGATGATATATGCCATCAGCACTACGGAGAACATTCCGATAATGGTCACCTGTGCCAGAGACTTCATCGCCGGGTGCCTGGCGAAAATCAGAGTGCCTATTCCGACGAACATAATCAGGGCCGACTGGATTATGCTGCTCTTGTACGAGGCCAATATGGGCCGCCTGAATTTGTATTCATACTGGCATCCTTCCGTCATAAAAATGGTGTAGTCATCTCCCTGGCCGAATATGAAGGTCGCGAGTATCACGTTCACTATGTTGAACTTGATACCGAGCAAGGCCATCAGTCCCAGAATCCAAAGCCAGCTTATGGCCATAGGAAGGAAGGATATGAGCGCCAGTTCGAAACTTCCGAACGAAAACCAAAGGAAGAAGAACACTATGAGGGAGCAGGCCCAGCCTATGTAATTGAAATTGTCGGAAAGGGTGTTGGAAAGGGCGCTGTTCATACCCGCCACATCGAAACTTTGAGGGAAACAGCTTTCCACTTCCCGGATATCCCCCGGCTCGACGTTGAGCACGTCGACCACATACGACAGCCCCGTATCGTCCAGAGTCGTGAAATTCTGACGGAACACACTCTCTGTAAGTGTGGAGAAGTATTCAGGCTCCTTGGGCTCCGCATCCCTAAAATCTTCAATCAGGCCATAGAAGGCGCTGAAAGCCCCTTTCTTGAATCCGCAGGAGGCAGCCGCTGCTGGAAGGACTTCGTTGAAATCAACATTATGCCTGTCTACGAAACTATTCCACCTGGCAAGTCTCCGCGCCTGCTCGTCACTGGACACGATGAAGCGGGACACGCCCTGGCGGGCCTTGACCTTTCCGATGAGCTGCAAGCTGTCAATAATGGAATCCAGTTCAGCGTTCCGCACAAGAGCTGCCTCATAATCCTCTCCTGAAGACAGCACGTACACGCTTTCAAGAGTGTGGCTCTCATCTCCTGTGAGCAAATCCTCGAAATACAGCAGTTCATTCCTCTGCTCGTCGGAGAGGTAATTGATATGCGAGAGATTTGTGTCAAAGCCCGTGCGGAAGCTGAAGAATGCAAGTACCAAAGTTACGGCCACTACGGCAATTACAAGCGGACGGCATTTCTCCGGATTGAGCCCGGAAAGGAATTCAAGGACCTTGCTGTGACGGCCTTTCCCGGCAGTCTTCTCAACCTTGATGAAATGCGGGAGACAGACAAGGACGAACAGGATAGTGCCGGCAAGGAGCAGGGAGGCAAAAGTCCCAAGATCACGCAACGCATTGGCCTTCAGAGGAATGAGGGCAAGGAACGCACCTATTGTTGTAATATTCCCTACCACCAGCGGCGAAAGGACCTCGGAGAGCGCCAGACGTTTGTCGCTCTGATGGGAGGTATGGGCTATGAGGTGAAGGGGATAATTCACCGCAATTCCGAGTATCACGCTGGAAATCCCGATGACTATTATGGATACGCTGTCCTTGAATATCGACACTCCACCCAGAGCAAAAAGCATTCCCCAGGCGATTGATATGAAAATGAGTATGATGTTGCGCACCGAATTGAAGGTACGCGCCAGCAGCAGGATTATCAGGATCACTGACAGGGATATCGCTATCACGCTGTCCGTCTTGATGCGCCTGGCATTCCCTACGGCCACGGCCGGTCCTCCGACCACGCTTACCCTCACATCGGGATATACGGCATTGACCTCAGCGGCGGCATCGTCAAGCAGTTCCATAAGCCTGGCATTATGTTCGGTCTCACTGCTTCCGAACGGAGAATCCATCATCGCCACGGCCCTGCTCATATCCGGGGTGAATATATGACCGCCATACATCTCGAAGGACATACGGTTGTCCGAAGTGCGAAGGGATGAAAGCACGGGGCCGAACAGACCGAGAGGGTCCCGGCGCAGATTGGAGGAAACGACTCCACCGTCCGGATGCCTCAACATCTCCCTATCGCGAGCTATGCGCTCCTGTATCCAGGAAGGGCTGGCAAGGAGGCTGTCCATCCTTGCATAATCCTCAGGCTCAAGGAAATACGGGACATTTGCATAGACAAAATCCGAGACTTCCTCAATGTTCCCCATATCGAAGCGGCATAAGAGGCTCGAGCACCAGCCCCCGGTATCCTTTTCATTGATGAGCTCCTCGAAACGGTCTATCGCCTCCACGGTCCGGTCAGGATTGCCGGGATTGGAGAAGAGTATGTACAGGCCGTTGGCTCCGGAGATGTTCTGATACACGGACAGGGCTTCCCTGTCGTCCGTACCTATGGGCAGGAAATCCGTAATCTCCTCGCTGAAGCGCAGATTCAGGACCAGAAGGCCCAGAACGGCGGTAAGCGCTGCCAGAGCCAGCGCAAGCAGCTTGCGGTGGCGGGCGAAGAAATCGTATATCCTGAGCGTTACCATACTATTTGCTAAACTCCTTGCCGCTGTCTACCGGATTGGCATAGATGCCAAGATAAATTTCCCTGAGTTCCTGAAGCCTGCAACTGTCACCATAAGCATCGAGCCTTGCCATCCTTCTGCAGAATTCCTCCTTCTGAGCCTCAGAATAATGCTCCGAATATTCGACATTGCAGTGCAGCAGGTCGTGAGCAATGTAATTGTTGTGCGTCAGATGATAAGCCTTGCAGATGCGGCTGTCGATCAGAGCAGCCACCTGACGGTAGAATGCATT
>JAKSKC010000114.1 GCA_024401945.1 Bacteroidales bacterium
TCTCGGGAATGACGGCGACATCTATTTCGTAGCCAACCAGAAGGAGGCCAAGGCCGCTTTCAAGGCGTCGTTCAGGGTCGGCGGGGACCTTGTACCCCAGCTCTGGTATCCTGTCGACGGAAGCTGTGAACCGGTATCCTTCGTCAACACCGGGGACGGTTGCAGCATCGATATGCAGCTGGACAGCCTCCAGAGCGTGTTCGTCGTATTCGGAAAGGATATCCGCAGGGAGAAAGTACCTGCAAGGGAACGCGCTACCCTGACAATAGGGGGCAGCTGGAAAATCGCTTTCGCCGAATCCTGCGGCAACGCCGGATTCGAAATGGAAACGGATGCTCCCGGGGACTGGGCGCTCGACCCTGACCCGGCCATAAGGTACTATTCCGGAAAGGCCACCTACAGCAACAGCTTCAGACTGACCCGCAGACAGGCCTCATCGGGAAAAGTGGTGCTCGACCTTGGCAACGTAATGGTCATAGGCAAGGTCCGCATAAACGGGAAATATGCGGGAGGAGTATGGTGCGCGCCGTACACTCTTGACATCACCGACCTGGTTCACAAGGGTGTCAACACCATCGAGGTGGATGTTTGGAACAACTGGCGCAACCGCCTCATCGGGGATGACTCGCTGCCTCTTGAACAGAGGAAGACCTGGACCAACATCTCGCCTTGGAAAGCCGGATCCGAGCTCCAGACCTCGGGACTTCTCGGCCCTGTGACTGTCTCATTCTGACGGACGGAAACGGATGAAAGACAAATCCAAGCGGAAAAAGTACGAAATGCGACTACTTGAAACATTTTCAACTCTACTCATAGTCATCGCCTCCCTGGCCTGCACCAGGACTGAGGAGGTATTCCAGCCTCAGTCCTTCGATGAGCTGCCGGGACATACGATGGCCCTTATGGAAGGCTCGGCGCAGGCCGAGTACGCCGAACTGCATTTCAGGGACAAAGGCGTGAATCTGGTATATTTCCCCGGATTCACCGACGGAATGATTGCGGTGCGGCAGAACCGTGCCGACGTCCTCTTCGCCAATCTGCTGATGACTTACAACGACGCCTTCAAGGAGCAGCACCTCAAAATCTGCCGGGTAGTCGACGAACTCGTGGCAGACACCGGTTATGGGATCAAGAAAGGCAATGACGCCCTCAAGAACGAGCTGAACACCTTCCTTGACAGCCTCATAACGGCAGGGGCGCTGAAGGAAAAGGAGGAAAGATGGCTCTCGGACCCGGACACCGACCCTCACGACCTCCTCCGCTTCGAGCCCATACCGGCAAATCCCTCAGGAGAAGGGAAACTGCTCAAAGTGGGAGTCTCCGGAAGCCAGCCGCCGGCCACGATGCTGGTCGACAACAAATGGACAGGATATGAAATAGAGATCCTTCAGGAATTCGCCGCCACCAGGGGTTACCAGCTCCAGATACAGGTATATGATTTTCACAACCTGATACCGGCCCTGAGCTCCGGTACCATCGATATAATCGCCTCCACCCTTATCATAAACGAGGAGAGGAAGCAGAAAATAGACTTCTCCGTCATCACCTTCAAGCTCAAGACCGCCTTCATTTCGAGAGATCCGGACTACACCGCAGGGACCGGTCTCTGGCAAGCCGTAAAGAAAAGCGCCTACGCCTCACTGATAAAGGACAGCAGATGGAAGCTCATCCTGAACGGGCTTCTGCTCACCGTAATCATCACGCTCTGTTCCCTGATCCTGGGCGCAATCCTGGGCGGCGTAGTATGCAGCTTCAGAATGAGCGGAAGGAAATGGAAATCCTCCCTGGCCAAAGGATACATATACATTATGCGCAACACCCCGATACTGGTGTTCCTGATGATAATGTTCTATGTGGTATTCGCCAATTCCGGCCTGAGCGCCACGGCAGTGGCCATAATCGCCTTCTCGATGAACAGCGGCGCTTTCATAGCTGAAATCTACAGGTCGGGGATCCAGTCGGTTCCGAAAGGGCAGATCGAAGCAGGAAGGGCAATGGGATGCTCCGCATTCAAATGCTTCCTTTACATAGTTGCTCCACAAGCCGCAAAAACGGCAATGCCCGTCCTGACCAGCGAATGCATCACACTGCTCAAGGGAACGTCAATAGTAGGGTACATATCGATAATTGACCTCACAAAAGCCTCGGACCTTATCAGAAGCACAAGCTTCGAGGCCTTCTTCCCCCTTCTGACAATCACATTGCTGTATTTCATTCTCGCCACCCTGCTGACACATATCCTGAATGCAGTGCTGAACAAACTCTGAAGCCGTTATGCTTGAAATAAAGAATCTTTCCATATCATACACCCACAACGACGGCACTACTCTTGACATACTCAAGAACGTCAGTTTCAGCGTCTCCAAGGGAGAAGTCGTCAGCATAATCGGGCCCTCCGGCGCAGGCAAAAGCACCCTCCTGCGCTGTCTGAACAGGATGGAGACCCCGACGGAAGGGCAGGTTCTCCTCGAGGGTACGGACATACTTTCGCCAACTACGGACATCAACCGGATCAGGAGGAAAATCGGAATGGTATTCCAGAACTTCAACCTCTTCGAGAATATGTCCATCCTGGACAACGTCACCTTCGGCCCCGTAAGGATACTTGGGAAGGAACGGAGTGAGGCCGAGGCCGAAGCAATGAAGATACTGCGTCAGGTGGGTCTGTGCGACAAGGCCGGCACAATGCCGTCAAAACTCTCGGGAGGACAGAAGCAGAGAGCCGCAATAGCCCGGTGCCTGAGCATGAAGCCGGACTGCATTCTTTTCGATGAACCCACCTCCGCCCTTGACCCGACGATGGTTGGAGAAGTCCAGAGCGTCATCCGCCAGCTGGCGGCGCAGGGAATGACTATGCTGATCGTGACCCACGAGATGAAATTCGCCAGGGACATCAGCTCAAGGATACTCTTCGTGAACAAGGGAGGAATACTCGAGGACGGAACCCCGGACCAGATTTTCAACAACCCGGTCCACGACGAAACAAGATCGTTCATCCAGCGCCTGCGCTCCCTCCATTACGAAATAAACGATTACAACACCGACTTGTATTCAATCCATTCGGAAATGGAGGCGTTCTTTCTCAAATACGGAATCGAGCACCGCTGTTCGGTTCTCCAGTTGATAGTCGAGGAACTGCTGATGAATATCCTGAAGCCTTACAGGCCCCTTGTCGCGGATATCACTTACAGCGAACTTGACTACAGGCTTATTTTCAGGACCCTCGTAAAGGGTCTTGGCCACAAGGTGCTTGACGACTCCGAGGAGCTGCCTCTCTCAATCGTGAGAGGGATGAGCCACAATATTACGGAGACCGTAACCGCCGATGGGCTGGTCATAGAAATCTCATAGGACAGCTACGGTTCCTCTTTCGGCCGGTTCTTCCTGATCTCCCTGAAATACAACTTCGGAAAAATGAATCAGGCGAAAAACAACAATGCCATACGGACCGCGCTCAGAATGAACTGATTTTTTCTTATCTTTGCAGCGTTGTTGCATTAGAGTCAAGTAAAGTGTATGCTTAAGAAAGAATACATCTCACCGGAAACCCTTGAAATCGACATCCGCACGGCATCGCAGATCCTCGAAGGATCCTACGGATCAGTAGAAGATCCCGAAGAAGGTGGCGAGTGGGGCTGGAATTAGTCGCAGGGGCTGAATACCTCAAAACCGATGGCCTTTGTGTCGAGGCAGCTGCCGGAAACGGCGGCGTCATACGGGCAAGGCTCAATACCCAGGTCCGGAATATTATAGGACTTGAGCATTTTCTCATAATGATACG
>JAKSKC010000115.1 GCA_024401945.1 Bacteroidales bacterium
TCCTGACCAGTTCCTTCACCCCGGCCGTAGCAGTAATGTCCACCAGCACAGGGAGGGTCTTGACCAGCATCGTGAAGGCGGAAGAGAGGCGCGAGTCACTCCTTCTGTTATAAACGGTGGTGAAGACATTCTCATCCCTGTTCGAGAAACGACCTAAAGTAAAGCCGAAGACTGAATTAAAGAAAGCGTTGATTGACAACTGATTCTCTTTACAGAATTTTATAACTGAATCTGCTGGGACACCGAATTTCACGGACATCTTCCCCGCAGTTGGAGCGTTCCCGACAGCCGTGGATTCAGGCGCCTTCGGAGGAAGGGAATCGGTTTCGCACTTCCCGAAAACGGAATAATAATATGTCTTCGCCCTTTCATATGCATCCGACGCTCGGAGCTTCTCCTCTTCGAGGGCGAGCTCGAAGCCGCTGAATTTCTCCCGCTCCAATCCACATCCCGCATATGCCCTGTCGATGTCCGAAAGCAGTATCGCTTCGGATGTGCCGTCGGATATGATATGATGGAAATCAAGGAAAAGGCAGTTGCCTTCCGGTGTCAGGAAAACCGAAGCCCTGTAAAGAGGCTGACCGAGCAGGGTGAACGGGCGTACGAGTTCCGAACTTTCCGGGATATGGTCCAGGTTCACCAGGTCAACGGTCACGGCGGCATCATCGTTCCTGCGCGCCCTGATGTTCCCTTCGAAATCGGAAAACAGGGTTGTCTTGGCGTACGGATGGGCGTCTATGGCCGATCTGACAGCGTTTGCAAGCCTTTCCGGATCGACTCCGTGGCCGATTCTGAACAGTACAGGGATGTTGTATGCAACGGAATCCCGCAGCTGGCTGCATTCCACGAATATACCCATCTGCGTCTGTGTCAGAGGATAGTCGGCCTGCAGTTCATACTCGACAGTCCCGGCTGATGACCGGAGCATCGACTCTAGTTTCCTCACGGTTCCGTGGCTCCTGATATCATCAATCTTGAGCGGGACATCAAAGCCGCTGCCAAGCATCAGGTTGAGTTTCAAGATTCCTATGGAGGTCAGCCCGGCTTCGAACAGGTCAGTATCAATCCCGAAACAGTTGTGCCCGAGCACTTCGGAAACCATTGTGCATATCCTGCGCTGCGTGTCGTTCTCAGGAGGCACGATGTCCTCGGACCTGCGCTCGGGACGAGGGAGTGCCTTCCTGTCCACCTTCTGGTTCTGGTTCAAAGGGATGCGGTCGATCTGCATGGTCACCGCCGGCACCATATAGGACGGCTTCTCCGAACGGATGAAGGCGTTGAGAGCCTCGATGTCAACTTCTGCGTCGGACACCACATAAGCTGCTATGAATTTACCTCCTGACGGATCGTCGAAGGCGGCCACTGTTGCATCGCCGATGCCCTCGAACCTCCTTATGACCTCCTCCACCTCGGTGAGTTCAACGCGGAAACCGCGGACCTTGACCTGTGCATCCCTCCTGCCTATGAACTGCAGGTTTCCATCCTCCATGAAGCGGACTATATCTCCCGTACGGTATACCCGTCCATATCCCTTTTCATTGCAGAACGGATTGTTTCCGTAGGATTCAGCTGTCTTTTCCGGCCGGTTCAGGTAGCCTGCCGTCACGTGGTCCCCGGATATCCAGAGTTCTCCCGATGCTCCGGGAGGAAGCAGCCGGCCCTTCGGGTCAACCACGTACAGTTTGACATTGTCGACGGGCTTGCCGATAGGGATATCTTTGTAGAGCCTGTCCACCAGGAATCCGCTGGCAAGGATGGAGCCTTCGGTAGGCCCGTA
Source organism: Bacteroidales bacterium (assembly GCA_024401945.1). The sequence continues at coordinate 1,778 of JAKSKC010000115.1, forward strand.
GAGATTGAAGAGCCTGAAGCCCACCGGAGGTGACAGCGGAGCAAGCTTCTCCCCCGCCACATTGAGAAAGCGCAGGGTCTTGAACCCACCCATCTGTGCGAACTGCCGTCCTACCTGGGTCGTCATCGTGGAATGGGTGATGAGGTTGTCGTTGAAATACTGCCTGAGGGCAGGAAGGTCAAGACGCAGCTCCTCCGGAATGATATGCAGGGCCGCTCCCGAGATCAGAGTGGCGTATGTGTCGAAGACGTTGGCATCAAAACCGAAACTGGCATAGGCAGTGACGTTCGAATCCGGCCCCAAAGAGTAGGAACGACGCTCCCAGGAGGCTGTAACTAAAGTGTTTTTATGATTGAACATAACACCTTTAGGGATTCCGGTGGATCCAGAGGTATAAAGGACTGCAAAAAGGTCTTCCGGATGCAGTTCCGGCAGTTTCACGCGGTTCTCAGGCAGTGAAAGTATGCTGTCGGTCATCATCCTTGCGCCGGAAAAATCATCCCGGATAGTAGCGTTGAGATCCGGGGTCGTGATCAGCATCACCGCCCCCGAATCCTTCACCATCAGATTGAGACGGTCCTTCGGATATGAAGGGTCTAGCGGGAGGTATGCGCACCCTGCCTTGAGCACTCCAAGGGGAGCGAGCAGCATATACTCGGATCTCGGGATGAGAATCCCTACCACCGAACCCCTTCCGATACCGGATGAGACAAGATGCCCGGCCAGGGCGTCGCTGATGGAGTCGACTTCGGCATAGCTGAACCTGCGGTCCCCGAATACAAGACAGGTCCCGTCGGGAGTCTCCCGAACCTGGCGCCTGAAAAGGTCCACGACATTTGAATCGGACTCATATGGTACTTCAGTCCGGTTGAAAGAAGCTATGGCATCACAAGCATTCTTGTCAGATAATGAAATGGAAGACAATAATTTGTCTGACATCATCTCACGTATGACATTAAAGTACATCGCGGCGAAGCGTGAAATGAATCCACCGCTGTACAGCTTCTTGCGGAAGCCTGCGTCAAGGGCATAACCCCTTGATGTCCTGTATAGCATGAAGTGTATGTCGGACTGTATATCGGATGGCTCGAGCATAGTAACCTCCATCTCTCCCCCGGCGATATGAGGTCCGGCAAACATTCCGGCCTGATATACGAAGGATACGCTCATCCCTATACCGAAGCTTGAAGCCAGCTCGGTGAAGCTGATGCAGTCGTGGGACATCGCAGCGAAGAGTTCATCCTGTATCCCGGAGAGGAAGTCGGAGACCGGGCTGTCCTCGTCTATACTTATATGCATAGGAAGCGTACGGACGAACATCCCGACAGAGGCGGCCAGACGATGGTCGTGCCTTCCGTTGTCAACGGTGCAGAAACAGCTCTCCTGAGCCCCGTTAAGTTTCGCAAGAGCGTAGGAGAAAGCTCCGAGGAAGAGCGTATTCTCGGTAATGCCGTGCGTTCTGGTGAACTCCTCCACGGTATCCGTATCTATGCCGTCAAGGAGCAGCGACAGATGGCCTGCACCTTCCTGATCCCCATCCGTGATTATGTCCGGCACCGGTGTGGAGTCACATTCGATACCGTCGAAACGCTTCGCGAAGAAATCCCCGGCCTCCCGGTAGCTTTCTGTACCGCGGAGTGTGCTTTCATATGACGCGACGTCGAATATGTCAAGTTCTTCCTCCGGACACTCCTCTCCCCTGTATGCAGATGCTATCTGGTCCAGCAGGACCGTGACCGAGGTTCCGTCGAACACT
>JAKSKC010000116.1 GCA_024401945.1 Bacteroidales bacterium
GAGCTTCTCGCTGTCTCTCTCAACAAGGAGACACCGCAGGCTCCTGAATTCGTCGACAGACTGGATACCTGGTACGGGCGGCCGGAAATTCCGATAGGGGTCATTGAGGACGGACCTGCCTGTTACCTTGATGATTACTGCGCCAAAGTGTGTGCGATGAAGAATGATTCGGGCGATGACTTGTTCCCGCGCAGTCTTGCAGGCTATGATGACCTGCTGCCGGCTCACATCCTGTACAGAAAGGTGCTCGCTGGACAGACGGACCGCTCTGTGACTGTCGTATCCGTCGGCTTCTCCACCAATCTTGCCCGGCTTCTGGCCACGGGGCCGGATGAATATTCGCCTCTTTCCGGCAAAGATTTGATGCTCCGCAAGGTGAAGGAAGTCGTCATGACGGGCGGAATGTTCGTTCCGGAGGACAAGCCCGAATTCAACATCCGCAAGGATGTGGCAGCCGCGCGCACGCTTTTCGCTGAATGTCCGGTCCCGGTGATCGTTTCTCCGGGCGAGGTGGGCTCACGGGTGCAGTATCCTGCAGAAAGCGTGGAGAATGATTTCAGTTGGGCTGACGCGCACCCTCTGGTCGAATCGTACAAGGCTTACAAGCCTATGCCGTATGACCGCAACTGCTGGGACCTGATGGCGGTGCTCTATGCGGTGGAGGGGGAGAGTAATGATTATTTCAACCTTTCTCCGCGTGTCAGGATTGCAATATCTGAAGAAGGCTTCACGACGTGCGAATATGATGCTGACTCTGAAGTGAGATATCTTCAGGTGCAGGACGAGCAGGTCGCCAGGATAAAGGAAAGGTTCATTGGAATGATTACTGAAATACCAAAAATTTATAACAAATGAGCAGGATAGTAGTAATCGGCAGTTCGAACATAGATATGACTGCCTACGTCAGAAATCTTCCGCGTCCGGGAGAGACAATAGGAGGGGGACGGTTCAAGCAGGCGAACGGCGGGAAGGGGGCCAACCAGGCCGTTGCTGCCGCCAGGCTGGGAGGCGATGTGCTGTTCGTGACATGCGTCGGAGATGATCTGCAGGGCCGGATGCTGGAGAAGGTGTTCTCCGCTGACGGCATCGATACTTCTGCCATGAAATTCAGTGCGGAGGCCCCCACGGGGACTGCGCTTATCTTCGTTGCGGATGACGGTGAGAACTGTATTGCCGTCGCTCCGGGTGCCAATTCGGAGCTTGCGGTCAAGGATGTGGACGCGCTTGAGGAGAAGATAGCCGGAGCTGGATTCGTCCTTGCGCAGCTTGAAGTCCCTCAGGACGTGGTTTTCCATGCTGTGGAGATGGTCCATTCCCTCGGTGGGAAGATGGTGCTGAATCCCGCACCGTTCTCATCCCCTCTGCCGGACTGCATCCTATCGAAATTGTGGCTGATCACTCCGAATGAAACTGAGGCGGAAGGCCTGACCGGAGTGAAGATAGAAACCGAATCAGATGCGGCCAAGGCGGCGGATATACTTCTTTCCAAGGGTGTCAGGAATGTCATAATCACCCTCGGCAGCGTCGGTTCGCTGGTTTGCAGCCCTGAAGGGAAGGTCCTGATCCCGGCCCGGAAAGTGACTGCCGTCGATACCGTGGGAGCGGGGGATACATACAATGGCGCCTTGGTGACAGCCCTTTCTGAAGGGATGTCCCTGACGGAGGCGGCCCGTTTCGCAACGGTGGCTTCATCCATAGCCGTAACCAGGGAGGGCGCCCAGACGGGAGACCCGTACCGCGAGGAAGTGGATGCTTTGATGAAATAACACTAAAACCAAATAATTATGCTGATTATCAAAAGTTATGCACTTGCAGTCGTCCTGTGCTTCGTTACAATGCTTTGCTGGGGATCCTGGGGAAATACACAGAAGCTTGCGGCAAAAAGCTGGCGCTATGAATTGTTTTACTGGGATTATGTGATCGGAATGGTGATATTCTCCCTTCTCATCGCCTTTACGGCTGGAAGCATAGGGAGCGAGGGCCGTCCGTTCGTGCAGGATCTGTGCCAGGCTTCATGGTCCAGCATAGGCTGGGTGCTGCTTGGCGCCGTGGTCTTCAACATCTCCAACATCCTGTTGTCCGCATCCACATCGATCGCCGGTCTTTCCGTGGCCTTTCCGCTTGGAGTAGGCCTCGCCCTCGTGCTGGGAGTGCTCAACAACATCATCTTCCACCCGAAGGGGAATGAGAACGTATTCCTCCTTTTCCTTGGCGTGGCCCTCGTGGTTGCCGCCATCGTATGCAACGGAGTTGCTTCCGGAAAGGTTTCCAACGAGACCAAGGATCCGACTCAGAACCGCAAGGGAATCATCCTGGCGCTTCTTGCCGGAGTGATAATGTCATTCTTCTCCGCCCTTGTCTACAATGGCGTCGATCTGGCGAATTTCGAGCACCCTGCAGCAGGAAAGGTTACACCATATACTGCAATCGTGATTTTCACGGTAGGTGTCTTCCTCAGCAACATAGTTCTGAACTCCATAGTCATGAAGAAACCTTTCGTGGGCGAGCCTGTTACATACAAACAGTACTTCTCCGGAGATTTCAAGACTCATCTGGTGGGAATGCTCGGAGGTGCCATCTGGTGCCTTGGAACGGCTCTCAGCTACATCACAGCCGGGAAGGCCGGCGCAGCTGTCAGCTATGCGCTTGGACAGGGAGCTCCGCTTATCGCCGCAATATGGGGCGTGTTCATCTGGAAGGAATTCAAGGGAGCCAAAAAGGATGTCTATATCCTTCTCGCTGCCATGTTCTGCCTGTTCATCGCAGGACTTGCCTTGATTATCGTTTCCGGAGGGAATTGATTCCGGGAACCCGCTTTTGACCTACATCAGGAATCCGGACATGTCGCGGCCTTGCGCCACGCCGTTCCGGATTTCTGTCGATGATATGTCGACTATCGGAGCATCTATGATCTGAATCTTGTAGAGGTTCATGAAATCATCCTCAAGACTGGCCGTGCCGTTCAGAATATGTGTCTCCGCATTGTCCAGCACATACGCCGGCATCCTTACCTTGCTGCACTCTTCATACAGCTTCTCGCGTATCTTGGCCACGTCGAATCCCTTTCTGGGATAAACAGCTACGCCGTATTCGCTCAATATGCGCGGAAAGTCCCTCCATTTGTGTATCCGAGCAAGATTGTCAGCCCCGATCACCAGCGTGAAATCGTTCTCCGGCTCCCTTCTCTTGAGGGCGTCGAGTGTCTTTATGGTATAATGGGGACGGGGCATCCTCAGCTCGATGTCGTCCACCCAGACATGGAGCTGAGGATGACGGCGCACCGCTTCTATCGCTGCCTGGTATCGGTCCTCGGCCGAGTC
>JAKSKC010000117.1 GCA_024401945.1 Bacteroidales bacterium
TACCGGAGAACTTGAAATCAAAGATAGTTTATTCACTGGATATGGGTTCGCTCATAGCGGGCGCGAAATATCAGGGAGAATTCGAGGAAAGGCTTAAGGGCGTGGTGAAGGAAGTGGTGGAAAGCGCCGGGGAGATCATATTGTTCATTGATGAAATCCACACACTGGTGGGTGCAGGCCGCACCTCCGGGGCTATGGACGCCTCGAACATATTGAAACCGGCTCTCGCCAGAGGTGAACTCAGGACAATAGGTTCGACGACTCTGGACGAGTACCAGAAATACTTCGAGACAGACAAGGCTCTCGAGAGACGTTTCCAGAAGGTCATGGTGGACGAACCGACTCCGGCGGAGTCGATTGCTATCCTCCGCGGACTCAAGGAAAAGTATGAGAACCATCATAAGGTACGCATCGAGGATGACGCACTGATAGCCGCCGTCAATCTCTCGCACAGGTATATCAACAACCGCTTCCTGCCTGACAAGGCAATAGACCTTGTGGACGAGGCCGCATCCAAACTCAGACTTGAGATGAACTCCGTTCCTGAGCCTATCGACGACCTCAACTCTAAGATACGCCAGCTTGAAATCGAGAAGGAGGCAATTCGCAGGGAAGGCGTCTCCCTCAAGCTGGACAAACTCAGCTCGGAACTTGAGGAGCTGAACAAGCAGCGCGATGCCCTGAAGAAGCGTTGGGATGAGGAGAAAAATATCCTCTCCGAGCTGCAGAGCGCAAGGCAGCAGATCGAGGACTATCAGAATGAGGCGAAGATTGCAGAACGGGCGGGCGACTACGGGAAAGTAGCCGAACTGAGGTATGGAAAGATTTCAGCGGCCCAGGAGAAAATAAATGAACTCACCGCGAAACAGGCGGAGATAAAGGATCCTATCATCACCGAGGCAGTCACACCCGAGGATATCGCAGAAGTGGTTGCAAGGTGGACCGGAATCCCTGTGAGCAGGATGCTGGAGAGCGAGAAGGAGAAGCTCCTTAGGATGGAGGAAGCCCTCCACAAGAGAGTGGTAGGCCAGCAGAGAGCCATCAGCGCCGTATCCGATGCCGTAAGAAGGTCACGTGCCGGGCTTTCCTCAGAAAAGAGGCCTATAGGTTCATTCCTTTTCCTCGGTACCACCGGCGTCGGCAAGACCGAACTTGCAAAAGCGCTTGCGGAGTTCCTTTTCAATGACGAGAATATGATTACCAGAATCGACATGAGCGAGTATCAGGAACGTCATACCGTCAGCCGTCTTGTAGGTGCGCCTCCGGGATATGTAGGATATGACGAGGGCGGCCAGCTCACCGAGGCGGTAAGGCGCAAACCATATTCGGTCATTCTGCTGGATGAGATTGAAAAGGCCCATCCGGATGTGTTCAATGTGCTTCTGCAGGTGCTTGACGACGGACGTCTGACCGACAACAAGGGACGTACCGTGGATTTCAAGAACACTATCCTCATTATGACCTCCAACCTCAAGAAGGAAGAGCTGACTGCAGCAATGAGGCCGGAATTCCTCAACAGGATTGACGAAATCATCATTTTCGAAAGCCTGTCCAAGGAAAACATCGGTGAAATCGTCCGCATCCAGATGGAGATTCTCAAGAAAACCCTTCTTGACGAAGGCGTGGAACTGGATTTTACCAAAGCCTTCGAAGATTACATGGTCGAGAACGGCTACGACCCGGACTATGGCGCAAGACCGGTCAAGAGGCTCCTGCAGAGGGAACTTGTGAACCAGCTCGCCACCGCCATCCTCGACGGGAGCGTGCGCAAGGCCTCAATTATTCAGGCAGATGCAAAAGACGGAAAGGTTATCATGAGAAATAAATAATTATCTTTGTCCTATATGAAGAGGACATTGATTTTCGCAGCATTGGCATTGCTTGCCGCAGGCTGCTCCCAGAAACCGGACTGGACAGAAAAAGAATTGGATATAATCAATGGTCAGGGCCCTGTGATGAGGGTTCTGACCATTGCCGTTCCCGAGGACTCCCTCGTTCTGAGGACTCCTTCGACCGGTTTCTCCATCGAGAACCTGCAGACGGAGGACTACTCCGCGCTTGCCGCGAAGATGGTGGAGACAGTGACTTCTCCTGAACAGGACGGCGTCGGGATTGCAGGCCCGCAGGTCGGGATTCTGCGCCGTATTGTTGCCGTCCAGCGTTTCGACAAGGAAGGTGAACCTTTCGAAGTCTATCCCAACATACGCATCACCGCATTCCGTGCAGAAACGGAACCGGGGCCTGAAGGCTGCCTTTCCGTCCCGGACATGAGGGGATACGTCATGCGTTACAGGGATATCGATATAGCCTACACCTCTCCTGCGACATTGCAGGACACTACCGAAACCGTTCAAGGATACAGCGCCGTCATATTCCAGCACGAGTGCGACCACCTCGACGGAATCCTCTACACCGACAAACTCTGCGACATCAGCGAATAAGATGAAACGACGCGATTTCATAAAAACTGCAGCACTCGGGACAGCCGCCCTTGCCGTTTCAGGAACGGGAATGGTGTCCTGTGCCGCCGGGGCCCCGAAATCATATAGCGGGACTGCCAGGATGAAGCTTGGATGGGAGCCGTACGAACTCCAGCTCCAGCATACATTCACGGTCAGCAGCTATTCCAGGACCACCACCCCGGACGTACAGGTCAGAATAGATTATGACGGATATGTCGGATACGGCGAAGCCTCGATGCCGCCATACCTGGGGCACACAGTGGAATCTGTATGTGCCTTCCTCGGGAAGGTCGACCTAGGGCAGTTCGCAGATCCGTTCCAGATAGACGACATCCTGAATTACGTAGACTCCCTGTCGGAAGGGGACGCTCCGGCCAAGGCCGCAATCGACATCGCCCTGCACGATCTTGTGGGAAAGCTCATGGGACAGCCGTGGTACAGGATATGGGGCCTCAACGCTGCAAAGACCCCGTCAACGAGCTACACCATAGGTATCAACACCCCTGAAATCGTACGGGAAAAGACCCTGGAGGCCGGAAACAGATTCAATATACTGAAAGTGAAGGTCGGGCTTGACAGCGATGAGCAGATGATCAACACCATTCGACAGGTCACGGATCTTCCTATCGCAGTGGACGCCAACCAGGGATGGAAGGACAAGGAGAAAGCCCTGGACGAAATATTCTGGCTCAAGGAGCAAGGGATAGTGATGGTCGAGCAGCCGATGACCGCCCTGGACGACAATGCCT
>JAKSKC010000118.1 GCA_024401945.1 Bacteroidales bacterium
GGTGCTCCGCCCTTCGGTGCTGTCATCGAACCTTGGGATGAGGTCCACCAGGGTGGTCTTCCCGGCTCCGGAAGCGCCGACGATGGCAACTGTCTTCCCCTTTGGAATCTCCAGGTCGATCCCCCTGAGCACTTCCTTTCCGTCGCTGTAGCTGAAACGGATGTTCTCGAAGCGGATGCAGTCATTGAATCCTGTCAGTCCCTGAGGGTTCTCCTTCTCGCTTATGTCGTTGACGGCATTGAGTATCACCTCGATCCTCTCCATTGATGCAAGTCCCTTCGGGATGCCGTAGGCTGCCTTTGACAAATCCTTTATCGGCTGTATCACACTGTACATTATCGCTATGTAGGCGAGGAAGCTCGGGGCGTCTATCACGGCTCTGTCACCGAGTATCAGATGACCTCCGTACCAGAGGACGATGGCTATCATCACGCTTCCGAGGAATTCGCTCACGGGATGTGCGCTTGCCTGGCGGGTCGCCACCTGGCCGTTCTTCCTCCTCATCCTGTCCGTGATCTCCCCGAACCTGGAACTCATCTTCTTCTCAGCTATGAAAGCCTTTATGACCCTGAGACCGCCGAGAGTCTCGTCAACCTGGCTCATCGTGTCGGACCAGTACTGCTGCGCCTCCTTGGAGTCCGCTCTCAGCCTCCGCCCGATGGAGCTCATTATGAAGATGACTACAGGGGCGAAGATTATGGTGAAGACAGTAAGCTGCCAGCTCATCCTGAACAGCACGTACATATAGATGATGATGAGGATAGGGTTCTTGATCAGCATCTCGAGCGTGCTTGTGATGCTGTTCTCCACTTCCTGCACGTCTCCGCTCATCCTTGCGATTATGTCACCCTTGCGTTCCTGGGAGAAGAATCCGATCGGCAGTCCGAGGATCTTGTCGTATATCTCCAGGCGGAGGTCCCTGACGATTCCGGTGCGGATAGGGACCATCACGGCCGATGCTCCGAAGTAGCAGGCTGTCTTGATGAGGGTGATGCCGCAGAACACGAGGCAAAGGATGAGAAGTATCCTGCTGGCTCCCATCGTGGCGATGTTCTGTGATACATAGTAGTAGGCATTCTCCGCTATTTCATTGAACGGCATGCCCGGATACCAGGGCGTGAAGGTGTATTCGGCGGTCTCCACGTTGAAGAGTATCTTGAGAATGGGGATCAGCAGCGAGAACGAGAATACGTTGAACACCGCGGCGAGCAGGTTCATTATGACGGAGCCCCAGAGACAACCGGAATAGGGCTTTACATAACGGACTAATATCTTCCAGAAGGTTTTCATATTCTACAAATATAATGAAAAAAGCGGAGAAGCGTTCTCTCTCGGGAGAGCTATCAGCCGTGTCCCGCTCCCTTCCAGAACGGGGGCGCTTTCCTTCAGCGCCAGTTCCGGGGTGTTGTTGTGCTCGGAGAGATGGCAGAGGAAAACGTAGCGCAGCCCTTCGTGAAGGAAACCTCTTATGGCGGCTGCGCATTCTACATTGCTCAGATGCCCGTTCCCTCCGCGGATGCGGTCCTGGAGCTCTTTGGGATATGGCCCTTCCGCAAGCATCCTGATGTCGTAATTGGACTCGATCACCACCGTGTCAGCCTGTACGGCAAAGTTCATCGCCTCTTCGGTCATGCGGCCTATGTCAGTCATTATCACGAACTTGAAATCGTCCAGCATAATGGCGTAGCCCACCGTCTGCGTGGCATCGTGAGGGACCTCGAAGCAGCGTGCCCTGATCCTTCCCGGAACTATATCGTTCCACCCTTCTGAAAGTTCCTTCCTGTAGGGCGCTATGTATTCCGATGTCATGGTGTGGCGTGAGAGTGCCCGGTGAAGACAGGGCGTCGTCCATACGGGCCACCTGAGGTGCTTGCAGTATGAACCGAGGGAGCGTATGTGGTCCATGTGGTCGTGGGTGACCAGTATGCCTCTCACCGCATTGTCCCCGAAAGCCTCCTGCCCCATCTCCTTCTTGAGCCTGCGCGGGCTTACACCGGCATCGATGAGCACCGGTATCCTGCTTCCGTCATCCTCTTCGAGGGCCAGATAGTAGCAGTTGCCGCAACTCCCGCTGGAAAGGGACCTGAACTTAATCTTCGTCATCCTTGCTGCAATATTTCTTTATCATACCGTAGGCCTGGGAGACTCCCAGTTCCCCCGCCTTGGACAGGTCGATGCATCCTTTCTCGAAGTCCTTCACGCTGATCTGGACGAGACCCCTGTTGAAATAGGCATCCCCGAAATAAGGATACTGTCCGAGCGCCTTGCTGTAATTATCGATGGCTTCCACAGGCTTTTCCGACAGGCAGTACAGATTGGCCAGATTAAAATAACTGAAAGGGAACTGCGGAAGTATGCGGATGGCTTCGACAATGTCCTCGATGGCCTCGCTGTAATCGTAGTTTGATTTGATCCTGTCGCTCACCCTTGTCCTCGTCGTCTTCTTGTCATCCATCGTGAGTGTCTGCACGCTGCTGTTGATGCTCGCGATGAAATCTATCATATCAGCTTTCAGTACGCCCCTGTTGAGAAGGTAGAACGCCTTGTAATACCTGCTGTACTTGTCCTTCGCCGCATCCGTATCCGCCTTGAGGACAGCCTTGTCGAAACATTCGAGGGCGTTGTTGAACCTCTTCCCGAGAATCTCGTACAGACCCTTGATGAAATAAACCTCCGATTCGCTTATGTCGGATACCCCGGCCCCGGCCGCGCTGTCTCCCGCCAGTATGTACTCTATGCTGTGCTCAAGCTCTGCATTCTGCGCATCGCTCCTGTTCACAAGAGCAATGGCAAGCGGGCAGTTCCCGAGGAAATAATCCAGCAGCATATTCTCGTATTTCCCCTCGAGCGCGAAGGTTGCTGAAGATTCCGACCCGCTCGGGGCGAACCTGTAGAGAGGTCTGAGCCTTCCGTCGATCTCGCGGTTCTGCAGGAGCTCGTCGTTGAAGTCCTTCTTCGCGAATTCCGCGTCGAACCTCAGGAGGGCGCTGTATTTCTTCGTGGTGTCGGCATAGCTTCCCGCCGACTTGTTGTTGCTCGCCTTATACTCGTCGATCTTCTTCTTCGCGGTGTTGTAGTCGGACTTGGATGCATCCATCCTGCCCAGCCTCTGCTGCGCCACTGACCTGTTGAGGTATGCGTTG
>JAKSKC010000119.1 GCA_024401945.1 Bacteroidales bacterium
TGCGGTACCAGAAATCGGAAATGAAGTATGAATCCGAAACCTGCAACTGGTTGTCGGCGAAATTCGGATCAGGGACAGAGCCGTTATTGATGAAAGAAGACAGCACCGTGCCAGGGACCGTGGCGATGACCCAGTCCTTGTCATTGAAGCCCACCTTTGAAAGTTCCTCTCCGCCGGCATCCACAAGGCTGAGCCTCTGAAGCTTCCAACCGCCTCCGGCGATGTCCTGCCTTGTAGAAGTAGGAGCCGGGGCAGCAGCCGCAACAGGTTTCAGGCCGCCTGTTCCGAACACCTGGAACTCGCTGAGCTCATACGGACGTCCGTCGGCTGACTCTTCAAGCAGAAGCCTTACATATCTTCCGCTGCCGGATACCTTTATCTCATCCTCTTTTGAATCCCCTCCCGGGAGTGCAGCAACCGTCTTCCAGGTCTTCGCATCATTTGAAGTCTGAACGGAACCTCTTACTGCCTTGTTCACCCAATTGAGGACAATCCTATCGAATTTTGCCTTTGAGCCGAAATCCACATAAATCCACTCCTGTCCTGCGGAAGCGGCCTTCCAGACACTTGAAAATTTATCGGCCGGCAGGGACGGAATGGCAGCTGCGCCGTCAAAGAACTCCCAGGTGTGGAAAGTCCAGTCCGTTGCGCCCGGCATATCGATAGCATATTTGAAATATGAATATCCTTTTGAAGGAATGGACATCGGGAATTCCAACTTCTGGAAGGTCTTGCCGAATGTAACGATGTCGGCTGCCGTGATGGTCCCGATCTCATCCCAGTTTTCTCCGTCACAGGATGCATAGCCCTTCACCGTGTAGCCCCTAGGCTTTGAAGGGTCGATTTCCACCGTTGCTCCAAGAACCATCTTGTCTGCGTGAGGCGCAAAATTCTCCCTGTTGAGCTGAAGGAATACATCGGTCCCGGAAAGGGTGAATTTTGAATCCGGCTTGCCGTCGAAGAACCAGTCCCTTTCGCGTTTCTGGATTTCACCGTTCTGGGTAAACATCCTCAGGGAAGCAGGGCTCTCCCCGGTGATGATGCCGTCGGTGGCGAGCTGTGCAGTCAGGTTGTAGTCGTGAGCAGATGAATGATATGCAGCCTTGAATGCCGCAATATTACAATACTCTGTATTTTCAACCAGCCGCGGAGCGAAGGTCTCTGCCGGATTTCCCGGATAGACTCCGATACCGCGGGTGTATGGTGTTGAAGAACAGAGCGCGATGGACAGTACCGCGAAGGCGGTCGATGCCGCGATGAAGGACAAAATTCTTTTCATTATGAAGATTTTATTGGGTAATAGTGTTAGTTACAGAACAAATATATAAGAATTTACTTTATCTGACAGTTATTTCCTGGACTACTATGCCGGGATCGAGGAAGTGAATCCTGACTTTGTGCTCACCGGCAGTCTCTGCAGCATAATCCACCTGCCTCCTTGCATAGCCCCTGAGGACATTCCAGCGCCATTCGGAACTGTAATCAGGCTCGTGGATGTTGAAGACCCGGTCTTCACCTCCGTCTATGCTGACGGCATAGCGGGCATCCCTCCCGGCATAGATACGCAATGTAGGCAGGGTGCGAATCTCTATCTTATTGTTCCCTTCCTCCATACGGACCGAATACTCGACCCAAGGAGCATCCTGGACTTCGTAAGAAGGTGTCAGTGACGGACATACCGTAACGCCATCATTGTATCCGAGGCCTTCTGTTACGGTTATGCAACCCTCTGCCGAGTTTCCGGAATCCGTGAATTCAGCGGCACATATCCTTGCTGCAGGCTCCGGATCGAAAGGAGGCTGATAACCGACGAACACCTTTCCGATGGTTGCCGAAGGGTCGATTCCGGAAAGTGCAAGTACATTCTCCCCTTCCTCCACCGGAATCTCACCCACGCAGGACCACATAGGACCGACGGATTCGGTGTGCCATATGTTTCCGTGAGGAGATGCGCAGCCCTCGAACTGCTTTCCGTTGATGCTGATGGTACAGTACCTGTTGTTTTCCGGATCGAACGAGTTACCGATGATAGGAGTACGTGCGTGTATCCACAAAGGCAGTACGCCGGCCTTGCCAGAGGTGAAAGTGATGTCGAAAGACCCGCTCCAGTCCTGCGGCTCCGTCATGATAAACTGAGGCCGGGGCGCTTCTGCGACCTTCTCCAGGAGCCCGCTGTCAGCAAGTTCCATAATCGGCCTGTCACCCTCAAGATACCAGTTAGGCCTCCAGTTGAAGAAATGCGCCCACTTGCCGTCAAGCAGCTCATCATTATAATAGTTGGTCAGCGCGTCCACCTTCCGTGTTGCCTCTTTTGATTTTTCAGCAGCCTCAAGTGCATCTCCGCCACCATTGCCGGCATACACCAGGCTCTTCCTCGCCTCGGGGGCATACTCGTTCGTGAGCTGTGCGCCTCTCATCGGATATTCGAAAATCTCAAAGAATGCCGCTTTCAGCCTCTCCGGCATCTGTGCGCCTATCTCCTCCGTCCTGTCGGCGATATCCTTCCACTCGGCAAGTCTCCACTCTATCTCCTCCGGAGTGTATTCGAGCCACCTGGTATGGAACTCCTTTCCGTAGGCCATGAGCCTGTAGTACCTTTGCTGGAGCGCCGCCATCTCTTTCGCATTCTGCGCGCCGAAAGTCTTCGTGAACCAGTACTCAATATAGTCCGCCGCCTTTTCCGGACGCCACTTGTCAATATTCCAGGCCAGTTCCATTGCGAAGGAGAGCTCCTTTTCGGCCGGCTTTATGTCGCCGACATTGAACACCCATATCCGGTCTGCGCCATAGTCGTAGGACTTGCACATTTCCGTGGAGATGAGGGAAGGAGACAGAGGGCTCAGCCAGAACCAGCTGTCGGGGTCTCCGTGATAAGAAATATGGTAGTAAACGCCCGCACCGCCGGAGCGTCTGCGCTCTTCCGGATTGCAGAGGTTCCTCAGATAGCCCTGCTTGTCGTCAGACCATAGGAGAGTGACGTCATCCGGGACTTCGAGTCCGCCGTGATATGCCTCGAGGACTTCCTCGTAAGTGCAGAGGACCTGCGGAATTTCGGTAATGTCCTTGTCGATATTGCATCTCAGGATGTCCCGCTGGTCATTGATGGCCTGCTGCATGAGCCTTACGCGGTCTT
>JAKSKC010000012.1 GCA_024401945.1 Bacteroidales bacterium
AAGGTAGTCATCAGCCACCTGGAAGGCCATTCCAAGCCGGTATCCATACTCGTACAGTGCTTCGCAGGAAGCGTCGTCCGCACCTGCGATGAGAGCCCCCGTCTTGGCCGAGCAGGCAAGCAGGACCGCTGTCTTGAGCCCTATCATCTTCTCGTACTCATCCATCCCTATCTCCGTTCTGTCTTCGTACTCCATATCGTACTGCTGGCCTTCGCACACCTGGGCCGCCGTGCGCGAGAACAGTTCCATCACCCTGTCAAGCACCGCCTTCGGAGCCTTCGAGATGCGCCTGTAACTGTCTATGAGCATAACATCGCCGGAAAGGATAGCCGTATCCGTGTTCCATTTCTTCCACACAGTGTCCTTGCCGCGCCGCAGCGGGGACTTGTCCATTATATCATCGTGGATGAGCGTGAACGAATGGAAGACCTCCAGCGCTGCCGCCGGCTCGGTAATCTCCTCCGGGAACTCATCCTTGAAAAGGGAATAGGCCAGGAGACAGAGCTTGGGGCGGATTCTCTTGCCCCCGATCGAGATCATATAGCGGAGAGAATCATAGAGCCCCTGCGGCTCATCCGTGAATGATATGCCGTCGAAGATGTTCCTGACGACGCTGTCCAGTTGATGTTCGCTCAACATAATTGTAAAGGTTTGTCATACAAAGATAAGGAATTTCCAGTATCTTTGCGAGCGATGAACGCAAGCGGTACAGCCACAGTTGTCAAGAACGCGGGGAGCCACTATCTCCTCAGCGAACTTCCTTCAAGGGAAGTGTTCCCTGCCGTACTCAGAGGCAGGGCAAGACTCGGAAAAAGCGGCGCGACCAACCCCGTGGCCGTGGGAGACCGCGTCAGATACAGCGTGAACGGGGAATGCGGGGAACAGAATCCGGCCATCATAACGGAAGTCCTTCCGCGTGACAACTACCTTATCCGCAAGTCCACGAACCTCAGCCGGCAGTCACATATCATCGCCGCCAACATAGACCAGGCGGTGATCGCGGTGACACTGCTCTTCCCCGAGATCAAGCTTCCGTTCCTGGACCGCATACTGGTGACCTGCGAGGTTTACAGGATTCCTGCAGTCATAGTCCTCAACAAGATCGACATCTACGGCGGGGACCCGATGGTCGGGAATTTCTGCGGGATATACAGGGGTGCGGGCTACAAGGTGCTTGCGACATCCGCGCGTACGGGTGAAGGGATAGACGAACTCCGTGCCCTGTGCAAGGACAAGGTGAATCTGGTGTCGGGAGAGTCCGGTGTCGGGAAATCCAGCCTAATCAAGGCGATGGACAGCAGTCTGGACCCGAAGATTGGCAGGATATCGATGGCCCACCTCCAGGGAAAGCACACGACTTCCCTGTATGAAATGTATCCTCTCGAATTCGGAGGATACATAATCGACAGTCCCGGACTCAGGGGTTTCGGTCTGGTTGACCTTCAGAAGGAGGAGATCTCCAAATACTTTCCCGAGATGCTGCGTGTGACCGACAACTGCAGGTTCATCCCCTGCACGCACACGCACGAGCCGGGATGCGCCGTGAAATCGGCCCTGGAATCCGGGATGATAAGTCCGGAAAGGTACAATTCCTATCTTGGGATGCTTGAGGAGGACAGCAAGTTCCGCCTCAAATGAACAGGCGCCTGAGATTCCTCAGGACGATACCCTTGAGCATACGCAGCGGCGAGAAATGCAGCCTGGTCCTCCTGAGCCTGCCCGCACGCTTCCTGTTGACGTTCTCCACCCTGGAGATAGCCTTCTCCAACTGGCTGAATGTGGATATGTTGCCAAAATCACTCATCTTCCCCACTGTAAAAGACATTGATGAAAAGTTTTACCAGCGAATTGCGGAACATCCTGTTCCTGAGGAAGAACAGCACTGCCAGCACCACGAGCCAGAAGCCGCACACCATAAGGGTTCCGAAAGGCTCCCCGAAGACTCCGTTCAGGAATCCCAGCAATGCATCGGAAAGAAGGCTCAGGATGATGAGAAGCACGGCTATGAACACAATGGCCCAGAGAATCCTGGAAATGGACAGGGAGAGCCCCCTGACCGTTTTGAGCTTCACTTCGTCAAGCCTGCCGTCCACGTAGGACTTTGCATCGGATACGAGATCGGATAATTTTCTTTCGTTCTCAAGCATAGGCTACAACTGCTCCTCCGGGATGCTCTCTTCCTCGCGGATCTGATCCTCCTCGAAAATCACGTCCTTCTCGTCCATGATCTCCTCGATGGCGTTGATGCCTGACACAATGGCCTCACATCCCGCATCAAGGACCTTTCCACCGGCTTTTTCAATCTTGCTTATCACGCTCCTGCCCTTATCGGTACGGGAGAGAACCATCAGGGCTGCACCTGCCGCAACTCCGGCGACAAAAGTGAAAAATGAATTTCCTTTAGACATCGCTTCTATGTTTATAAAGTTTCGTTTTCAATCAGTTCGAAATCCAGCAGGCGCTGCTCGAGATTGGCGTTCTTCACCTTTATCCTGACACTGTCACCAAGCTTCAGCTGACGTTTTGTCCTGCGTCCCACCACTCTGTAGTGCGCCTCGTCGAATTCGTAGAAGTCCGAACGGATCTCGCGCAGAGGCACCATACCCTCTATTCTGGTAGGGTCTATCTCCACATAGATGCCCCATTCGGTCATTCCGGAGATATTTCCGTCAAATTCCATACCGACTTTGTCCTGCATGAATTCCACAAGCTTGTACTTGGTGCTTGTACGCTCCGCGTCAACCGCCACAAGCTCCCTCTCGGAAGCGTGTACGCATTCCTGCTCGAAATATGTCTTGGAACGGCTTTCCCCTCCGGCCAGATATTCCGCCAGGAGCCTGTGCACCATCAGGTCGGGATAACGTCTGATAGGGGATGTGAAATGGGTGTAGAACTTGAATGCGAGCCCGTAATGACCGATATTGTCCGTCGTGTACAAGGCCTTCGCCATCGAACGGAGAGCCAGGTTCTCAAAGACGGCATTCTCAGGTTTGCCGCGCGAGCTTGTAAGGAGCTCCCTCAGGGAGTCGGACGCGCTCCTCCCGTTGTCCATATCCCCCATCCTGTATCCGAAACCGGAGGCGAACAAACGGAGTCCCTCGAGTTTCACATAGTCCGGTTCCCCGTGGATACGGTACACGAAGGTCTTTGCCTTCTTGCTCTGCACCGCGTTCATCTTCCCGTCGGTAGCCACGTATTCCGCCACGGTCCTGTTGGCCAGGAGCATGAATTCCTCGATGAGCCAGTTGGCCTCCCTGCTGAATTTCTGATATACGTTCACCGGGCGTCCCTTCCCGTCGATCTCCACCTTCATCTCCGGTCTTTCGAAATCTATGGCTCCGCTGTCGAAGCGCCTCCGCCTGAAGATTTCGGCGAGAGAGTTGAGCACGCTCACCGCCTCCCTGAGTTCCTCAGTGCCGGCAGCGTTCTCCGGATCCTCTATGATGGCCTGGGCCTGGTCGTAATCCAGCCTGAAATCAGACCTTATGACCGTCCTTCCGAGCCATCTCGACTTGATTTCAGCCTTCGGAGTTATCTCGAATACCGCACTGAAGGTAAGCTTGTCCTCATCCGGGCGGAGCGAACACAGTTTGTTGCAGAGCTTTTCCGGAAGCATCGGGACGGTCCTGTCCACCAGGTACACTGACGTACCCCTCTCCCTCGCTTCCTTGTCCACGGCCGAACCCGGTTTCACGTACCAGGAGACGTCGGCGATATGCACTCCCACCTCGTAGTTCCCGTTCTTGAGCTTTTTCAGTGAAAGGGCATCGTCGAAGTCCTTCGCATCGGACGGGTCTATGGTGAAGGTGAAGGTATCCCTGAAGTCCTTGCGGCCCTTGAGCTCTTCCTTCCCGATTTCCTCGGAAATGCCGTCGGCAGCATTCTCGACCTCGGCCGGGAAACGGTAAGGAAGGTCGAATTCCGCCAGAATGGCGTGCATCTCCGTATCGTTGTCACCGGGCATCCCCAGCACATCGACCACGTGCCCCACCGGGCTGATATCCTTCCTGTCCCACCTGTCCACGATGACTGAGACCTTCATCCCGGAAGCGCCTCCCGCATCGAGGGCCTGCTGCTGGTCGACCTCTATGTCGTAAGGCATATTGCGGTTCTGCATCAGCACCCAGGCCTGGGCACCGACGAAGTGCAGCACACCGACGAAAGGCTTGGAAGACCTGCTGATTATCTCAACCACTTCACCTTCGCTGCTGTGCGCCCTGCCGCCCTTTTTGGTCACGGCCACCCTGACCATATCGCCGTTCAGGGCGTTCCTGGTCTTGGAAGCCTTGACGAAGATATCGTCCTCGCGTCCTTCAACCAGTACGAAGATGAAACCCTCCCTGGTCATCTGGACCTTGCCGACAACCGTCTGGACGGGTTTGCGGCTGTTCCTGTGCTTGCGCTCTCTTTTCTGTTTTCCCATATTGTCCTTTGTCTCAGGCGCTGAAAAGTAATCTGACGGACGGGGACGGCCTTATCTCCAGCCTGTCTTCTGCTATGATGAGCCCGGCCTGCCCGGCACTGATCGGTGTGCCGTTCACCTCCGCACTGCCTTCAACGCACATCACGATCAGGTAATCACTGTCAATACGGCAGGAATACTCCGAGTCCGCCTCGAGCATCGAGGTGTTGAAGAAGGGGCTTCTGACAAGTTCGGCCATCCTGTTCCTTCCAGCCGTGTAATGAGTCCTGTAGTCCGGCAGGAAGGTATAGTCTATGGCGTCCTTCGCCTCGGAGGTATGGAGCTGGCGCGGCTTGCCGTCAAGTCCGGCACGTCCGTAATCATATATGCGGTAGGTTACGTCCGAGGTCTCCTGTATCTCCGCTATGTGACATCCGGCGCCTATCGCGTGTATCCTTCCGGAAGGCACGTAGAACACATCCCCCGCCTTGACATCGTAACTGTTCAGGTAATCCGTGATGGTGCCGGCGAATCCGACTCCCTCATATGCTTCCGGCGCCATCGGCTTCTTCCATCCGCACAGCAGACGGGCGGACGGTGCGGCGTCTATCACATACCACATCTCCGTCTTTCCCTTGCAGCCGTGACGTCTGTAAGCCAGTTCATCGCCAGGATGCACCTGTATGCTGAGGTCTTCCCCCGCATCGATGAACTTGACCAGCAGAGGGAATTCCCCGGGGAAGATATCGGAGATGGTCTTCCCCCGCATAGGGCCCTCAGCCACCACCGACTCATATCCCGGGACGGCCGAGACAACCCATCTCTCGGTCCCCCAAACCATCTTTTTTACTATCGGATCGAACCTGTACATCTATAAAACCTATATGAGCGGTTCTGCGGTCATTGCAGCCGGCTGCGGAATGCCCATAAGCTTGAGTATGGTCGGAGCCACGTTGCACAGGGCCCCGTCCCTGACTGTCTTTACCGAAGGCTCACCGATGACGATGAACTGCACCTGATTGAGGGAGTGCGCCGTATTCGGGGTGCCGTCCTCATTGACAGCGTAGTCGGCATTTCCGTGGTCTGCGGTAAGCAGGACCACGTAATCGTTCGCGAGGGCCGTCGTGACCACGTCCTCAACGCAGGAATCAATGCACTTGACAGCCTTGCAGATGGCATCGTAGACTCCGGTATGGCCCACCATATCGCCGTTCGCGAAATTCAGGATGATCACATCCTCCTTGCCCGAATTGAGCACGTCCAGGAGTTTGCCGGTAACCTCAGGGGCGCTCATCTCCGGCTGGAGGTCGTATGTAGCCACTTTCGGGGAATTGACGAGAATCCTGTCCTCGTTCTCGAAAGGAGCCTCCCTTCCTCCGTTGAAGAAGAAGGTCACGTGCGCATATTTCTCGGTCTCGGCGATTCTGAGCTGGCGCTTTCCGGCCTTTGACACGGTCTCTCCGAGAGTGTCCGTTACGAGTTCCTTGTCGAAGAGGATATGCACTCCGGTGAAGGATGCGTCATAAGGAGTGAGACAGCAATAGTAGAGAGGGATCGTCTTCATTCCCTCTTCAGGCATATCCTTCTGGGTAAGCACGGAAGTGAGCTCACGGGCGCGGTCGTTGCGGAAATTGTAGAAGATGACAGCATCGCCTTCCTCGACCTTCGCTACCGGTTTCCCGTTTTCGGTGATGACTACAGGCTTGATGAACTCATCGGTAACGTCCGCATCGTATGACGCCTGTATCGCCTCCAGGGCGCTGCCGTATTCCGCACCCTTTCCTTCTACAAGCATATCGTACGCCTCCTTGATGCGGTTCCATCTCTTGTCACGGTCCATAGCGTAGAAACGGCCGCAGACAGTGGCCACCTTTCCGGTGGTCTGCGCCATTTTCTCCTCGAGTTCCTTCACGAAGCCGTAACCGCTGCGCGGATCGGTGTCGCGTCCGTCCATGAAGCAGTGGACGTAGACATCCTCCAGACCGGCCTTCTTTGCATCGGAAAGGAATTCGTAGAGGTGGTTGAGTGAGGAATGAACTCCTCCGTGTGAGCACAGACCGAAGAAATGAAGCTTCTTCCCGCTCTCGCGCACGTAGTCATAGACCGCCTTGATCTGCCCGTTCTCCTGAAGGGAATGCGACGCACAGGCCATATTGATCTTCACGAGGTCCTGGTAGATGATGCGGCCCGCGCCGAGATTCATATGTCCAACTTCGGAATTGCCCATCTGTCCGTCAGGAAGGCCCACATATTCGCCGCAGGCATTCAGGTGTCCGTGAGGATATTTCTCCCTGAGGGAGTCAATGAAAGGCGCTCCCTGGGTATAGATTGCGTTTGAATGGTCCTTTCTTCCCTCGCCCCAACCGTCGAGTATCATCAAAAGTACTTTTCTGTTCATATCTTGTCTTGTTTTTCAATCATTACTTTATTTGAGTCCGCGGGCCTCCAGAAGATATTTCGGATCCGGATCCGCTCCGCGGAAATTGCGGTAGAGAGTCATAGGCTCGTCACTGCCGCCACGGCTCAGGATGCAGTTGCGGAAACGCATCCCGGTCTCCCTGTTGAATATTCCCTCCTCCACGAAAGCCTGGAAGGCATCCTTGTCGAGGACTTCGGCCCACAGGTAGCTGTAGTAGCCTGCGCTGTATCCGCTCGAGCCGAAGATATGGTTGAAATATGTGCTGCGGTAGCGAGGGATTATCTCATCCACGAGACCCATCTCCTTCGCGGCCTGCGCCTCGAAGCTCTCAACGTCGATTCCCTCGATGGAGCTGAGTTCGTGCCACTTCATGTCAAGGATGGATGCCGCGCAGAGCTCTCCGGTGACGAAGCCCATATTGAAGTTGCCGGCGGCGTTGACCTTCTGCACAAGTTCCTGAGGGATGACCTCACCGGTCTTGTAGTGGAAGGCGTATGTGGCGAGCACCTCAGGCTGGAAGGCCCAGTTCTCATTGATCTGTGAAGGGAGCTCGACAAAGTCGCGCTTGACTGAAGTTCCGCTTGTGGAAGTGTAGCTGCACTTGCTCAGAAGGCCGTGAAGCGCGTGTCCGAACTCGTGGAACATAGTCTCGACCTGGTCTATGTTGAGCAGTGAAGGGCTTTCCTCCGTAGGCTTGTTGAAATTGCCCACGTTCACAATCACAGGACGGATGTCCTTTCCGTCGGCTGTCCTGTACTGGTTGACGAAGTTGTTCATCCAGGCACCGGCTCTCTTGGAGTCGCGCGGATAGTAGTCCGTGATGATGATTCCTATCAGGGAACCGTCCTCGTCCGAAACCTTGAAGGCCTCGCACTCCGGATTGTAGAGCGCGACGTCGGTCACAGGCTCGAAGGTGATACCGTAGAGGCGTGAAGCGTTGGCGAACACTCCGGCGCGGACGTTCTCCATCTTGAAATACTGCATCACCTCGCTCTCATCGAGGTCAAAGCGGGCCTTGCGCACCTTCTCGGCATAGTACATATAGTCCCAAGGCTCTATGCGGCTTCCCTCAGGAAGGATTCCGGCCGCGATGTCAGCGTCCATCATCTTCTGCATATCGGCGATCTCCTCCTTTGCCCTTGCCATTGAAGCATCCATTATCCCTGCGAGGAAGTTGTCCACGGTCTGAGGGTTGCCGGCCATCTTGTCGTGGAGGATCCAGGCGGCAGGACTGTCATATCCGAGGAGTTTGGCTTTCTCGATACGGAGTTCCATTATGCGCAGGACATTGGCCTTGTTGTCATACTCGTTGCCGTTGTTGCCGCGCTGTGAATAGCCCTTGAATATCTGCTCGCGGAGGTCGCGGTCAGCGATGGAAGCCATCTTGTCATAGTAGTTGGCCACGGAGAATCCGAATTTCTCCTTGAAGGCGTTGCTCTCGGCCAGAAGGTTGTTTCCGAAGGTGAGCACCAGGGATGAAAGCTCGCTGTTGATCTCCTTCAGACGGGCCTGCTGCTCTGCCGGAAGGCCGATTCCGTTGTCCGCGAAGTTGTCATACCAGAGTTTGAGAAGCATCTGCTGTTCCCTGTCGAGGGAGCTCTGGTCGGAGTTGTATACCTTCTCAACCCTGGCGAACAGGGCCTGGTTCATCAATATGTTGTCACTGTGCTCGGAAAGAAGGGGCATGGCCTCGTCAACGATGGCATTGAGGGACTCCGTCGCGTCGCTCTCGGATACATTGAAGAGTACTCCTGTCACCTTCTCGAGAGTCTTTCCGGTAGCGTCCAGGGCTACGACGGTATTCTCGAAGGTGGGTTCCCCGGTATTGTCTATGATCGCCTGGATTTCGGCGTTCTGTTCCTTGATTCCTTCCTTTATCGCAGGGAGATAGTCAGCCTCCGTGATCCTGTCGAACGGAGGAATCCCGTAAGGGGTGTCCCATTCCTGAAGGAACGGGTTCTGACGCTGTGTACAGGCTGTCAATGCAATAGCCATGGCTGCAAATGTCAAAATTCTTTTCATATCGTTATTTTCCAATTATTATATACGTCGGATAATGGTCGCTGTATCCGTTGAGGAACTTGTTCCCGGAGAACGTACGCAACGGGGTCCCCTTGTATTTCCCCTGCTGGGTGGTAAGGAATGACGGTCTGTAGATGTTTCCGTAATAACCCTTGCCGCCCGGCTTGATCCTCAGGCCCCCGTCCGATGGTGAGGCCAGGGCCCTGTTGACCTCGATGATGTCGAAAATGTTCCAGACACCCTTGTACTCGAGGGATCCGAAACCCTCCTTCAGCATCGTGATGAAAGGCGAGAAGAAATCATTCTCACCCGTCTCCTCTATCGTTTCCCTGGCGTGAAGCCATTTGACCTGACTCTCGTCGACAGGGTCGTCGTTCATATCCCCCATTACAACAATCCTTATGCCCGGATGAAGACGGGACATCTTCTGCGAATGGCGGTATATCAGTTCCGCTCCGGAACATCTGGTATCCTTGCCCTTTCCCCCGTTCCTGGAAGGAAGGTGCGCCACGTACACCGCAAATTCCTCGTTCTCTATCTTTCCGTGGACCATCAGGACGTCCCTTGTCCTTATGCTGCGCCCCTTCTGTGTCAGATGGAGGCACTCGCTGCTGATGAATTTGAATTCCTCAGGACGGTAAAGCAGGGCCACGTCGATGCCACGCGGGTCGGAACTGTCATAATGCACGTATTCGTAACCGGCGTCCGCTATCTCAGACTGGCTGAGGAGATCCTTCAGGACCTTCTCATTCTCTATTTCCGCGAGTCCCAGGACGGTATGGAAGCATCCGTTGTCAGCAGCCATTGACCCGATGACGGAGGCTATGTTATGCAGTTTGCTGCGATATCTGCCGTCATCCCAGCGGTATTTGCCCCAGGGCAGGAATTCACTGTCGTCCGTTGCAGGGTCATCCTTCGTATCAAACAGGTTCTCTACGTTGTAGAAACCGATTATATAGTCACGGGAACCCGTGTCCCCGGCATTTTGACCGCAGGAAACCGCAAGAAGCAGACATATTGCATAGAAAAGCCTTCTCATAGGCCCTCGGATATGTTAGTTCCACCAGAAAATGTCGTTTCTCGGATCCTCCGCCTCGACGCTCTTCTCGATGTCGTCAGGAAGGTTCACGAAGAAATCGACCCCAACCTTGTTCTCGAGCGAATCCACGGAGATGGCCAGTTCCTTCTCGAACTTGGTCTGGGTTGTCTTCACATTCTCGAAATAGGCCGCGATACACTTGTACTGACCGGTCTTGGTATGTGCGAGGATAGCCTTGTAAACGCCCTCCGGAACACTTATCTTCTTGACGCCGCCCTTGTCCTTCACGAAGTTCCTGCTTTCACCGATGAAAGTTCCGGTAACCACATACATCGTGTCGCATTCCTTTGACCAGGTCTTGTGTATCTTCTGTTCCATTGCATTCCAGGAAGCTCCGTTCAGGGTTGTGCTCTGAGGCATTATGTTGGTCGAGAGGAAAAGATCCATATTAGCCCTGCCGCTGCGGTCGTTGGAAGGGATCATATGACCTCTGACGTAATCCTCGCCGTTGATCCTCTTGTCATAGTAGGTCGCACTGACGTCTCCCTGGAAACTGTCGGACACCAGAGGGTCGTAGGCATATGATTCGGAACGTCCCGTTCCCCCCTGACCGTTCACATACGGATAGCAGCACCATAATGAAAGGCATTTCTCCTCGTCGAAATATGAACTGAAGTTCCTGGTGCCGTCAGGAAGCATATGGCAGAGATACTTGAGGTTGTCGGAGTCGGAGGTGGCAGGGAGTTCAAGCCAGCCTGCAGATGCCGAACCTGCGGCATATCCGGGATAGGTCCCGGCGCTGCTCTTCTCGAAGTACGCCTTGTCGGTCTCCTTTATAACATCACCGCTTGACAGCATATAGTCCTTCCTGTGCGCAACGACGGTGAGCTTGTCCCCGGCCTTCAGGCCCAGTTTTGGGAAATCCTCGTTCTTGCCGTCCTTTTCAGGTGCAAGACCATAGATATAGGCGAATCCGGTGTCGTCCATAATGTACAGGTCACCGTACTCGTAACTTACTACGGAGACTATTTCTCCGCTTATCCTGTACCAGGCATTCAGGTCGGCAGGCCTGGCGTTGAACTCGGAGATGGTGAGTGTCTCGATGCCGTCCGGGGAGACACCGGTCTCCTGCTCTACGTTTACCACCACGAACCTGGTACCGGCGTTGAAGGTGACTGTCGCCGTCCTTGCCTCCTTGCGGTTGGCCTCGACCTTGAGAGTTATGGTCTGAGGGTCCTCCGAAGGATTTCCGGTCGACGGTGACACCGTCAGCCAGGAGAAGTTGGAAGTCGCCATCCACGGTGTATTGGTGGTCAGCGTTACGGTGTATGAACCGCCTTCGGCGGCGGCTTTGATACCGGTAGAAGAAATAAGCAGTTTGACTTCCGTTGCCTGAGGTTTGCTGCAGGAAACCAAAGCCGCGAGCGCGGCTATGACAGTTAATGCGCGAGATAGATTTTTCATAGTTCAAAGATACAAATTCCGCACAAAAAAAAGCCGGTCCCGCAAGGAAACCGGCCTTTTTTTATTTAAAAATCAACTACTCTGCAGGAGTGTGTGAAACATACATACCTACAACCTCGTTGGTTCCCTTGTAAGAGGTCTTGTAACCTACGATGGTGATGGTGTCACCCTCCTTTACTCCGAGGGTGCCGAATTTCTTGGTCTCACCGTTCCAGCCTGTTGAAACGCCGTAGATGTAAGCCGCACCGGTTGCATCGACGAGCTCGAAGTTACCGTAGGTCTCAAGGTCGAACTTGTGTCCTGAGATGGATGAGCCGTCAGCTACGATACCGGTAAGCATGATGTAGTTCTGAGGGTTCTTGGTATCCTTCTCATCCTCCATCTGACCTACTTCCTCGGCTGTTGCTACAGTGACGTCCTTCTTGCTCTCCATGAAGCCCTTGGCCATCTGAGGACTGTTCTTGTAAGAGGTCTTGCTGCCGACCATCGTTACGATATCGCCTACTGAAAGACCTGCCTTGGCCTCGAGAGGGATAACCTTTCCGTCAGCGTCAACTGTTCCGTAAACATAAACCTCTTCCCCGGAAGCATCCTTGAAGTAGAAGTTCGTACCGTACTTCTCGCTGTCCTGAACGATTCTGGTAACGATTCCTGAAACCTTGTAAACGGCAGCGCCGTCTTCCTTGGCATTGAATGCTGCGCAGCTTACCTCGGCGATTGCACCGAGCTGTGAGAGGGTAGCTTCGGCTGTATAGGTCTGGCCGTCCTTCTCCGTCACGAAGCTGAGGGTCGTTTCCCTGGTGCCCTCAGCGTTAGGAGCAACCTGGATTGAAACGATAGCTGTGGTTCCAGCAAGCTTGATAGAGCTAACTGAAAGCCAGCTCTTGTCAGCCTCAGGGATCTCGACGAACACGCCGTCTCCCTTGCAGGTAAGTTTGAACTGTGCGATACCGCCCTCGATGTCGATCTGTTCAGGAGCTTCCTCGACCTTGATGAGGGACTTGGTGATGCTGATGACGGTGACGTCAACGAGCTCAACCTTTCCGTTGTATGTTGTCTTAGGACCTTCGCAGCAGATGATGTCTCCGTTCTCGAGTCCCCAGGAAGAGAAGTTCTTGGTAGCTCCGCTCTTGTCGAGTGTACCGTAGATATATACTGTTCCGGTTGCATCGGTGACGTTGTAGTTTCCGTAAACGTTTGCCTCGATTGCGGAAACGACACCTTCGATGCGGTAAGTCTTGTTGTCAGGACCGGCGATCACCTCAGCGCAGGTAGCGAGGGCTACCTCCTGCTTGCCGACAGCCTGCTTTACATTGATGTACTGGAATTTCTCGCCAACTTTGATCTTAAGCACGGCCTCCTGGGTGCTCTTGGCCTCGGAAGCTGAGAAAGAAATGTTACCGCTGCCGCTGCCGCTTGTAGGAGTGACGGTAAGCCATGAAGGAACCTCGCCGAATGACCAAGGAGCGGTGGCTGTCACTGAGATGGAAGCTGATCCGCCCTCTGCAGGCAATGACACGTAGGAACTTGAAACCTGAAGTTCCGCAAGATCACCAGGCAACTGCTGTACACATCCGGCAGCTACGCCTGCCAGAGCTACTATTGATGCAATAAAATATCTGAGTTTCATATTGTTGTCTGAATCTTATTAGTTAAACAAATACTTGATACCGATCTGTGCGTACCAGCACTGTCCGATGGACTTGTTCGTTGTCCAGGTCTGGGTGCTGCCGTTGACAGCTTCAGGAGTTGAGAATACAGGAACACCGTCGGCTCCGATCTCCTCGACCTTGAGGATACGTCCGGAGTTGAGTGAAGGGTTCATCTGCTTGCTTACACCCCAGGAGTTGTTGAAGAGGTTGAGGAGGTTCTTGATGTCGAAGTTGAGCTGAAGAACGTTCCTTGTCTTGGTATTCTTGCCTGAAGTGATGACGAAATCGTGAGCGAAGCGGAGGTCAACGCGGTGTACCCAAGGAGAGTAAACGCTGTAAGCCTCTGCATACTGTCCCTTGTGCTTGCTGAGGTATGGGTCGTTGCTGACATATGACCAGAAACGTGATGCATCGTCAGGAGAAACGAACTTGATCTCGGTCTCATCCTTAGGGATGTAGATTGCGTCGTAGTTGTAGTTATCGTTGTTGAGGTCGTTAACATACATGTAGCTGTAGTTGTAACCTCCCCTCCAGGTCTCGTAGAAGAGGCTGAAGTGGTTGTTGGCCTTGTCGTTGTAAGTGAGGTCGACGTAAGCACGGTCAGGGGTCACATAGCTTGAGTTGTGCAGGGCGGCGTTGTTAGGACCTTCCACTGTAGGGATGTATGTGAACGCTGAGGTTGCGTCTGAACCAGGCATACCCGAGAGTTCCTTTGACATAACGTGTGCGTATGCAGCGTGGATGTTGAGACCCTCGATAGGAGCGATCCTGAACTCGATGCTGGCGTCGCAGCCATAACCCTGGTTGGTGTTGGTCAGGAAGTATGCTGAAGGATTTCCGAGAGTGTAGTCTGAAGGATAGATGTGACGGTTGTCAGCTCCGTTGAGACGGGCGAATCCTTCCGGTGACTTCATGTTGAGGTCCTTGATGCAGACTGCGTTGATGCTCTTCTTGAAGATGACCTCACCGCTGATGCTCATAGGGAATGAGGTAGGGAATGCATAGTCCACTGCGATGGATGTCTTCCAGATTCTTGGCATCTTGAAGTTAGGGTCCACGCAGGCGAATGAAGAAGGAGCTACGCCGTCTTCAGGGGAGATGCTCTTAGGGAATCTCTTAGGATCGATGCTGTTGAGCTTTGAAACGAGGTCGTCAACATTGGTGATCATCCTGCCGGCGAACTGGCTGAGGATGTCGAGGTCGCTCTTCTTGACGTTGATTTCGCTTCCTGAATAATAGGTAGTGGCAGCGGCTACGTTCTGAACCATACCTGAGTTGGTAGGCATATTGGTGAAGAACACGAGAGGGAGACGTCCTGTGAAGAGACCGGTACCTCCGCGGAACTTGAGGCTCTTGTCACCGAGTACATCCCATACGAAACCTACACGTGGTGAAAGCTGAACGCCTGTGTTAGGCCACTTGCCCGTGTCGATGTGCGTTCCGTTGTAGTCGAGGTCATAGATTTCCTTGTTGGTCATGGTGTGCGTGGTGGTGAGGAGGGTGGTCGCGACGCTGAGAGCGTAGGTGGGCTTGAAGTTGTCGGTGGCGTTCCACTCGTCCTGTCCGTAGAGGGCAAGCTTGTGATACCTTACGCGGGCGGCAGGGTTGAGTTCTCCGTCATATCCGTAGGTGACGGCGACAGTCTCAGGAGCAGCTCCGTTGAGGAAGTCGTCAAGTGAGTTGTAACGGTAGTAACCTGTACCGTTCCTCATATAGGCGTTGTCAGCCATCTGGTAGTCGTAGCTGAAACCGGCGGTGATCTTGTGTGATCCTGCGAAATAGGTTACGTCATCCTTTGCGGTGATGGCTGTGTTGTGAACACCGTTGTTCCAGGTGAAAAGCTCATAACCAGCTGACATATAAGGATGGAGTGATCCTGTCTCCTCCATACCTCCGTCGAGGATGTCGATGAACGGGAACGGAGTTGAAGTCGAACCGCGGACATCGTCAAGCTTTGAATAGGTGACGAGGAGCTGGTTGGAAATGTTGTCGCCGAAGCGGCTGTTGAGGTCGAATGAGAAGGTGTTCACCTTGTTGTCCTGTGAGTACAGAGAGTTGGCGAAGGCCATTGAGTACTTTGAGAAACGTGCATCAGTCGTACGCTGACCGCAGTTTGAAGATGAGGCGTTGGCTGAGAACCAGCCGCGGTTCAATGTGTTGTTGTAGCGGACTGCAAGATGATGGTTGTTGGTGATGTTCCAGTCGAGACGGGCAAGGATCTTCATATTGCTTTCGTCTGCAGGGAAGTTGGTGTATGAACCGGTCTCATAACCGTAGTTGGTCCTGAGGAAGTCCGAAACCCTCTGCATGTCAGCCTCGGTGGTACGTGAGATGTACTTGTCGGCATTATCAACGCCGTCGGTCGAAGCTCTCCAGCGGTTTACAACGCCAGGGATCTTTGAATACTCGAAGTTTGCGAAGAAGAAGAGTTTGTTCTTCACGATAGGTCCGCCCAGGGTGAAACCGTAAGTGGTTGTACGGTCCTTGTCGCGTGCACCGGCGATCTCGGTTCCGTCAACTGCGTTTCCGCGCATGTTCTCGTTGCGGTGATAAACGTATGCTGTACCCTTGAAGGTGTTGGTACCAGACTTGGTGATGGCGTTCACACCACCTCCGACGAATCCGCTCTGACGGACATCGTAAGGGGCGATAACGACCTGAACCTCCTCGATGGCGTCGATTGAGATAGGGCTGCCGCCGCCAGGAAGATTCTCGCTGAGACCGAAGTTGTTGTTGAAGTTTGCACCGTCGACGGTGAAGTTGGCTGTACGTCCGTCAGCACCGCCGAAGCTCATTCCGTTTCCTCCGAAAGGAGAGAGTTTCGCAACATCGGTGATCTCACGGCTGATGGTAGGCAGGGCCTCGATCTCAGACCTTGAAACGTTGGTTGCCGCACCTGTCTTCTCATTGGAGAACTTTGAAGCCGCGTCGGAAATAACGATGGCGGCGTCAAGAAGCTCGGTGTCATCCTTGAGGTTTACATTGAGGGCGAAAGCCTCGGCAAGCTGGAGGGTGATGTCAGTCGTTGTGACATTGTGGTAACCCAGGCAGCTCATCTCGACGCTGTAAGGACCGCCGGAACGCATACCGTTGATGTAGTAGCGTCCTTCAGCGTTGGTAACAGCGTGATACTGTGTACCTGAAGGTGTGTGTGTGGCAACAACTACCGCACCCACGATAGGCTCACCGGCCGAATCGGCTACACGGCCGGAAAGTGAGGATGTTGTCATCTGGGCGTAGCCGGAGACAACAAAAAATACTGCCGCGATGAACGACAATACGATTTTGAGTGATTTTTTCATAAATGAAAACGTTTGAATAGTTTTTATTTTCGTGGTGCAAAGTTACATAAAGGGCATCGTTTTTTGATGAGAATTATCAACAAATTATCAACAAATTTCTATCTTTGCAGCGCTTTAACATACGAGGAAAGATTTGTTTGCTTGCAACCTCGTCAAAAAATGCTAAAAATGAATCACTTGTTCACATCGGAGTCAGTCTCCGAAGGTCATCCCGACAAAGTCGCTGACCAGATTTCAGATGCAATTCTCGATGAATTTCTCCGCCAGGACCCCGAGGCCAAGGTAGCCTGCGAGACGTTCTGCACGTCCGGGCTCGTAATAATAGGAGGGGAAGTCTCATCGGAGCATGCCTATGTCGATATCGACAAGATAGCAAGGAAAGTTATCCGCAGGATAGGTTACACGAAGGCCGAATACGGTTTCGACGCCGATTCCTGCGGGATCATCAGCACGCTGCACGAGCAGAGCGCGGACATCAACCGCGGAGTGGTGCGCGAGGACGAGATGTCCCAGGGCGCCGGAGACCAGGGAATGATGTTCGGCTATGCCTGCACTGACACCGAGGACTATATGCCTTTCGCCCTCTATCTCAGCCACAGGATCCTGCGGGTGCTTGCGGACATCCGCCGCGAGGCGGACAGCCCGATGCCTTACCTCAGGCCTGACGCGAAGGCGCAGTTCACCATCGAGTTCTCCGCGAAGCACAAGCCGCTCAGGGTGCACACCATAGTTCTCAGCACCCAGCACGACGAGTTCGACAGCGACGAAAGGATGCACGCGAGGATAGAGAAGGATGTACGCGGGATAGTGATCCCGAGGCTGATAGCCGGACTGCCCGAACGGACGGCGGCGCTGTTTGACGACAATTTCATCCTGCACGTCAATCCTACCGGCAAATGCGTCATCGGCGGACCTGCCGGGGACACCGGCCTCACCGGACGCCAGATAATCGCGGACACCTACGGAGGAAGCGCGGCCCACGGCGGCGGCGCCTTCTCGGGCAAGGACTCGTCCAAAGTCGACAGGAGCGCGGCGTACGCTGCACGCTACATAGCCAAGAACCTTGTGGCTGCAGGCGTGTGCGAGGAATGCATGGTGCAGCTGGCCTACGCCATCGGAGTGGCGGAGCCTGTCAGCATATTCGTTGACAGCTACGGCACGGGAATATGCCCCGACGCCGGGATTGCAGCCGGAATCCCGGAATTCATCGACCTCAGGCCCGCGGCCATAATCTCAAGGTTCGGGCTCAAGAATCCGATCTTCGAACCGACGGCGGCCTACGGACCTCTGGGGCGCAAGCCTTATGCCAAGGACGGCATGGAGTCTTTCACATGGGGGAACCTTGTCGCAGCGGAGAAGCGCCGCAGCGTCTTCAACCTGTCGATGGGGCCGAGGCCAGGAGCAACATACTGATAAACAACAAGAGGGCTACCTTCGACTACACCTTCCTCGAGACCTACACCGCGGGGATAGTGCTGGTCGGGACCGAGATCAAGTCCGTAAGGGCGGGGAAAGTATCCCTGCAGGATGCCTTCTGCTATTTCGTCGGCAACGAGCTCTTCGTCAAGGGGATGAACATAGCTTCATATTTCTGGGGGTCCTGGGGGGCCCACGAACCGGCCAGGGACCGAAAGCTCCTGCTTAACGCAAAGGAACTGAGACATCTGCACCAGGCGGTACAGAACAAGGGCGTCACCATCGTCGTATCCAGGATGTTCATCTCGGAGAACGGCTACGCGAAGGTGGTCATCGCACTCGCGAAAGGAAAGAAGGAGTTCGACAAGAGGGAAGCCATCAAGAAAAAGGACATCGCGAGGGAACTCGAAAGGGAGTAGCTTATGGCAGGCTGTAAGAAATGCGCTGCGGCCCCGCTGCCGGAATGCGAATCCATTGACATAGCGGCCTTAAGGGAATCCTGTCACAACGGAGGATGCGACCTTGTCGTCATACTCGGACCGACGGCCTCGGGGAAGACGGCCTATGCGGTCAGTCTGGCAAAGGCCCTGGGTGACTGCGAGATAATCTCGGCGGACTCCAGACAGGTCTACAGGAGGATGGACATAGGGACCGGGAAGGACCTGGACGAATACGGGGACATCCCCTATCACCTGATAGACATAGCGGAACCTGGGGACCACTACAACGTGTTCGAGTTCCAGAAGGATTTCAGGGATGCCTACGCCGGCATAACCGGGCGCGGCAGGACGGCCATACTCTGCGGAGGTACCGGGCTGTACATCAACGCAGTGACTGCAGCATACGATTTCAGGAGCAGCAAACCGCTCAGCGAAGAGGGACCGTCGAATCTGTCAAGACCGGAGGGTCTGCCAGGGAAACCGTTCTTCATCGGAACGCTGGTCAGCAGGGAGGAGCGCAATGCAAAAATAGACGCACGGCTCGATGCACGTCTCAGGGAAGGGATGGTCGAGGAGATAAAGGGGCTTCTCGACGAGGGGGTCAGGGCTGAGAGGCTGATCGAGTACGGTCTTGAATACAAATACGTTACACTCTACCTGCTGGGAGAATTGAGCTACAGCCAGATGAGGGAGAGGCTGGCAACCGCCATCCATCAGTTCGCAAAGAGGCAGATGACCTGGTTCCGCGGGATGCAGAGGGCCGGGACGGTGATTCACTGGACTGTCAGTCAGCCTGTCCGAAGAAGTGACGGGGCTCTTCCAGAGACCTCCAGTGAAGGGAATCGAAATCCTCAGGGTCCGAAGGCCTGATGACCGGACCGTCTGAATCTATCCTGAAAGCCATATAGGTAATCTTGAATCCCTGCTTCAGGGACATTTTCTCGTAGAAGGTCCTGACCTCCCTGACGGCAGGCTCCAGCCCGTCATCCGCAGGACCGCCGTAAAGGTCGTCGGTGCAGGAAAGGACCTCGAAACCGTTGACGGCGCAGACAGCCTTGGTGTATTCGTGGAGAAAACGTGAATCCGTCTTCAGGCGGACTGTCCCGCCGGGCTTGAGGAATTTCCTGTATCTTTCGATAAAAAGAGGCGACGTGAGCCTTGAGTTCTCGCTTTTCATCTGCGGGTCGGAGAAGGTGAGCCAGATCTCATCCACCTCCCCGGGAGCGAAGAAGGCCGTTATGAACTCTATCCTGGTGCGCAGGAAGGCGACATTGGCCAGGGAATTCTGCTCCGCATACTTGGCCCCCTTCCAGAGTCTGGCGCCCTTGATGTCAACGCCGATATAGTTCTTCGAGGGGTCCCTCAAAGCCAGGTCTATGGTATATTCACCCTTGCCGCAGCCAAGTTCCAGCACTATCGGAGAACCGGAGCGGGAGAAGAAGGCATTCCAGTTACCCTTGTTCGAATGATCCCTCAACGAGAAGTATCCGTCTGCCAGAAGTTCTTCCGAAGACGGCTGGATGAGACAGCGGAAAGTCTCATTCTCGGCGAATTTCCTTAGTTTGTCGTGTCCCATCTCAGTTGGAATCCCTTGTCAGGATGACCCCGATTCCCGGGAAGTTCCTTACATCTTCCGCAACTGACAGGATTATGGTCCAGTTACCGTACTCCGACGGAGTGAAACCTGACCTGTAGCATTCCCTGTCACCCTTGCGGTTCCCTATTTTCATATACACCCGCTCCGCATACTCCTGACCTGACGGGGAGACCACCGTGATGTCAAGAGGGATGGAAGTCCTAGCCTTGACCCTCATCCTGGTGTAGAATGACAGGCTGTAAGTACTCAGGCTGTCATCCAGGACGAGAGGAAAGGAATAGCAGCCGTTCACCGTCTGGTCGGACCGCACGAAGGTCTCGACGGAATCAGGTCTTTCGCAGGAAAATGCGAAGACGAGGGCCAGCGCCAGCGTGACGGCGGCATTGAAGCGGCTATTCATTGTTCTGCTTCTTTGAATTGCGGTTATGCTTCCTTCCCGAGCGGGAACGTTTCTTCGGCCTGTCAAAACGGGAGATACTGTCGTCGCCCACAGCTGTGATGAATTCCGGAGAGACCTCCACCTCAGCTTCCTTGAGGGATTCCGGCTTGACTCCGTTGCGGTTCATCTTGATGATCTCGCGGACCTCGCAGGCCGGCAGAGGATACAGATTGGCATCCGAAGTCTTGTCGTACGAGAAATACATCGTCTCGGCGAGGATGTCGGTCTTCCTGAGGTACGCCAGACCATCCTCGAACTCGAGAGGTTCCGATACGCGGGGAATGCGTGTATGGGCATCCATATATGCGGCAACCTCATAATTGAGGCAGCACTTCAGCTTTCCGCACTGCCCTGCCAGTTTCTGAGGATTGAGTGAAAGGTCCTGGCACTTGGCGGAAGAGGTGGAGATACTCTGGAAATTGGTTATATAGTTGGCGCAGCACAGTTCCCTTCCGCACACACCAAGGCCTCCGATAAGGCCCGCCTCCTGCCTGGCACCGATCTGCTTCATCTCTATCCTTATCCTGAATTCCTCCGCAAACACCTTGATGAGCTGGCGGAAATCAACCCTTCCGTCCGCGATGTAGTAGAAAATGGCCTTTGTGCCATCCCCCTGGAACTCCACATCGCCTATCTTCATCTCCAGACCCATCTCGGCGGCTATCTTGCGCGCCTTGATCATAGTCTCGTGCTCCCTCGCCGTAGCCTCAAGCCACTTGTCTATGTCGTTCTGACGCGCCTTGCGGTAGATCTTCCTGAATTCCGTCGTTTCCGGGTCGATGCCCTTGCACTTCATCTGCCTTTCCACAACCGGACCTTCGAGGGTCACTATCCCGAGGTCCTGACCGTTGGCAGCCTCGACCACCACCATATCGCCGACCTTGACGCTCTGCGCGGAATTGTTGACGAATATGGCCTTCCTGGTATTCTTGAACCTGACTTCGTAAAGGTTGGACCTGACTCCCTGCACGGCTCCCTTCAACCAGTTGTAATCCTTGAGTTTGCAGCAGCCTTCGCGGTAGGTGCACTCCGCAGCGCCGGTTTCCCCGTTCCTGACTATGGTGCAGCCCCGGAAGCAGTCGTATTTGATGGATTCTTTATTCTCTTCCATATCTCTATATGGTTTTATACAGTCTGCAGGACAAGTCGCTGAACAGGATCTTCATATTGACGTTCCTGTCTATCAGCATTACGGCCCTGCCCAAACATTCGAGGGCACAGCGGACAAAAGGCTTCCTGCAGGATCCGGCCCAGACCCTGACGGAGGGGTGGGTCTCACCTGCCAGGGAGTCCATCCCCTGCTGGAGAAGGAACACCTTCCTGAGCTGGCCTGCGGCAAATTTACAAAAAGCTTTCGCACTTTCACGCGAAGGGAGGGAGGACATTCTGTCGGCCGTCCCCAGCAGGGAAGGCAGGTCCTTCGCAATCAGGGCCCCCATCATCTCCTCGAGCAGCGAGAAATATTCGTCATTCCACACAGTCCCCGAGCCCGGATCCGGCTTCACCCTGATGTTCTGGCAACGGGATGAGATGGTCACGAGGACTTTTTCCGGAGCGTGGGTTATGAATACGAAAACCGTCATCTCCGGAGGTTCCTCGACCAGTTTCAGCAGGCTGTTCGCCGCCACCTGGTTCATTTTCTCCGGAAGATACACGACCACTGCCCTGTATCCGCCCTCCAGCGCACTGAGAGACAGGATTCTGATGATTTCCGAGGCCTGCGCCACCGCTATCATCGAATTCTTGCCTTCGATTCCGAGGGCCCCGTCGAGGTCCTCTTCGGTGAAATCCGGATTGGAAAGGGCCATTTCCCTGAACTCCTTCAGATAATTGTCGGAAGTCATTCCGGCATTCACCGGGAAGATATAATGGATGTCCGGTGATATCATCTTGGACACCTTGTTGCAGGAAGGACAGGCTCCGCAGGAATCCCCGTCCGCCCCGTTGCGGCAGAAAAGGTACTGCAGGAAAGCGGAGGCGAGCCTGAAAGCCCCTCCCCCGTTGTCTTCGTGAAGCATTATGGCGTGCGGGACCCTGCCTGAATCGACCATTCCGGCGAGGGCTCTGCGAACGTCATCGTTCCCCCTTGTCTGCGAAAATTTCATACCGTCCTGAATGCGTTGTATCGCGCAATCCCTGCAAGATACTCTTTTTGAGGCGAATCTTCAAAAATTTCCAGAGCGTGCACGGCCTTTGCAACGAATTCATCGAGACGGGCGGCCGCATAGGCCACTCCGCCTGCAGACAGGACCGTGCTGACCATATCGGAGCAGCATTCCGGGTGCGCAGGTATGGATTTCACCGTTTCACGGAGTTCGGCCTCCCTTTCAGGAAGATTCCTGAAGGCGCCGAGCAGCGGAAGCGTTATCTTCCCTTCCCGCAGGTCAGCTCCGAGCGGTTTTCCCAGCCCTTCGTCCCCCACATAATCGAGGATGTCATCCTTTATCTGGAATGCGCATCCAAGCGCAACGGCATAGCTTCTCACGGCCTCGACCCGCTCATCGGAAGCTCCGGAAGAAACGGCTCCGGAAATACAGGCGCTTTCGAACAGGGATGCCGTCTTGCAGTAAATTATCTTCAGGTAATCCTCTTCGGTGGTGGATGCGTCGGATGATTTCTGCAACTGGAGCATCTCCCCTTCGGAAAGGTCCATAAGAGTTTTGGTGAACATCCTGATCACCTTCCTGTTGTCGGGCACTCCCACTATGAGCTTGACCGCCTTGGAAAGCCAGAAATCCCCTATCAGCACGGCAGCTGAAGGTCCCAGGACGGCCGACAGGGTCGGGGCGCCCCTGCGGAGGGAACTGCCGTCAACCACGTCGTCGTGCATAAGCGTGGCATTGTGAAGCATCTCGGATGCCGCCGCATAACAGCAGGAACTTTCATTCACCCCGCCGCAAAGA
>JAKSKC010000120.1 GCA_024401945.1 Bacteroidales bacterium
GTGGCCGCCCGAATTGACGATCAGAGAAAGTCCGCTATAAGGAAGATACAGAGGGGAACCCCGGTGGACTGGGCAAAACAATGTGGTGACCGCAACGCGCACATTTACGAAATCAATGCCCCCCTGACGGAGGTCCTTGATCCCGATACGGTGGAGAAATCAAGGGAGACGGTCTCCTGCCAGCTCCGCGATGCCGGATACCGTCTTGCCTTCCTCATCGAGAAATATTTCGGAAAAGGAAAATAGAGCAAGCATACGGCTGCATAACAAAAGAAAGGAGGTCGACTAACTTTTTAGTCACCCTCCTCTTTTTAAATATTGCATTGAAGCTTAACCGATGTACCTGTAGATGTACATAGCATTTACTTCAGCAGCGTGAGGATTTCCTCTGTTTTCCGGAAATGGTATTCCGCCGGGATGCCCTGAAGTCCCCTGCCGAACCAGTCGGCCAGTGCGAAATCACATCCCGCCCCGTGGGCGCACTGGCAGTCGTGCAGGGTGTCGCCTATGAACACGCAGTCGGAGGGAAGGACTTCATTCCCCGTAAGGGAGGAGATCCTTTTCATAAAGACGAACGCCGGCTCCGGATCCGGTTTGTGCCTGACGCTGTCCTCGACGCATACGGTTGCGTCGAAATAGTGGAGGAGTTTCCTGAGATGGATGTCCTTGTTGAATTCAAAACGGTTCCTGGAGGTCACGCAGCCTATCCTGCAGCCTGCCTCCTTCACTGCCGCCAGCACCTCGGCTACGCCGTCGAAAGGTTTTATCAGGTAGGAAAGCCTTATGAAATTCTGCTCCCATATCTCCCCGAATTCGTCAGGGTCCCTGTATTTGAGGATATGGCCTACCCTGGAACTCGGGATCCCGAAGTATGAGTATGCCTCTTCATAGGGCATCTCGAATCCCATAAGCTCGCGTACGGTGCCGATAAGCGACAGAACCCCCGTCTTTTCGGTATCTATCAGGGTGCCGTCTATATCAAATATGAAGTTCCTGTACATTCCTGGACAGTTTGAGCAATCCCTTTTCCGGGCCGTAGCATACAAGGAAGTCGCCTTTTTCAAGAACGGTGCCGTCCGAAACGTTGTTGTCCGGAACCAGTTCAGTGGCCATGATCCCGACATCATTGACGGAATGGCCTGCCTTTACTACGCAGATGACGGAGAGCCCGAACCTGGACTGAAGCTCAGCCTCTCCGACAGTCTTTCCTGCCATTGACTCCGGAACCCGGAACTTGAACACGCCGGTGTCTTTGGCTATATTGAAGGTCCTGATCTCCGGATTGAACTGCAGCTGGGCCACGAAATCCCTGGCGGAATCATCCTCCGGCATTATTATCCTGTCGACGTTGAACGCATCCACGATGGAGCGGTGTACAGGATCGGAGGCCCTGGCGAATATGTGTCTGGCGCCAAGTTTCTTCAGCAGGGCGATGGTCCGGACGGAAGCGTCCAGATCCTCACCGATAGTCACGAGGCACAGGTCCGCTTCCTTCACAGGGATGGAGGACAGACTGTTGATATCCGTGGCATCCAGGGCGAAAGCGGCGCTAACCTTGTCCTTTATGGCTTCGATGTTGCTCATCCTGTTGTCCACGCAGATTATCTCGTGGCCGACTTCAGCCAGCCTCTCGGCAACGCTCTTGCCGTAATATCCCAAGCCTATAACTATGATTTTCATATCCGTGTATGTTTTTGTTTACATTATTTCCTCCTGAGGAAGCCTGTATCCGCGGTCTCCCTTCGGTCTTATGAAACTTGCCGCGACGGTGAGCACGCCCACCCTGCCGAAGAACATCAGGAGGATGATGATGACCTTGCCGGCCGAAGAGAGCAGCGGGGTGGCATTCAGGGATGAACCCACAGTGCCGAAGGCGGAGAAGCATTCGAAGGCTACGGCCCTCAGCGACAGGTTGGGATCGACCAGGCTGGTAAGCAGGATTCCGATGCCGAGGATGAATATCGACATCACGATTGTTGCATTTGCCCTGTGGACGGAATTGCGTGTGAGCTCCCTGTTGTGTATCTCAACCCTTGACTGACCGCGCATTACAGCCACAACGTTCAGAAAAGCCACGGCCAGCGTGTTCACCTTGATACCTCCGGCTGTGGACTGCGACGCACCTCCCACCCACATCAGGAACATATATACCAGAACCGACTGCGTGCAGAAGCCTGTCAGGTCCACGCTTATGAATCCCGCCGTTCTCGGGCTTGTCGAGTTGAAAAAGGCCTGGGTCAGTTTCCAGAACGTGCTTCTGCCGGCAAAGGGGGAATTCCATTCGAATATGGCGAGCAGCACCGTACCTGCGACAAGCAGGATGGCCGTGGTCCCGAGGACTATCCTCGTGTTCAATCCGAGCGGGGTGGCGCGCCTGATCTTGCGGGTAATGGTGTTCTTGAGGTCCGTGAGGACGGGATAACCGATACCTCCCAGTATGATAAGGAAGGCTATTGTCCAGAAAATCAAGAAGTTGTTGTCGAGAATCAAAGAGTTCCCCAGTCCCTGCGCGAAGTTGGAGAATCCGGCGTTGCAGAATGCCGACACGGCGTGGAAGGCGGCGAAGAATATCTCATCCTCCGGCTTCAGGCCCAGGTTC
>JAKSKC010000121.1 GCA_024401945.1 Bacteroidales bacterium
CATCCCATGTTCGGAGGAGCGCTGACCTGGTTCTACAGGAAAGTCGCGG
The DNA here is from genome assembly GCA_024401945.1 of Bacteroidales bacterium. The sequence continues at coordinate 50 of JAKSKC010000121.1, forward strand.
GAATGGAGGTCGACGAGCAGCAACCCGGCTACCGCCACATCATCTTCCGGCCCATGCCTTGCGGCGACCTTACTTACGCTGAATATTTCACCCGCACACCATACGGAAAGGCGGGCATAAAATGGAACAGAGGCACAGCGGACGGCAGACTGGAAGTCGAGATACTGGTTCCTGTCGGATGCACAGCCACCCTGACTCTGCCTGACGGTTATGTGCAGGACTTCGGAAGCGGAAGGCATAATATCTGACGCAGATGAAAAAAAAGAAGAACAAGAGAAAGAAGAAATACTGGTGGATACCGGCAGTGCTGCTTACAGCGCTTGCCCTCATACTGCTGAGTTATGAGGTGGTGGTGATTGCGGCCAAAGGCAGATGCTATGATGACGTAGCCGCCATCCCTTACAACAAGGTCACTCTCGTCCTCGGGACATCGCCCAAAGTCATAGGAGGCAAGACCAACCGGTTCTTCACCAACAGGATGGAAGCGGCGGCAGACCTTTACAAGGCAGGGAAGACCAGTTTCATCGTAGTGAGCGGAGACAACAGGTTCAAATCCTACAACGAGCCGAGGGAAATGCGGCGCGCCCTTGTAGGCTTCGGCGTCCCTGAAGACAGGATTTACCAGGACTATGCCGGATTCAGCACTCTGGACTCAGTCGTCAGGATGAAGACAATTTTCGGTCAGAACAGATTCACGGTGGTGAGCCAGCGTTTCCATAACGAGCGAGCCCTTTACCTTGCGAAAGCCAACGGCATCGAAGCGATAGCCCTCAACGCGAAGGATCCCACGCCTTATTACAGTTTCAAGACAAGGATGAGGGAATATCTGGCACGGGTCAAGATGTTCATCGACCTGGCCATAGGGAAACAGCCTTATTTCGGAGGCGAAAGTATAGAGATTACTGCGGCAGACTCAAAGTGACCCGCGACCATTCGGCCTCTCCCCTGACCGGCGGATTATGCTTCGCCACGGACAGCTTCAGGGAGATTATTTCCGGATGAGACTCCATTATCGCGTGCACAATCCTTCCGACGACATTCTCAAGCAGATTGGATGGGACAGCCATCTCCCGTTCTATTATGTCATATATAGCGCCATAGTCAAGCGTGTCCTCCAGGCTGTCGGATTCCACTGCCCTGGAGATATTGTATACACAACTGAAATCCACCACGAAGAGATTTCCCTCCCTCCTTTCTTCAGGAAGGCAGCCGTGGTAGGCGTGAAACCGCATTCCTGTCAGTTCTATCGTTCCTTTCATAACTTAGCCGAATTTGATTTCTTCCATCATTGACCGGAACACTTCCATCGCTTCCGGTCCAAGTCCTGCCGCCGGGTCGTTCACGAAAGCCCTTACCTGCTCCAGCCCCGCGTCAGGATGGCGGTCAAGGAATCCTTCCAGCGCCGCCCGGATTCTTTCTTCGGTCAAGTGGCCTCCGGTCTTGGCGGAACGGCACACGTCGCAGGTTCCGCAATCCTCCGTCTCCGTCTGGCCGAAATAGCCCAGAAGGTAACGTGAACGGCATATCGTGGTCTCCTCAACATAATCCGTCATTGCCTGCACCCTCGCCTCCGCACTCTCCTTCAGGAACCTGTACCTGTCAGGCTGCAGGTCCACGTTCCCCGGCATCAGCCTTCCGTGGTGAAGGAATATGACCGTGCTGTTGTCCGCAGGTATGTAACGTATCACGTGCTCCAGGGATATCCTGTACAGCAGTTGTCTAAGGGCGGGAACTCCTAACCCGAGGGACTTTGACACATATTCCTCGTCCACCGGGACCGGATATGAGAAAATCCCGGGATAGCGGCGCATCAGAATTTCCAGCACCTCCACCATCTGCGGATCCGGGAAATCAACGTCGTACAGGGAAGCCCTGTCCACCACTATCTTCACCTGAGTGTTGATATCCACATCTTCGCAATAGCTCAAATGCCCGGAGCGTTCAAGATACTGTATGGCATAATGGGTCTGGGCCCTGTTGAAACCGTAGTGTCTGCAGAATTCGTCCAGTTTGAACTTGAGTTGCCTGCCTATTCCGGCTTCGTAGGGGATTTCGTAGAAGATGTGCAGTTTCTGGTATACGTCCTCGATGAACTCGAGGGAGGGAAAGGAAATGCTGCACAGCTGGCGCAGGCGCTTCTCGTCCGAGTTGTTCCAGAGCAATACGGCATAGGACCGCAGGCCGTCGCGTCCTGCCCTGCCTGCTTCCTGGAAATAAGCCTCGGGGCTGTCCGGCATATCAAGGTGCACGACAAAGCGCACGTCAGGCTT
>JAKSKC010000013.1 GCA_024401945.1 Bacteroidales bacterium
AGTGTCGCCTCCAGCGCTACGTCCAGACCCACCGTAGGGTCCTTGAGGACCTGTATCTGTTCGCCCATCAATTCCACCTTGGAACTCCCGAGCCGGATGTTCATATATTCGCAGGCAAGGAGCCCCAGAATCATTCCGACGTAACCGAATATGGTGGTGATGGTGACGCTTTCCGAGATTATCAGGCGGGTTATGTCACGAGGTTTTGCCCCTATGGCCTTGCGTATGCCGAATTCGTGCGTGCGCTCCCTGACTGTGATGAGCATTATGTTGCTGACTCCCACTATGCCGCTGAGAAGGGTGAAGATTCCTATCACCCATAACGCAATGTTGAGCATCGTGCTGGCCTTCTCCATCTGCATGTTCTGGGTGAAGCGGTTCCATATGCCGAGCGCCCTCCTGTCCTGGGGGTCCGCTCCGTGAGCCTTGTTGAGGACAGAACGGTAACGGTCTTCAAAAGCCGAGCTTTCCTTCTCGTTTGAAAGGCCGTGGAAGGAGAATACTATCTCATCTATCCATAATCCCTTGGAGAATATGCTCTGAAGCGTACTGTACGGGATGAAGGTCTGCTGCCTCCACATGTTGTCCTCACCTTTGTAGACACCCACCACCTTGTAGTAGATGTCGTTTATACGCATATCCCTGCCTATCATCCTCTCCCATTCTCCTTCAGGAATCATCAGCCTCTTGAGGTCGGAGGATGATACCACTATGCACTTCCTCCTTTCCTTCAGGTCCTTTGAATCTATGAACCTTCCGTACAGGATGTCTGTCTTGTTCATCCTGCTGTAGACCGGATACACTCCCAGGAGCTGGGTGTCCGCGAACCCTCCGTTCCAGTACATTTTAATGTCATTGCTTACCGAAAGGGTGGGTGAGACGTCGTCGATGTTCTCCTTGAAATTCTCCCCGGTAATCCTGACGTCGCTTTCCTTGAGACCTATCCATCTTCCTTCCTTCATTCCTTTGTAAGGTATTGAAGTCATTCCTCCGTACACGTGCATCGTGTTCACGTTGACTCCCTCGGAATCACGCAGGAATGCGTTCATAAGACCGTTGCCGGCACCCAGAAGGACTATTATCATGAATATCCCCCAGGCAACCGCGAATCCGGTAAGGCAGGTGCGGAGCCTGTTGCGCCGGATCGAACCCCATATTTCGACAAACAGGTCCCTCATTATTTCATTATGGTGGAAGTACCGAAGACGGATGAATTGTGTTCGCTGTTCTGTTCTATGTTTTCAATGATGCCGTCCTTTATATGGACAATCTTGTCGGCGCAGTTGGCCACTCCGCTCTCGTGCGTGACCACTATCACTGTCACTCCCTCCTCGCGGTTGAGCCGGGTGAGAAGGTCCATCACCTCCACCGAGGTCCTGCTGTCCAGCGCTCCGGTAGGTTCGTCGGCCAGAATGATCTGCGGTCTGGTTATCAGGGCCCTGGCTATCGCCACCCTCTGTTTCTGTCCTCCGGACATCTCGTTCGGATAATGGGACGCCCAGTCTGCGAGGCCCATGTATTCGAGGTATTCCATAGCCTGCTCGTGGCGTTTCCTGCGCGGCACTCCCTGATAGAAAAGAGGCAGCTCAATGTTCTCCACGGCATTCTTGAAGCTGATCAGGTTGAAGGACTGGAATACGAATCCTATCATCCTGTTCCTGTAATCCGCGGCTTCCTTTTCGCTGAGATTCTTGATGAGTTTTCCGGCGAGGGTGTACTCCCCGCTGTCGTAGTTGTCCAGGATTCCAAGTATGTTGAGCAGGGTGGACTTTCCGGAACCGGAAGCTCCCATAATGGACACAAACTCTCCTTTATTTATTTGAAGGTCAATGCCTTTCAATACGTGGAGAGGCTGTCCGTTGTAATAGGTCTTGTTGATGTCCTTCAGTTCTATCAGCATTGCATTATCTTGTTTGCGAGGCAAAGATATATAAAAAATTCAGTACCTTGTACAACATAGTACTAAAATTTTTAAAATAATTCAGGAGGAGGGGGATCAGCACCCGTACCCTTTCATCTTGAATCCTATCCTGATGCTGTTGAAGTTTTTCAGCAGCTCGGATACGATTCTCATCTCTCTGGATTCCGTGGCTGTTCCCGCCACGGAAAGGGCATAACGGATGAACTGGAGGAACTTTTCAGAGGTGAAGGACATCTCGCACTGATCGAAGTTGACATAGAACTCCCCGGTTATGGAAACGACGTTCTGGTCCGGGCCCAGAAGCAGTGTGATGCTGTTCTCCTCGACGCCCCAGCGTCCCTTGACAGACATCTTTTCCAGTTTCAGGAGGAAGGACCCGTCGTCATTGAAGACAAAGGCGGTCGTATCCTTCTTGAATCCCACTTTGGTGACCAGATCCTCGGCCTTGGCGTTGATGGTCCCCGATATGGACGAGCTGGCGAGATTTGCCAGGAAATTGTCGCTGAGCAGGTTGATGGACAGTCCGCTGTAGAGCCAGCTGCCCTCCGGAGTGATCTGGGCAAAGCAGTTTCCAGCTGCCAGCAGACAGGCGGTCAGAATAATGAGGAGTCTTTTCTGAAAGGAAATCATATCGCAAATATAATCAATCATATACAAAAGCGAGAGTGGCCACCGAAATCCTTACTTCTCCGGGAAGCGCGGCTCTGAGGCAGTTGCAGCAGGCCGCCAGGGTATTTCCCGAGGTAAGTACGTCATCCGTTACCAGGATGTGTTTCGGAGAGCGCTCCATCAGCTTCTCAAATTCCTTGCCGCGGATCGCGAACGCCCCCTTCACGTTTTCCTTTTTTTCCTCTCCCCTGATTCTTGTCTGTGTCCTTGTCGCCCTGGTCCTTTTCAGGACTCCCGATGCTATTGTAGCTCCCGGCATTTCCCTCCGGATGCTCTCCGCAATTATCCCAGCCTGATTGTATCCCCTGCGGAAGTGTCTGAGAGGGTGCAGAGGTACCGGGATGATGAAATCGATGTCGTTGAACAGGCTCGAGGAGGCCAGCCTTTCCCCAAGCATGCGGCCGAACCTTGCCCCCGCCGCGAAGTTCCTTCCGTACTTCAGGGATGGGGTTATGCGCTGATATGCGCATCGATAGAAGAACAGGGCCGTTGCGGTGACGTACGGACCGGAATCAATACCGGCGTTGAGGCGGTCGCCCATGGGATTTCTGGCCAGATTCTCGTAGCGGGTAAAGGGAAAATCCTCAAGGCAGCGCCTGCAGACAACATCCTCGTCGCTATCAAGGATTTCTTCGCAGACAACGCAGATTCTTGGGAAGATGAGGTCGGCCAGCGCACGCGGCGAAATTCCCCGGACAGAAGGCGGGGCATAATCTGAAGTTTTCATAGTTTATTGATTTTCAGCAGTTAAGTCCTCCGCAGCAGTCTATGACCTGACCGTTGATATAGGAGGATCTGTCAGATGCAAGGAAAAGTACGGTTCCGGCTACATCCTCGACGGACCCGCCCTTGTGTGAAGGGATGTTTTTCAGCCAGTGCTCCCTGACGGCCTCCGGCAGATGTTCCGTCATACGGGATTCTATGAAGCCGGGAGCGACGCAGTTGCAGCGTATGTTGCGTGTGGCGAGTTCCTTGGCGATGGATTTGCTGAACCCTATGATTCCCGCCTTGGACGCCGCGTAATTGCATTGTCCGGCGTTGCCGGATTCACCTACGATGCTGGTTATGTTTATGATGCTTCCACTGCGTGCCCTGACCATATGCGGGGCCGCTGCGTGGGTATAGTTGAAGACTGACTTGAGATTGACGTTTATCACAGTGTCGAAATCCTCTTCAGACATCCTCAGGATCAGGTTGTCACGCACGATTCCTGCGTTGTTGACAAGGATATCCAGCCTGCCGAACTCCCTGACGGTTCCGTCCACCACATCGTGGGCTGACTTGAAGTCCGAAGCATCCGAAACGATGCACTCAACCCTGTGCCCGAAGCTTTTCAGACTCTCCAGGAACCCGGCGGTTCCGGCGTTGGTATGTGTGCAGGTGAGTGCGATATCCGCACCCTCGGATGCCAGAAGCAGTGCGATGGCCCTGCCTATATCCCCTGTACCTCCTGTCAGCAGTACAGTTTTTCCTTCAAGAATCCCCATAATCAGTTTTCAGAATCTTCTTCCATTGCGTTTTCAACTTCCTCCGCCGAGGCAGGAAGCCGTTTGTCCCCGAGCCTGCGCGCTCCGTTCTCCGTGACAAGCAGGTCGTCCTCGACGCGGATTCCCCCGAAGTTGTAATATTCCTCGAGTTTCCCGTAATTGACAATCCCCCTGCCGATGCCGTCGGACTTCCACTGCTCTATGAGGGCCGGGATGAAATATATGCCCGGTTCATCGGTGATGACGTTGCCGGGACGGAGTCTGCGCGCCATTCTCAGACTGCCGAGCCCGAGCTGGGTACTCCTGCTCTGGTCCGCATCGTAGCCGACCAGGTTCTCTCCCAGATCCTCCATGTCGTGCACGTCCAGACCCATATTGTGTCCAAGGCCGTGAGGCATGAACAGTCCCGCGATACCGTCCGCCGCCATCTCTTCCGCATTCCCGGATACGAGGCCCAGCTGTCCGAGCCTGTCGAGCATTGCCTCCGCTACCGCCATATGGACGTCCCTGTATGCCACTCCCGGTCCTGCAAGGTTGAATGCCAGTTCATTGCAGTCGTAGACGATGTTGTATATATCCCTTTGCCTTCCGGTGTATTTGCCTGCGGTAGGATAGGTCCTGGTGAAGTCCGAAGCGTAGTGCGCGTTGCTTTCCGCTCCTGCGTCAATGACCAGGAGCCTGCCGGGTTCTATCGGGCATTCGTGGCTGTGGCAGTGGAACACTTCGCCGTGCTGGGTGAGTATTGTAGGGAAGGACGTTCCCCAGCCCTTGGCCAGAGTTACACCTTCCATTTCCCCGACTATCTCCTGTTCGATCCTGCCCGGCCGGATGCCTTTCCTGGCGATGGTGTGCATCTCGTATCCCAGATTGCAGGCTTCGTCGATCAGCCTTATCTCCTCCGCGCTCTTGACAAGTCTCTGACTGATGACCGCCCTGACGAGGGCTTCGCTGGCGGCGGGACATCCGTTCTTCGAACTGCACATCACTTCCTCGGGACGCAGTCCGGTGAGTTCCGCCAGCCTGACGGCGTTGTAATACCTGCTGGCCGGTATGAAGTGCGTTTTCCTGCCCTTGACCGCGGCCCCGAGGGCTGAATACGGTGCTGTCCTGTCGATTCCGGCTGCGGCTGCAAGTTCGCGGACTGTCGGCATAGGACCGGTCCAGATTATGTCATCCAGGCTGAAATCGTCGGCGTAGATGGTCTGTTCCCCGCTTTCAAGGTCGATCGTGGCGGCGAACAGAGGCTCGTCAATACCGAAGAAATAGAGCCAGGAACTGTCCTGGCGCCATTTGTAGCAGTTGTCCCTGTATTGTGCCGGTGATTCCGAATTTCCTACGAAAAGGATGATACCTTTTTCACCCTTCATTGCCTCGACGAGCTTCCTTCTTCTGTCGAGCAGTATTTTTTTATCAGTCATAACAAAACAAATATAAGAAAAAAAAGTAATTTTGTATGCTATGAAACATTATGGAAAAATATTGGCAACTGTTGCAGCAATGGTTGTCTCACTGGCCGCAATGACGGCCGCTTATGCGGATACTCCTGCAAGCGACAAGGAATCAAAGGAGGTTACCAAATCATTCGAGATAACTGATGTCAGCAAAGTGGTTGTCAAGATACCTGCCGACGTGGAATATCAGCCCGGCAAGGTGTTCTGCAAGATCACCGGTTCAGAGAAGGCTCTCGACGCGGTCAGCCTTTCCACAAAGGATGGTGTCCTTACCATCGACAGCACCAACAAGATATTCAACTTCAAGAGATTGAGTATCAAGCTCGGTACAAAGACCCCGCTCAACGTCATCAAGATACTCGGTGCCGGTGATTTCATCGTGGAGGACGGTTATGAGGTCGAGTCCCTCAGCTTGAACCTCAATGGTGCGGGGAAGATGGAGATTGACGGTATCGACACGGAGAAGCTCGATGTTTCTCTCAACGGAGCAGGCAAGATCTCCATGAAGAGGCTCGATTGCGACGGGGATGTAAAGGCTACACTCAACGGTGCCGGCTCCATCCTTTTGAAGGGAAGTGCCGAAACTGCGGTCCTCACACTCAACGGTGCCGGCTCGATCGACATCAAGGATTTCGAGTGTAACAAACTCGAGACCGATCTCAACGGAGCAGGTAAGGTCAAGAAATAAAAAAATATTGTTGATATGAAAATCAGACAGATGGTAATGGCAGGACTGGCCGTCCTCGGAATGGCGGCTGTCACGTCCTGCAAGGATATCAAGAACGATATAGCTGAACTGAAGTACCAGATTGCAGAGATGCAGAGCGTCACTATCGCTTCTATCGACAAGCAGCTGGCATCCATCAAGACTTCCATTTCAGATCTTCAGAATGTGGATATGACCCTGAGGACTGAAATCGAAGTCCTCAACATAAGGAGCCAAGCCCTGCGTGATTCCATAGAGGCCTGCGAAGGCAGGCTGAGCGCGAAGGACCAGGTGCTGCAGGACCAGCTTATCCAGGTAGGTGTCGCAGTCGGCCTGCTCAAGGAGGAGGATACGAAGATAAAGAGCACACTCACACAGCTTCAGGATTACTTCGAACTGGCTCTCAGGGATGAGAAGGAATGGGTTGAGACGACTTTCGCCACGATTGACCAGTTCAAGGCCGTTTCAGCGGAGCTTGAATCCGTGAAGAGCGAGATTGTCAGGGTGGACACGACCATCGCAGCTGTCAGGGAAGAGTTCAAGGAGGCCATTGTTGAAGCTATCAACGTATCCGAGAGCTCGATGAAGAACTGGGTCAACGATGAGTTGACCAAGGTTTACAGCTCAATTTCCGCAGTGGAGGCGAGAATCGATGAAATCACCGCTGGAGGTGCCACCAAGGAGGACATCACGGCTCTCGAGAACAAGATCACCGATCTCGACACCACCATCACCGCAGCATACCACGTTGCCATCCGCGAGGCCATCGAGACCAATAACGGAGTTATCGCCGGGGTGCTCAGGGACAGCCTGTATGAGGTTAACACAAGGATAACCGACGAGGTGAGCCGACTTGACGGAAGGATTGACGCCATTGAGGAGCGCCTTGCCGCCGTCGAGGATACGATTGCCTCACTTCTGGCGAGAATCCAGACCATTACCTATATTCCGGAATACAGTGACGGGATGGCTACAGTATCCCCTATGAAGATTGCGGAAATGAGCTTTGTCGTTTCCCCTGCCTCCGCCGCCGTCAAACTGGCGGAACTATGGGAGGAAGGAGTCAGCGTGAAAGCCGTGCTGACCAGGACCAGGGCCGTTTCCGAGTTAATTGACCTTCCTGTTCTCTCATTCACTGCAACCGCAAGCGGTATTGTTACGGCGAGGGCTTATTGTGATGCTCTCGGAAGCGCATTCTTCGCAGGTACACAGACAGCAAGTGCAGCTCTCTTCGTTTCAGACGGGAACAGTTCCGTATCTTCGGAGTTCGTCAACCTGACCCCGGGTGAAGGTCCTGATGCTCCGGAAGGTGCGCTCAAGGGTGTATATTCCGTTTCTGCATCCGGCAAGAGGGTTTTCTTCGCAAAGGGGAATCTCTGGCTCGGACCGCTTGAGGAGAATGCCGACACAACCTGGAACTTCGAACAGAACCAGTATTCGAGCCAGCCTGTCAAGGACACTACCGAATGGAATGCAGGCCACAAGTCACATTTCTACTGGGAGAAGGCCGGGGAATACGGCTCAGAGGTGATATGTGTGACACCGGAGGGTGATTCTACCGATACCGTTGACTGGGGAGAGGTCTACAACAGATCAAACTCAACTTCGGGATGGAGGACCCTTTCAGCAGAGGAATGGGACTATGTCATCAACAGGCGCCAGCTTGCAAGCGGTAAGCCTTCATTCAAGAAATATACTTCCGAAGGGGGGTTCGCCGGTATCAAGGGTATTTGCATATATCCTGACAACTATGCCGGGAACGCCGATGAGAAGAGTTTCGAGGAGCTCGCCGAGGCCGGGATCGTGTTCCTCCCGTTTGCCGGAACCCGTTTCGAGACAATGGTAAGTTCCATAACCGAGAACAGCACTGGTTACTACTGGACAAGCACCGCCGATGGAAAGGATTCGGCAACAGGATTCGTAATCGGTGTATCCTCAACGGAAATCCGTAAGGTTTCACGCAACAGCGCACTCTCGGTACGTCTGGTCATAGGGATGTAGTTATGTATTATATATTTGTAGTGAACGGGAGGGAGGACAAAAAGTTCATAATGGACGACCTCGCACCCCAGTTGAAGGACGCACCCATAAATTACGAAATCTACAAGACCATCGGAGAGGGTGATGCCACACGTTTCGTCCGTATATATTGTGATTTTCATCAGGAAGATGAGGTTTGTTTCGTAGCCTGCGGAGGCACTGGTACGTTGAGTGAAGTGGTAAACGGAGTCATCGGATCCAGGAACAAGAGGGTGGCCCTTATGGCCTATGGTTCCGGAAACAACTTCGTCCTTCATTTCCCCGGGCGCAATTTCCGTTCGCTGAAAGATATAATCGAAGGGGAAACCCAGGTGTCGGACGTCATCAAATGCAACAATGACTATTCCATCAATGTCATTAATCTAGGATTTGATTCGATGGCTGCACACTATGGCGCACAGTATATCCTCAAGGGAAAGGACAAACCTTATCTGAGGGGAACGGTGCGCTCCATTATCCTGAACAGGTTCAACAATTACCGCATCGTCGTTGACGGGGAGCGCCTTACCAGGGGTACGACAATGTTCTGTACCATCGCGAATGCGTCCCATTACGGACAGAACTACAAATGTGCCCCGAATGCGAAGATTGATGACGGCATCATGGACGTCGAGGTCAACAGGAGTACGTCACTTCTCACCTTTGTCATAATGTACAAGTATTTCAAGGGTGGCGATCACGTCAATAATGCATTTTGCCGCAGGCGTATGAAATTCAGGGATGCAAAGCACGTGGACATATCCTCCAAATCGTTGATATACCTTTGTGTGGATGGAGAAACCGTCGCTTCGCGCCATTTTGTCATCGATATAGTTGAAAAGGCAGTGACACTTCAGCTGCCCGCATTAAGGAAGGAGGAATAATATATGAGTAGCAGATCAATTTCAGGAGAACTCAGCCATAAGATCATACTGACCGTGGCGATCCTTGTGCTTGGGGGAATATTCGGTATCATAGAATTTTCCGGCAGGGTAGTGACGGAATCCGTAAAGAAGAATGCGCAGAGCTCGCTCGATACCTATGTAAAGGATATTGAGGGTATGCTGACGGAGGTGGAGACTATGGAATCCTTCGTTAACTGGCAGCTTGCGGATCATGTCAACGACCCGGAACAGCTTGCTACCGTCAATGAGAAACTCATGCAGTACGGTAATATGGTTTCAGGAGTCACAATCGCCTTTACGAAGGGATTCTACAAGGATAAGGGCGATTTCTATGCCATAAGGTCCGTCAGGGATTCCGTCTCTGGGGCCATCTCCCACAGAATCCTGAATGATTACGTGAATGAACCTTGGTTCGAGAATGCCCTGAGCAAGGGCTCCGGTGTATGGAACGAGCCTTTCAAATCCTCCGATGCCGGTCTTGTAACTTCATATTCCGCCCCGTTGGAGGGCCCCGGAGGAGAGGTTATAGCCGTGCTTTCCGTCGATGTGTCCATAAATGGCATTGGTTCTCGTCTGGCAAGGGAACATTTCTATGAGGGTTCCTATGCCGTGATCATAAGCCGTGGAGGTGCGGTTCTCAGTCATCCGGACGAAAGCATCATCCTCAGCGGTCTGGTTCCGTTGGCACAAAGCAGGAATGACAAGAAGTTCGAAGAACTTGCAGACAAGATGATGACCGGTGAGACCGGAATAGGCGAAGTCCGCTCCGAGCGGGCTGCCGCCATTTACGGGCCTGTCAGGAACGGTTGGTCGGCTGCATTGATAAGCCCCGGCAAATCGATTTTCGGAAGTACCATAAAGTTCCAGATACTGATCCTGCTCATCGCCCTTTGTGACCTGCTTGTGATGTATATCATAACCAACAGGGTGATAAGCCGCACGCTGCTTCCTATCACGGAAGTTACCTATCTTGCAAAGAATGTGGCCAAGGGCAACTTCAAGGCTGAGATCCCGAAGGTGGAGGGGAACAACGAGATGTTCCATCTGCACGAAGCCCTGAGAAATATGTTGAGGTCCATCAACGACTACATAACCCAGCTCAGGACTACGACTGCCGCGAATGAAAGGTTCGAGAGCGAACTCGCCATCGCCAGCAATATCCAGCAGCAGATGCTCAGAACGGATTTCATCAACGATGAAGAGGTGGATCTTTACGCGACGCTTAAGCCTGCGAAGGAAGTCGGAGGCGATATGTATGACTTCCTCAGGGCCGGAAGGACCGTATATTTTGCAGTGGGAGACGTTTCCGGAAAGGGAGTGCCTGCCGCCCTGTATATGGCCATTTCAAGATCACTTTTCCATTATGTGTCGGAGATGTCCCTCAGTACCAGCAATATCGTATCCTGCATCAACAGTTCGTTCTGTTCCGGTAATGACAGCAACATGTTCATAACCATGTTTGTAGGACGTCTTGACCTGGACACCCGTGAACTTGTTTTCTGCAATGCGGGACACAATCCTATCGTAATCATCTCCCCTGACGGCAAGGCGAAGTTTGTAAATGCCAAATCCAATCTTGCCGCCGGAGTATTCGATCACTTCCCGTATGAGAAGGAGAGCATAATTGTCGAGAAAGGTTCACGTCTGCTCATATACACAGACGGTGTGACAGAGGCTGAGGATGCCTTCAAGAACCAGTACGGTGAGGACAGGCTTCTGGAATTTGCAAACAGTCAGAGCCCTGACACTCCTTCGGAAGTGTTTGTAGAGAGACTCACCGAGTCAATGAAGGCGTTCACGAAGGAAAACGATCAGAATGACGATATCACGATTATGTCCGTAAGGGTATAATCCGTCAGATTCCGAGATTGAAACAGAATCCGATGTTGACGGTGTTTGCATCGACCTTGGCTACCCATCCCTTTGCGGACTGGTCCCCGGAGCGTACGTAGGAGTATCCGAATGCTCCTATGTGCGCCATTATCCAGACACCTTCAGCCACTCTTACTGAAATACCCGGGCGCAGATATCCGCTGTAGCTCTGATAGTCAGCGGCGAATCTCATCGGTGCTGTCAGGGCTACGAAAAAGTGGACCCTGTCCTGGATGTAACCGAAATTGCCCCTGACATAAGGGGTGATCCCGAAGGTGTTGTAAAGGCTCTGGTAGGAAATGCTTCCCCCGGCGGTGAAATACCTGTTGAAATGGTATCCGGCCTCGGGGGCGATGTTGATTCCCACTCTGTTGTCCGCGCCGGAAACGGCAAGTCCGATGTTGCCGCCAACATAAACCTGTGCCTTTGCACTTAAGGCAAGGCACAGTATGACCAGTGTAAGCAGTGATTTAAGTCTCATATTCTATTCAGGCCAGTCAGTACGTGAGCAGTAGTCGAATGTGGTGCTTTCCCACTTGCCGGTCTTGAGGCTGTTCCATTTGAGGGTGAGCTTGACGGTCTTTCCACCGGTATCCGGAAGGTTCTTGAGAGGAAAGCATACATACCCGCCGTAAAGGTTGCCTACATTGTCCCCGTTGGCGTTATGGCGGAATTCTACGGTGTAAGGGTCATTCTTGTCAACGACCAGGTTGACGATGTGAGGTCCTCCGAGATATGATACGAAAGTGAAGCTGACGCAGAGATATCCGTCCTCAATCATCGTGCAAGGGAAGTTCCCGCTTTCCGAAAGGTACAGTCCCACCTCATCGGTGCCGAACACCTTGTCGTCCTTTTCCTTGGATCCCGTGCTCGCAGCGATCTGTTTTGTAAGAACGGTATCCAGTGCGGCCAGTTTTACAGAGTAGGTCTTGTCATAGCCTATCACTCCGGATTTGCTCTCACCGTTCACGGTATAAATGGCTTTGCACCTTCTTTCAGGAGCACCCGGGAACGGGTTTACAGTAATGTTCGACGGTATGAGTGCCGTATTGTCGTCGACTTCGAGGAAGAAGGCGTCACCTTCCGTGGCCTTCAGCGTTGCCGTTGCAATGTAGTTACTGGTAGTTTCCTGAGGTTTGCACGCAGAAAATGCAGTTGCAAGACATACTGCAGCAACCGCAAGTGTAAAAAATCTCTTCATATCAAGCAAAAATAACCAACAATACCGCAAATATAATTATTTATTTTTATCCCGGATTACAAAACGAAATCCGGCTAACTGATAGTCAATTAGCCGGACTTGTGCCTCGGATGAGACTCGAACTCACACGGACATTACTGCCCAAGGGATTTTCTTGCCACTATGGCTTTCGCCACACGTCATGTTTGTGGTCTGGACTATTCCTTCACCTTTGAAATAACATCTTTAGGTGTGTCGTGTCTAGTCTCTGCACCTTCCTTATTCAAGGCTTGGCTCAAGATTGCCATCAGCTTTACCTGTTAAGGTTTCCTTGAATTTACGACATTCTACATCTCTCTTTTCAGAGAGTGCACTCAAATGTGCCCTTCCACGGTAATTATTAGTAAGAGCGTGTTTAAGTCCCTCGTGTCTACCATTCCACCACCAAGGCTTCCTGTCCATTGTCTGAGCGGGCTGCGCCTGCAAGACGCGGACTTCGGCGCAAAGATATAAAATATATCGCTGAATTTGACTAATTTCGCGTCATTATGATTAAAGCGTTGATGTTTGACCTGGGCGGGGTCCTCCTTGACATTGATATGGAAAAGTGCGGCGAGGTCTTCAGGGAGAAGGCTGGATTCCTCGATATCGACAGGTATATCGACACCTTCCACCAGAAAGGTTTCTGGGGTGATATTGAAATCGGGAGGATTGGTCTTGAGGAATTCATCAACCGGTGTATAGAGCATAGTGCACCCGGAACGACCAGGGATGTAGTTTTTGAATGTTTCAGAAGCTTCATCGGGGAAGTCCCGGCGGAAAAGGTGGAACTGATAAGGGAACTTTCCGGAAAATACGGGCTTTATATGCTCAGCAACACCAATCCTATGGCGTGTGCCATCTTCGAGGAAGTGTTCCCGAAGACCGGGTTCAGCTTTTCGATGTTCCGCAAGTGCTTCTTTTCATTCGAGCTGAAGATGGTGAAACCGGGCAGGGAGATATATGAACATGCCCTGAAGGAGATAGGTCTGGCACCGGACGAGATACTCTCCATCGACGATTCGTGCATCAACGTGAATGCTGCGTCACAGCTGGGTATACGCACGCTCCTTTATGATGTGGAAACAAGCCTCAGGGACTCGGTGATGGCAGCTCTGGATCAATAGCCCGAGCGTTTGTTCTCCTGCCTGTAGAGAGCCAGAAATATGAACAGCATCGCCGTGAAGGCCCACATGGACGAGCCTCCATAACTCATGAACGGCAGAGGGATGCCGATTACAGGCATCAGGCCTATGGTCATTCCGACATTGATGAACAGGTGCATGAAGAATACTGCAGCCACGCAGTATCCGTAGATGCGGTTGAACGGTTCCCTGCATTTCTCCGCGTCCAGCAGGATCCTGCTGATGAGGAAGACGTACAGGGATATGACGACAAAGCATCCGAAGAATCCCCATTCCTCCCCCACGGTACAGAAAATGAAGTCGGTGCTCTGCTCCGGGACAAAGCCGAACGCGGTCTGCGTGCCTTTGAGGAATCCTTTCCCGAACATTCCGCCGGAACCGATGGCTATCATCGACTGGTTCACGTTGTAACCTACGCCGGTAGGATCCTCCCTGAGGCCCAGGAGCACTTCGATGCGCAATCTCTGGTGAGGCTGGAGGACACTGTCGAAACCGGGGTCCGTGGAAAGTATCAGGACCGCTCCTGTGGCAAGGACGATGAGACAGTAGATAATAAGTTTCTTGCGCAGGGTCTTGCTGTATCTGGCTCCTCTTGTCCTGGCAAGCAGGTAGTACGTCAGGACCAGTATTCCCATGACAACGAAAGGAACCCATCTGGGGGATATGAGGGTGAGGATGAAGAGGAGGATAACCATTCCCAGGAACGCCAGGATCCATCCCGACATGCCCTCTCTGAAAAGAACCAGCAGGAAACCGGCGTAAACCAGCATCGACCCCGTTTCCTTTTCCGCAAGGATGGCCAGGGCAGGGAGACCTATGATGACGAGCATCCTGACAATATCCCCGAAGCCCTTTATCCTTCCGTTCGGTTTGCCCAGCATGGCCGCCAGCATCAGCGAGGTGGTGATCTTTGAAAGCTCTGCAGGCTGGAAACTTACCGGTCCGAAGGTGATCCAGGAGTGCGAACCCTTTATGTCGGCTCCGATGAAGATGACCAGGATCAGCAGTGCCAATATGGTCAGGTATGCGGGCAGCGACACCATTTCCCAGAATTTGGGTTTGAATACGAACAGCACCAGAACTGCGATGATGACGGCTCCGGCAATCCAGATAAGCTGTTTCTCCGGACGTGTGACAAGGTCCGGGCTGGTAGCGAAATGGACGGATGCGTAAATGTTAATCCATCCGATAAGCACCAGTACAACCCAGCTTATCACCAATTTCCAGTCGATGGTCCTGCGTATTTCTTTCTGGAAAGATGTCATTATTCGTCAATGAAATGCGTTGTTATTATCCTTTCTTCCAGAGCCGGCCTGCTTATCTCTCCGGTAAGGTATTTCTCAACCATGAGCGATGCGATAGGACAGGCCCAGGTTCCTCCCCAGCCGGCGTTCTCTATGTACGCGGCAATTGCGATCTTCGGCTTGTCCATAGGCGCGAAGCACAGGAAAACGGAATTGTCCCTGCCGTGCGGATTCTGCGCCGTTCCGGTCTTTCCGCAGATGTCGAGTCCCTCCACGTGGGCCGAGTTCGCGGTTCCGCCTGCACCTATGTCGTTGACCGCGCGCCACATACCGTAGACCACCTTCTTGAACTGGGTTGTATCCACCTTGGTGTAGTTCTTCTCGTGGTATTTTTCATCGATGACTATCCCGTCCGAATCCTTGACGATATGCGGGATGTAATAATATCCCCTGTTGGCAACCGTAGCCGCGAGATTGGCTATCTGCAGGGGAGTGGCGCCGATTTCACCCTGACCGATGGACAGTGATACGATGTTGGTGAACTTCCAATGCCCTTTGCCGTAGCGTTTGTTGTAGAACTTCGAGGTAGGGATATTGCCGTTGAGTTCTCCCGGAAAATCGCTTTCGAGTTTCTGGCCGAAACCGAAACTCAGGACATACTCCCTCCAGACATCGAATGCGGCGGATATGCCGGCGTATTTCCTGTTGCTCACGATGTTGTTCAGCACATAGCAGAAATATGCATTGCAGGACATCATCACGGCTTCTTCCAGATTGAGCGGAGACCTGTGGGAGTGACAGCCCAGCTTCCTGGTCGGAGTGTAGTTGTAACCTCTGTTGCAGGGATAGGTGTCACCCGGTTTCAGCACACCTTCCTGAAGTCCGATGAGTCCGTTGACGAGCTTGAACACCGAGCCCGGAGGATATGAAGCCATCACCGTCCTGTTGAACATCGGCTTGTATTTGCTCCTGGCTATCTGGCTGTAGTATTTTCCGATATCCGAAAGTTTGTCCACATCGATACCCGGGGCGGATATCATCGCCAGGATTTCTCCGGTTCCGGGTTCAATGGCCACAACGCTCCCCACCTTGCCTTTCATAAGCTGCTGTCCGTACTGCTGCAGTTCCGCATCGATGGTGGTCACGATGCTGGTTCCCGGAGTTGCGTCAAGGTCGTTGGCTCCATCCTTGTAGGATGCCTGGATGCGTCCCTTTGAATCCCTGAGATATATCTTGTAGCCTTTCTTTCCCTTCAGGTCATCCTCCCTGGCGGCTTCCAGACCTGTCTTGCCCGCGAAATCCCCCGCCTTGTATTCGGGATGCTTCTCAATGTAGGCCGCATCCACTTCCGAAACATATCCGAGAAGGTTTCCACCGGCGTTGAAAGGATATTCCCTGGTCGACCTGGCCTGTCCCCTGAATCCGGGGAACTTGTATTCCAGTTCCGCGAAGCGCAGATATGTTTCAACGTCCAGCTGTTTGAGGAAGGTCACCGACTGGAACCCGATTCTGGTGCGGTTCTCCCGGTACTCCTTCATCTTGCCCCTGATGAAATCAGGTGTGATGTTCAGGATACGTGCCATCGCGAGCGTATCGAATTCCATCACTTCCTTAGGGGTGCAGAGTATGTCGTAGCAGGTGGAATTGCCCACCAGCACCCTTCCTTCACGGTCATAGATGAGTCCGCGCGGCGGAGTGATGATGTCGTAGTACATCGAGTTGTTGGAGGCGCTGCGCTTGTACTTGTCGTTCAGGATCTGTATGTAGAACAACTTCCCGAGAAGCACGACGGCGACGACCACCAGCCCCAGGATCATCAGCTTGACCTTATTTCCGTTGTCAGTGTTTTCCATCCTACGGGTTTAAGAACCGAATGCACAGCAATGAAACGACATAGCTTCCTACGGTGGAGAGGAATATCTTGAGAAGATTGAATCCGAACGATCTCGTGCCCGCCGAATCCACAGGGATGTAGATTATGAAGAAGACCAGCAGGAACATCAGAATGGCGATGCTTATCTTGAGGGTTCCGTGACGGGAAAGGGATATATCCTCGTTTCTCTCGATGATATCGCCCCCGAACGCAATCCGGTTCAACGGACGGCGGAGGAACGCGACAGGCAGCAGGGCAACCAGGCTCAGGCCTATTATGCCTCCGGCAAAGAGATCGACGACGAAACCCGATACGAAGGTAATGGCGAGCACCGCTATCGGATGTACTCCGGACGGTATGCAGAGAACCAGCATGGGGAGGATGTTGATGACAAGGAACTGTGAAAGATTGAGGAAGTTCCCTATCAGTATCTGTGCAATGAGCAGCAGAACGTACAGAATTATAAATCTCGTGTTCATTACCTGTTCTCCCTTTCCATTGCCTTGATTGTTTCATATCCCATATTCTCCACTATGGTCACGTAACGGATGGCGGAGAAATCCTGGAAGAGGAAGACTTCGAGGTCCATGGTTGTCCCATTGACCATTTTGGATTCCCCGGCTATGCCCAGCGGAATGTCCGGGGGGAATATTGACGAGAATCCGCTCGTCATGACGGTATCTCCCTTCTGGTATTCGCAGTACAGCGGAAGTTCCCGGAGATATGCCCTGTTTGATGATTTTCCGTCCCAGGAAAGAGGCCCTGTAGCCCCGTCCCTTCCTATTCTGGCACTGATCTTCGTGTTCACGTTCATCAGCGTTATCCCGTATGAGAAATGCTTGTCCACCACATCGATTATCCCTATGACGCCGTTCGAGGTGATGATCCCGTCCTCCGAATGGATGCCGTCCTCCGAGCCCTTGTCCAGGATGATGTAGTTGTGCTGGTTGTTCCTGCTCATCTTGACGATGGATGCGGGAGTGTACCTGAAGCCCTTGGTGCGCAGGGTCATTTTCCCGTCCACATCCTCAAGGTCGCAGGAGATGTTATAGCTCTGCAGCCTGCGGCGCAGCTCCATGTTCTCCTTGGAGAGGATCTCGTTCTGGCGGCCGAGCTTCCCGTAGTTGCGTATGCTCTCGCTCCTGTCCCAGAGGGAGGCCATCATCCTGTGGGAAAAACGGTTCAGCCAGATGTTCTGCATTGTGGATGTGGAGGACAGAAGTCCAATCGCAGCAATCTCCAGACATAGAAAGACTGCTGCGAAAATAAGTTTTGAACTGCCTGCTCCCTCCCTTGACATTATCTCATCAGGAAGGAGTAGGAGTCAGTATGCCTCAATGCTTTGCAGGTGCCCCTGGCAACTGCGTGGAGAGGGTCGTCAGCCACGTGGAACTCGATGTTGACCTTGTCGGAGAAGCGTTTCGCGATGCCTCTGAGGAGGGCCCCGCCCCCGGAGATCCAGATGCCGTTCTCAACGATGTCGGCATACAGTTCAGGAGGTGTGTCCTCGAGAACCCTGAGGATCGATGACTCTATCTTTGCGATGGATTTGTCAAGACAGTGGGCTATCTCCTGGTATGAGATGGCGGCTTCGACAGGATGCGCCGTCATGATGTTCGGACCCTTCACGATGAAAGGCTCCGGTTCCTCGTCGAGGTCCTGGATGACGGATCCCACGGCGATCTTTATCTTCTCCGCGGTGGTTTCTCCCACGCGGATGTTGTGCTGCTGGCGCAGGTACTGCTGGATGTCGGCGGTGAATCCGTCTCCGGCAACCCTGATGCTCTCCTGAACGACCAGTCCTCCAAGTGAGATGACGGCGATTTCGGTGGTGCCTCCGCCGATCTCGACTATCATGTTACCCAGAGGTGCCTCGACGTTGAGGTCGATGCCCAGAGCCGCCGCCATAGGTTCATAGATCAGGAACACGTCGCGTCCTCCGGCATGCTCGGCCGAGTCACGCACGGCGCGGATCTCAACCTCCGTGGATCCTGAAGGAATGCCGATGACGACCTTCAGGTTTGGAGAGAAGAGATGGCGGTGCTTGCTGTTAACCTGCTTGATGAAACCGCGGATCATCTGCTCCGCGGCATTGAAATCGGCGATGACACCGTCCTTGAGCGGGCGCACCGTCTTGATGCCGGGATTGTTCCTCTCGTGCATCAGCTTGGCCTGCTGGCCGAGTGCGATGCATTTTCCGGTCTTTATGTCAATAGCCACGATGCTCGGTTCGTCAAGTACGATCTGACCGTTCTGGTAAACGATGGTATTGGCTGTTCCGAGGTCTATGGCAAGTTCTTGGTTCAGGAATGAAAAAGCCATAAAATCAGAGTGTGATTATTTTGTATAACAAAATGCAAAATTATAATTTTGTAGGGAATTTTCACACTATGGAAAGAAAAATTATCGGTATTTTTGTCGCGGGCGGACAGGGTACCAGAATGCAGTCTGCAATCCCGAAACAATTCCTTCTCCTGAAGGGTGTTCCCGTGCTTCAGCGCACCATCGAACGCTTCGTGGAGGCCTGTCCCGGCATCGACGTCATAACGGTTCTCCCGAGGGAGCATTTCGATACCTGGAAGGAACTCTGCATCCGTTACGGATTCAACAGGAAGCAGACCCTCGTGGAGGGCGGGATCACCCGTTTCCATTCCGTGAAAAACGCGCTGGAGAAAGTGCCGGAGGCCTCCACCGTGCTGATCCACGATGGCGTAAGGCCCCTGGTGAGCGTGGAACTCATCAGGGAGATGATCCGCAGGAGCGGGACCTGCAGGGCCCTGATTCCAGTTATTCCCAGCACGGATACCCTGAAAACCCTGGAAACCGGCAGGGACGGTATCCTGCACACTTCGGACAAGGCGGATCCGGACAGGAGCGAGGTCTTCTGCGCGCAGACTCCGCAACTCTTCCTGGCGGAGGATATCAGGAACGCATACCGCCAGCCGTTCGACATCTCCTTCACCGATGACGCATCGGTGGCCAGAAGCAAAAATATACCCCTCTCCTACATTGTCGGAGAGAGGTGGAATCTCAAAATTACAAATCCGGAGGATCTGGCCGTAGCGGAAAAGCTACGCTAGGTCCCTGCTGCTTGCCATAAAGCTGGTATTCCTGTATTCCTTGACCCAGACCTGTCTCTGGAAGGCTTCGTCGAGGGATATGAGCGTATCGGTGGATTTGACGTAAGGTATCCTCTGGATTGTGTTGAGGAGAATTTCCATAAGGTGGTCGTTATTGAAGCAATAGACCTTGAGGAAAAGGGCTGCTTTTCCTGTAATGAAATGACACTCAACGATTTCCGGGATATGCTTCAAGGCATTGATAACCTCTGGATACTTGTTGTTCTCGGAAAGTTCCAGGGCGACGAAGGCGCATACTTCAAGCCCGACGGCGGACGGTGTGATGAGCATTCTGGAGCCGGTTATTATCCCGGAAGTCTCCATCTTCCGGACTCTCTGGTGAACCGCCGCTCCCGAGATTTTGCATTCCCTGGCTATCTCCAGGAAAGGCATTCTGGCATTGTTGGCCAGAAATGACAGGATCTTACGATCTGTTTCGTCTATATGGTAGTTTGCCATAATGTTGGTTTTTAGCTTCTTCCACGATTTTCTTGCAAGCCTCTTCGGTCAGCTCCTGCGGATCCGTGCCTGACGGAATCCTGTAATTGCTCCCGTTGAAGCGTATGTACGGACCGTAACGTCCGTTCAGTACGGTAAACCCTCCTTCCGTGAACTCCCTGATGACGCTTGACTGGCTGGCACCCGAAAGGCTCTGCTCCAGCACGGATTCGCAGTCCTCGAGCGTTATGGTGAGCGGATCGCAGTTCTTTGGAAGCGATACGTTCCTGTCACCGTATTTCAGATAAGGCCCGAAACGTCCCTTCATCGCCGTCACAGGAACCCCCTTGTATTCTCCGATGGTTCTCGGGAGGGCGAAAAGTTTCAGGGCGTCCTCAAGTGTCAGGCTGTCTATCAGCTGGCCCTTTGAAAGATTGACGCACTGTCTGGAATCCCCTTCCCCTTTCTGTACATATGCTCCGAACGGACCGAATTTGGCCGTAATCATCTCTCCGCTTGCCGGATCCTTGCCTATCTCCCTCTCGACGTGGTTGTACTGATGGTCGTTGAGCACATCCTCCACTTTCTTGTGGAAAGGTGCATAGAACCCGTCGATCTGCTTCTGCCATACGAGTCTGCCCTCTGCGATACGGTCGAAATCCTTCTCCACGTTGGCGGTGAAATCGTAATCCATGATATCGGAGAAATTGGCCACCAGATAGTCCGATACGAGTATCCCGATGTCCTGAGGGAAGAGTTTCCCCTTTTCGGCCCCGACGGTTTCCGTCCTGCTGACCGCGCTGACCTTGTTCCCCTTGAGAGTCAGGTTCTTCACCTGCACCTTGCTGCCGGGTTTGTCCCCCTTGAGCAGATAGCCGCGCGCCGTGGTGAGGGTGTTGATCGTAGGGGCGTAGGTCGAAGGACGTCCGATGCCGAGCTCCTCCAGTTTCTTCACCAGCGATGCCTCGGAATATCTGTACGGAGGCTGGGTGAACTTGCAGTCGGCGTTCAGGGCCTTTGCAGTGATGACCTCACCCTCCGAAATCTCCGGAAGTATCACATCCTCTCCGTTCTCCTCCCCGTCGTCGACGCTTTCGAGATAGAGTTTCAGGAATCCGTCGAATATGATCTGGGTCGCCTGGATCGAGAATTTCTCATCCCTTTTGTCCGAACCGACCTTGATGGTCGTTGAAAGTACCCTGGCCTCTTCCATCTGCGAAGCGACGGTGCGCTTCCAGATGAGGTCGTAGAGCTTCTGCTCCTGCACGCTCCCTTCGATGGAGGTGTTGCTGATATAGGTAGGCCTGATGGCCTCGTGCGCTTCCTGGGCGCCCTTGCTGCTGGTCTTGTACTGGCGGGTGTGCAGGTATTCCTTTCCGAAGTTGTCGGTGATGAGCTGCTTCGCCGTGCCGAGGGCCAGGCTGCTGAGGTTCGTCGAGTCGGTACGCATATAGGTGATGAGACCCCTTTCATACAGGCTCTGTGCAATCCTCATCGTAAGGCTGACTGGAAAACGGAGTTTTCTTGCGGCCTCCTGCTGGAGTGTGGATGTGGTGAAAGGAGGTGCAGGGAACCTCGTCCCTTCCTTTTTGCTGACGGAGCTGACGGAATAGTCCGCCCCTATGCTGTCGGTCAGGAATTTCTCGGCCTCCTTGATATCCTTGAACTTCTCGTCGAGGAGCCCTTTCACCTTGGTCCCCTTGATGTCGAAGACGGCCTCGATCCTGTAGTAAGGTTCGCTCTTGAAGGCCATTATCTCCTTTTCCTTGTCCACCACAAGGCGCAGGGCCACTGACTGGACGCGTCCCGCGGAAAGACCTCTCTTCACCTTTCTCCAGAGGAGGGGGGACAGCTCGAAGCCGACGAGCCTGTCCAGGACACGCCTTGCCTGCTGGGCCTTAACCAGATTCATGTCTATGCCCCTCGGATTACTTATGGCGTTCAGGATGGCGTCCTTGGTGATTTCGTGGAAAACGATCCGCCTGGTATTGGCCGGATCCAGTCCGAGTGTCTGGCTGAGATGCCAGGAGATGGCTTCTCCCTCGCGGTCCTCATCGGATGCCAGCCAGACGGTGCCTGCCTTGGCCGCCGCGGCCTTGAGCTCGGCCACCACTTTCTTCTTCCCCACCGGGATTATGTATTCAGGTTCGAATCCGTGCTCCACGTCGATGCTGAGCTTCTTGTCCTGCAGGTCGCGGATATGCCCGAAACTGGATTTTACTATATAGTCCTTGCCTAAAAATTTCTGTATGGTGCCGGCCTTTGCAGGCGACTCGACGATAACTAAATTCCCCTCCATTATCTACTCATTTTTTACTGTTTCGTTCTGCAAAGAAAAACACAAACTCGCTAATTTTCAAAATTAAATGTCTAATTTTGTACTTTCATTTATAAATGAATATTTTTACGATGAAAGAGGAAACAAGGAAGAAAATCGTCAAATGGTTCTGGATTCTGGTGATTGCTCCGTTCGTGCTTCTGGCTCTCGGACTTCTGCTCGTAAGGGCGTTCGCCGAGATACCTTCCTGCGAGGAACTCGAGCATCCCGACAGCAAGCAGGCCACCCAGATCATCGCTGATGACGGTGCCACGGTCCTCACCACATTCCATATAGAGAACAGGACATTCGTTTCCTATGAGGACATCTCCCCGAACGTCATCAATGCCGCCATCGCGACGGAAGATATACGTTTCTACAGGCACTCCGGCATAGATTTCAAGGGCCTGGCCCGCGTTCTTGTCAAGACCCTGGCCCTGAGGAACAGCAGCCAGGGCGGAGGATCCACCATAACGCAGCAGCTCGCGAAGACCCTCTATCCGCGCGAGAACCTGAACAGCAGGATCCCGGGGGTGTCCAAGATCAAGATGGTGTGGATCAAATTCAAGGAATGGATCACTGCCGTCAAGCTCGAGAGGAACTACACCAAGGAGGAGATCGTCACCATGTACCTGAACTCCATCTTCTTCGGATCCAATGC
>JAKSKC010000014.1 GCA_024401945.1 Bacteroidales bacterium
TTTATTGACTGACTGAAATTCCATACTTGATTCCGTTATCTTCTGCAATCTCGAAAAGCACTGACCGTCCCTCGAGATTGAACAACACCAGACCCTTGGTCTTACGTGAAGGTAACTCGACGGTCCCCGACCTGTTCTCGATGAATTCCTCGGCATCCTCGGAAGACCCCCAGACAAGCCAGTCCCCCGCACTGAATGATGCGCTCTCATCCTTCAGTGAGAACAGTTCCCCGAAAATCAGCTCCGGATAACCGGCGTAAGGGTTGTCCATCGTGTCGTGGGTGTTCTGGAACTTCGCAGGTCTGATGAGGATAAGCCTCCTGCCCCTCCATTGAACCAGAGCTATTTCCTTGATATTGAGGGCCCGGGCCCATTCAATCGCATTCTGTCTCCTGCGTCCTCCGACGGACAGCAGCGAATGGGCGTCCTGATATGGCTCGCAGGCAGCGATGAACTTGTCCACCGAAGCTATCTGGAGAGACTCCACGAACTCGCAGTCCGCTGGAAGGATGTCGCCCAGCCTGCTCTGCGCCGGCTGGATATCATTGAGCAGATTCATATAATAGCCGGGATCCTGCTGCTGGACAGTCCAGGCCTGATATCTCATGTTCTTCTGCCAGACTATCGTGGTCCAGTCCGCAAGATCCGCTACCGTCTCCCTGAGATTTCCGCCGCAGACGGCGTCCAGTTCACCTGCGGAATGCACCATCTTCGGGAAATCCCGGTTGGAAAATACGAGGAACTCGCTCCTCTGCCCGGCTGCGGCAATCGCCCTGAGGGCCTCCTCGTTGCCGAGGATGGATGTGCCGGACTCTAAATGCTTCCTCACGGAACCCAGAGCACCCGAAGACGGGCTCAGAACGGCCACAGGCCTGTAGAACGGGCTGTCATCGAAATAGAAGTCCACCGCGACCTTCATCCTCGACGCCTCATCCCTCAGATAGCGGACGTTCTCGGACGAAGTGTCGTCGTTCCTGTCGAGCTGGATGCAGAGGACAGGGACAAGGCCTCCGCTGTAGATGTAGGAAAGAACGGCCTTGGACCCTGCGTAGGGACCGAGTTCCAGATTGCGCGGGAAGCGGTCGCAGTCGAAAAGCTGCGGGAAGGCATCGGCAGGCTGTTCGGTATACATAAACGCCACGGCATCCGCAGGGACGGCGACAAAGAGATTCTTCCCCTTGAAACGGCTCCCGTTGCGTCCCGAGCAGGAACACAGCAGAACCAGAGCCGTCAAAAACAGTATGCCAGCAGTTTTACGCATATTTTACAAATATAATTATTATTTCGGATTTTCGGGATTATTACTATCTTTGCAGACGCAAGAGCGCGGGTGGCGAAATGGTAGACGCGCTAGTTTCAGGAGCTAGTGGGGTAAAACCTGTGTGAGTTCGAGTCTCATCTCGCGCACTTAAGGATATAGCCGGAGTATTGTAACACAATGCCCCGGCTATTTTCTTATAAAATTATCTTTTAGTAACTTTGCACTTCTGTAAAAGAAGAAAAACACAATGCAGGAGATTCGTAACATCGCAATCATAGCGCACGTCGACCACGGCAAAACCACTCTGGTCGACAGAATGATATATCAGGCCAACCTTGTCCGTCAGCCTGAAAATCTCGGGCAGCTCATCCTTGACAACAACGACCTCGAGCGCGAGCGCGGGATCACCATTCTCGCCAAGAACGTTTCCGTTATCTATAAAGGAGTCAAGATCAACATCATAGACACTCCGGGACATAGCGACTTCGGAGGAGAGGTCGAGCGTGTGCTGAATATGGCGGACGGCGTGCTCCTTCTAGTGGACGCCTTCGAAGGATGTATGCCTCAGACCAGGTTCGTGCTCCAGAAGGCCATCCAGATGGGCAAGAAGCCCATCGTCGTGATCAACAAGGTGGACAAGCCGAACTGCAGGCCCGACGAAGTCCAGGAGCAGGTTTTCGACCTTATGTTCAACCTCAACGCCAACGAGGACCAGCTCGACTTCACCACGGTGTTCGGGTCCGCGAAACAGGGCTGGATGTCCCTCGACTGGAGACAGCCGACCGACAGCATCACCCCTCTTCTCGACACCATCCTGGAAGTCATCCCGGCGCCGGAGATCAAGGAAGGAACTCCGCAGATGCTCATATCATCGCTTGAATATTCACCGTACGTGGGACGTATCGCAGTCGGAAGGATCACCCGCGGGGAACTGTCCACCGGACAGGCGATCAGCCTCTGCAAGAGGTATGACATAGTCCAGAAGCAGAAGATCAAGCAGCTTATGGCCTTCGAAGGCCTCGGCAAGGCCAATGTGGAGAAGGTTCAGTGCGGAGACATCTGCGCCGTGGTCGGTATCGAAGGATTCGAGATCGGGGACACCATCGCCGACCTCGAGAATCCGGAGGCCCTCCCTCCTATCGCAATCGACGAGCCTACTATGAGTATGCTCTTCACCATAAACAACTCCCCTTTCTTCGGAAAGGACGGAAAGTTCGTCACCTCCCGCCACCTCAAGGAACGTCTCGAGAAAGAGCTTGAGAAGAACCTCGCGCTCCGCGT
Organism: Bacteroidales bacterium; assembly: GCA_024401945.1. Next base: position 2,543 of record JAKSKC010000014.1, read on the forward strand.
GAAACCGGGCCTTTCGGCCGATTCGTTCGTGGTCTACGGCCGCGGGGTGCTTCATCTGTCGGTACTTATCGAAACTATGCGCCGCGAAGGCTTCGAACTTCAGGTGGGACAGCCGAAGGTGCTCGACAAGACCATCGGAGGCCAGAGATGCGAACCTATAGAGGAGCTCTCGATCGAGGTTCCGGAGGAATTCGTGGGCGCCGCGATCGAGATCAGCACCAGAAGGAAGGGAGCACTCGTGCATATGGAACCGAGAGGCGACCGCACCCTCCTCGAGTTCGAGATTCCTACCAGGGGACTTATGGGACTGCGCTCCAACCTCCTCACCGCATCGCAGGGAGAGGCAATAGTAGCGCACCGCTTCAAGGAGTACCAGCCGTTCAAGGGTGAGATCGAAAGGAGGAACAACGGCTCGCTCGTGTCCCTGGAGACCGGCCAGTCCATCGCCTACTCCATGAACAAGCTTCTCGACAGGGGACGCTTCTTCGTAGAACCGGGAGAGGACATCTACTGCGGCCAGGTGGTCGGGGAGCACACCAGGGAGAGGGACCTCAACATAAACATCTGCAAGACCAAGAAGCTCACCAACGTGCGCGCGGCCGGCTCCGACGAGAAGATTATCCTGCCTCCGGCAATCAAGTTCTCGCTCGAGGAAGCTCTCGAATATATCCAGGAGGATGAGCTCGTGGAAGTGACCCCTCACTTTATGAGAATTCGTAAAATTCTTCTCGATCCGCTGTCTCGTAAAAGAAATAGCGACAATGAAGATTGATAATAGGAAAAATTTTGTTACCTTTGCAACCCTTTGTAATACCTGTAAAAGGCTTGAAGGACGGCGCCAGTCATTTTGACTGGCACGCTGATGGTGAGTTCTTTGGAACATTCGAGAATTCCGAGATACTTGACGCGGATCTGGAGATATCCGTCGACGTCAACAATCTTGGGACTTCCATCGAGACGGAATGCCGCATTGACGGCACTGTAGTGGTGGTTTGCGACAGATGTCTGGAAAATCTGACGCTTGAGGTACACACTTCCTTCCAGGAGGATGAGGAGCTGGATCTCAGTCAGGACATCTACGACTACACCTGCCTTTCCCTCCCGATGCAGAGAGTCCACGAAGAAGGCGAATGCAACCCGGAGACCATCCGATTTTTGAACAGATAATAATTAACAATAAAGAAAAATGGCACATCCGAAACACAAAATCTCTAAACAGCGTAGAGACAAGCGTCGTACCCACGACTGCGCAGCTGTTCCTACCCTGGCCACTTGCTCAAATTGCGGTGCTACAGTGATGTATCACAGAGTATGCCCAGAGTGCGGATATTACAGAGGACGTCAGATCATCGTCAAGGACGCTGAGTAATCCGGGAGGCTGCCGGCATCCGCCCAGCCTTTGAAATTGATGGTCCCTTAGTTCAACGGATAGAATGGAGGTTTCCTAAACCTTAGATACAAGTTCGATTCTTGTAGTGACTACAAAAAAGCTTGAAGTTTTCGCTTCAGGCTTTTTTGCTGCCCGGCAAATGTGTGATTTCAACAAACACAACTCATATATTGTACAATTTATATATTGTTCTTATCTTTGCAAAAACATAATGAGCAAAGCAACTGACTTTTTGAACAGTCATCAATCAGCAACTCCATCGAATTGGAGAAAGAACGCACAATGGCTGCGGGATAACGAAAGATGGCTTGGCTATGCCAGAATCATAACTGTTAAAGTATTGAAAGCGATGGACGAACAGTCTGTCACCCAGGCTATGCTTGCAGAAAGGCTGGGATGTACCCAACAATATGTTTCCAACCTGTTAAAAGGAAGTTCAAATATGACATTGGAAACAATTGCAAAACTTGAATCCGCCTTGCAGATCCATCTGTGGGGCCAGCCCGGCATCGTTGACGGATATCAACCCGTTCGACCAGCCCGGCAATATCTCAGCGACGTTGATTCTCCGGAAGCAGGAACGGACAGTAAATAAGATAATCGGGCATAAGGAACACCATTTATATGATAAAGCTATCGACAACGGTCAGGACTGAAAGGTCAGCGGTAAGCATCTCCCTGAAGGACAAGGTGATGATGCTGGGAAGCTGTTTCTCGGACGAGATAGGAGCAAAGATGCGGGAGTGCGGGTTCGACGTGTGCGTGAACCCGTTCGGACCGCTTTACAACCCCGCTTCGCTGCTGGCGGCGGTGCGGAGACTGGATTCGGGGGATGAATTCACGGCCTCCGACTGCGTGCGTATGGGCGCCGGCTCCGGGCTGGTCTGCTCCTTCTCGCACAACACTGCATTCGCCAGGGAGACAGAGGAGGAATTCCTGGAAAATGCCAACACGGCCCTGAGGGAGGCGGCACAGTTCTGGAAAGAATGCCGGAAAGTCATAATAACGCTCGGGACATCCCAGGTCTGGGAGCACCGGGAGGCCGGAATCGTGGGCAACTGTCTCAAACGTGATCCATCCGAATTCATCCACCGTATGCTCAGTCCGGACGAGTGCCTGGACTGCCTGAAGGAAATGACGGAAAAACATCCGGACAAGGAATTCATCTTCACCGTCAGCCCCATCCGCCATCTGGGCGAGGGAGCCAGGACCAACACCCTGTCGAAAGCGACGCTCCATCTGGCCCTGGGCCGCTTGGAACAGTCATCGGAAGAGCAGCGTTTCCCGGAAAGGAAAATCTCGTATTTCCCCGCCTGGGAGATACTTTGCGACGAGCTGCGCGACTACAGATTCTACGCGGAGGACCTTGTCCATCCTTCCGGGACCGCGGTTGAGATAATCTGGGAACGCTTTCTCGAGAGCGTCGCCCTACCCGACGAGCTCACATCGATAGAGCAGAACGCCAGAATGTCCCGCAGGAATGCGCACCGGCCCCTGAGGGGCTGACCGCCCTGCAGATATCCGCCAGCGGAATAACGCAATACGGACAAAAATCGCTATATTGCAGAACAAACAAATCAAAGATACAAATGAAACTCTCCACAGCTATCACGCTTGTCGCGGCCACACTCGCGGCTGTCTCCTGCACATCAAAGATATGTGAGGAAAATATGTCCGGCTATACTCTGGTCCACCAGGGCAAGGGCCCTGTACTCGGATATTGCAAGGAATCCGGGACCGGAATAATCATCAACCGCGGCCGGGCCTTCAAGGACCTCAACGGAAACGGCACGCTGGACGTGTACGAGGACTGGAGGGTAGCTCCGGAGAAAAGGGCGGCAGACCTCGCGGAGCAGATGTCCGTTGAGCAGATCGCGGGCCTTATGCTGTACAGCCAGCACGCAGAGGCGCTCGACACGGTTTTGAGCGAGAAGCAGAAAAAGTTCCTGAGGGATGATAATGTAAGGCATATGCTCATAACCAAGGTCAGCAGTCCGGAGCAGGCGGCCAAATGGTCCAACAGCCTGCAGGCATATCTGGAATCGCTCCCTCTGGGCATCCCGGCGAACAACAGTTCGGACCCGAGGAACTACACCGAGGCTGACAGCGAGTACAACGCGGGGTCCGGCGGGGACATATCACACTGGCCGAGGGAAATAGGGCTCGGAGCAACCTTCGATATGGACATCATCCGCAGGCACGGGGAGATTGCATCCAGGGAATACAGGGCGCTCGGCATCGCGACTCCCCTCTCACCTCAGATCGCCCTTGACACGGATCCGCCCTGGAGACGTTTCCACGGCACCTTCAGTGAGTCACCTGAACTCAACAAGGACATAGCCCAGGTATATATCGATGCATTCCAGACCTCCACCGGGGACAAGGAAATCAAGGACGGATGGGGCTACGAGAGCGTCAACGCGATGGTCAAGCACTGGCCGGGCGGAGGAGCTGCCGAAGGCGGACGCGACTCGCACTTCGATTTCGGGAAGTACGCAGTCTTCCCGGGAGGGAACTTCGAGATGCATATGTATCCATTCCTGAAGGGCGCATTCGCGCTCAAGGGCAAGACTGAATGCGCATCCGCGACAATGTCGTTCTACACCGTGGCCTGGGGCATCGACCCGTCCGGGGAGAATGTCGGCCAGAGCTTCAGCAAATACATCATCAACGACCTTCTCAGGGAGAAATACAAATTCGACGGCGTAGTCTGCACGGACTGGGGCGTAACCAAGGACTGCAACGACGTGGGAGTCCACGGAGGCAAGCCTTACGGCGTGGAGAGCCTCAGCGTCGCTGAAAGGAGGATGCGCTGCATAGAGGCGGGCGTCGACCAGTTCGGCGGATGCAACGACGTCAAACCGGTTATGGAAGCATACGCAATGCTCTGCGACAAATACGGCGAGGAGCAGGCAAGGGAACGTTTCGAGATCTCGGCCAGGAGGCTGCTCCTGAACATCTTCCGCGTGGGACTGTTCGAAAATCCGTACCTCGACCCGGCCGAAAGCGCTGAAATAGTGGGATGCGAGGAGTTCTGCAAGGAAGGCTACGAGGCCCAGCTCAAATCCATCATTATGCTGAAGAACCACTGCAACGCACTGCCTCAGACAGGAAGGAAGAAGGTTTACCTGCCGCTGCGCCACTACCCTGCAGCCCTTGATTTCTGGAGCACCAATCACGCCAGGGAACACTGGGGAAGGCTCATCGACTCAACCCTCGTGAGCAAATACTACGATGTCGTAAGCGATCCTGCCGAAGCGGATTTCGCCATTGTGGCCATCCTCTCGCCGCAGGGCAACTGGGGATATGACAAGATCAACCACAAGTACCTCCCTATCAGCCTCCAGTACGAGGACTACACGGCCACAGACGCGAGGGAAGTCAGCATAGCCGGAGGGGGTCCGCTCGAGGAAAGCGCCAACCGCAGCTACAAGGGCGAAACGGAATTCACCTACAACCGTGACGATATGGTGCTGGTCCGCGAGACCTCAGCAGCAATGGGTGACAAGCCGGTTGTGGTCGCTGTCATCAGCGAACGTCCGTTCATCCCGGCCGAGATAGAGCCTTATTCCGACGCGATGCTTATGTCGTTCGGCGTATCCAGCCAGGCCATAATGGACATCATAAGCGGAGCGGCTGAGCCTTATGCACTTCTGCCGGCGCAGCTCCCTGCCAATATGAAGACCGTGGAGACCCAGTTCGAGGACACGCCTTACGATATGGAGTGCTACGTGGACGAGGACGGACACAGCTACGATTTCGCATACGGACTTGACTGGAAGGGCGTGATCAACGACGCCCGTACGGCAAAATACGGCAGGAAGGCTCAGAACAAGTAGCTCAGCGACAGGGAGAGGTTGCTGGGAAGCACAAAGAATTTCCTTCCGGAATCGACGATCCTTCCGCAATGCGGGCAGGCATAGGTGATGAATACATCGTAGCCTGCCCAGACTCCGATCCCGAAATCCAGATTGAAGTTCCTGGCAAGCATATAGGTGTAGCCTCCTGCAATGCCTCCCCCGTATCTGTCGCCTTCGCTGGTCTGTTCATCAGCATATTTCCAGGTGGTGTATCCTCCGGTGTTGTACTCCTGATAGCGCATATTCCCGGACACCCACCATCCCGAATAGACGTGCCAGGGCCAGTATCTTGCACTCAGCGAATAGGACTGCTGCCTGTAGGTGAAGGGGTTGTATTTCACTCCCGCCCCCAGGCTCCAGTGTCTGGCGACGCTGAACGAAGCATCCAGGTTGAGGGTGCCCAGGTTGGCGTAATCGAGCATATTGGTGGAAAGGCTGACTGTCTGCGCTCCGCAGCCCAGTCCGACGGCAAGCAGCACGGCCGTCAGGAAAATTTTAGTTCTCATTGTATCAATTGTATCTGTTAAACGCCTGGTTTATAGTGCTTTTATTCTCCGGGTAAAGGAATATGAGCCTGTCCTGAAGGGCATCCTTGTCAGCCACATCGCTCGAGAAGGCCTTGAAAAGCTTGAACTTGTCCATCCCCCTGTCATCAAGGAACAGGAGAGGCTGCGGCGAGAACCAGTACTCCGTACCGTAGGTCAGTCCGTCATCCGAATAGCGGTCGCGGCACATCTTCGAATGCATATAGAAAGCCCACATCTCGGCCACCTCGCAGTACCCGCATCCGTCTTCGGTGCCGACACCGTACATCTGACCTCCGGAAGTGACGTATGAACTGAGGACGTACCTCAGATATGTGTTCCAGTATTCCTTGCCGGCCTGCATATAGTGTGACGCGTGCGCGAATTCGTGTATGGCCTCGCCATAGACATCGGAGAAACTCCCGCAGTCCTTCAGCCCTATCGCCACGTCGGGGAGGAAAAGCTTCAGCAGAATGATATACTCCTTAAGGTAGTCCTGCACGAAGGACCCGTCTATGAGCGCCCCCTGCTGCATCATAAGCGGACAGCTCTTCGTCAGGTTCTGGAAAAGCCATATCCTCAGGTTGGAAGGAGGTGCCTTCATCCTGTAACCGTCCTCCGAGCATTTCGTATAGTATTCATAGCCGGCGTTGTTGACGACCGCACGGGTGAAAAGCTTCCTGTCGGAATTGCTGTCGATAACCACGCTCACCCCGTCCGGGGAGCCCTTGCCCAGCGTGGAGGTGGAGGCAGGGACCAGAAGCAGGTTGAACCCTATGGCAAAGCCCTTCTTGTTCTTGAACACCAGGCGGTAGCGCACATCCGACGTGAATGACAGATTCATCTTGTAGTCTCCGTTCTCATCCGTGAAGGAATGCGCGAATTTCACGAAGGAATTGCAGGATACCCGTACCCCGGCCACTCCCTCCGTTGCCATCCCTGCCTCATCATCGGCAATACTGATGTTCCCCTTCGGGTAGGTCGGCGGATAGTCCCCCTTAGTCCCGGGCGGAAGCATCGCCGCATTCCCCGTGAGCCGGTAGGATTCCCTCTCGACCGCATCCCAGTCTATTCCGGATCCCTTTGTCGTCTGGTCGTGCTCCGCGATGAAGCACTCGTCCAGAATCTCGTACTGCACGAACTCGGGGAACTCGAAACCCTGCGGCACCACGGCATACTGCCAGGTGATGCTGTCATCCGGGAGTTCAGGGTCGTGGTAGTAATCCCCGTCCCGGACTATCCTGTAGTCCACCGGATGATCCACCAGTACGACCCCCATCTCCTCCAGCATTTCGCACTGATGCTCGCTTTTCGGCAGGAACCTCACGTAATAGTCCGTGGTCTTGACGGTTCCGATTACAGCTTTGGTAGGATACAGGGATTCGAGAGCCTTGGTCATGTTGCCGACCGTGTACGGGTCATCGAGTTTCTCCCCAAGGACAATCATTTCGTGGGAAAGGCCTTCATACCCTCCGCTTCCGGCGCCGTTGATGCCGGGGATGTCGTGAGTGCAGGCCACAAGCAGCCAAAGGGCCGCCATAGAGTAAATCGCGGTTTTCATAGTCAATAAGTTTTGGTCGGGTGCAAATATAGGGCTTGACTTGCGAAACATCGCAGGAATAAACGTTTAAGTTGAAAATCGGCCGTCCTTGCTATTCCAGAGGATTATTTCTATATTCGTGACGAATAAAATCCTTGAAAAAATGAAGAAAATCGCGGCGGTGGCACTTCTTCTTGCCACATTTTGTACAGGCATCGATGCCCAGAGCTACAGGGAATGGCTTGAGGGGGACATAAGCAGGGCTGCCTACATCTATCACAACTACGATACGTTCGACACAGAGCTGGGCAAGGCCCCGGCCGGCTTCAAGCCTTTCTACATCCCACACTACGGAAGGCACGGCTCGCGCTACCACACCTCCGCCACCTTTTTCGACAAATGCATCCCGGACCTGGAGAAGGCCGGAGAAGCCGGTCTGCTGACCGGGGAAGGCCAATGGCTGCTGAAGAACCTCAAGGAACTGAAGGGCAAGCACGAGCGCCTGTACGGCATTCTCACCCAGGTGGGAAGTGACCAGCACCAGGAAGTGGCGGCAAGAATGTACGCCAACTTCCCGCAGGTCTTCAACCAGAAGGACAGAAGGGAGGTCCTGTGCATCTCAAGTCCTTTCCCCCGCTGCATCCAGAGTATGGCGAACTTCACCGTTTCGCTCAACTCGTCGGCCGGCAAGCTCAGATTCCACTACTATACGGGAGACCTTTTTTTCGACGTTCTGGCCTGCGACGTACCTGACATAGGAATACCGGCCAGGGCTTCGTTTGTCAGGGATTCGCTGGTGAATGCGAACTTTTCCCCGGACAGGCTGATGGGAGTGACATTCACCGACCCTGCCGCCGCCGGAGCGCTGATCTCATCCTCCCCGACCGAACTCTTCCTGAACGTGTTCAACAGTGCGGCCATCAGCCAGAACCTGGAGTTCGACCTGGAAGATATGTTCCCTTATTTCAGCTTCGAGGAGCTTTATTCGCTCAGTTATGCAGAGAACTGCAGGATGTACGGTGACTGGTACACCAACGCCGAATTCGGCGACTACAAGAGCGCCGGTACGGGAAAACCTATCCTGAGGGATATGCTCGAGAAAGCCGACGCGGCCGTGGCTGGGAATGACAAGGCCGCCGACCTGCGTTTCGGCCACGACTCGGGACTCTCCCCCCTTATGAGCTTCATCAAGCTTCAGGACAACGACTGGACAGGCCCCATCGCAGAAGCGAGTGACCACTGGATATGTTCCAGGGAGATGTGTATGTGCTCCAACCTCCAGCTGATATTCTACCGCAACCGCAAGGGGGAAGTGCTTGTCAGGATTCTTCACAACGAACGCGAGGCCACCATCACGGGACTTGAACCCGTAACCGGAAGTTTCTACCGCTGGGAAGACCTGCGCGGATATTTCGTGAAGATCCTGGCCGACTGAAACCTGGCCGGAGAATGCCTGCCTGACAGCGCGACGCTGACTCTGCGGACGGTTTACCCTATCAGGGACGGCACTTTGTCCGCCTGTCAGGAACTGGAACTGTAAGAGCTTACCGGCAGTTTCCGATGGCGTTGACAAGGCTGTCCCACAGACGGCTGACTCCGAGCCGGAACAGGTCGTTCCCCGTCCATTCATCCCCCAGGATATCACGGACAATTGAATAATAAAGCAAGGCCTCCCCGGCGGCAGATATGCCGCCTGCGGCCTTGAAGCCCACCTTACGGCCGGTAGCGGCGTAATATGCGGCGATGCATCCGCACATTACAGCAGCAGCCTGAGGAGTGGCGTTGACCTCAACTTTCCCGGTAGAGGTCTTTATGAAATCCGCCCCTGCCTCCATAGCAAGGAAAGACGCCTCGGCTATGAGTTCGGGGGTCTTGAGAAGTCCGGTCTCGAGGATAACCTTCAGAATGACCTTTCTGCCGCACACGGCCGCTTCCCGGTCCACGGTCTGACGGACGGCGACTATCTCGTCAAAGGCCTTCTGTCTGGTCTCTTCACAAAGGAATGAATTCAGGGCCAGCACTATGTCCACCTCATCAGCCCCGCTGCGCACTGCCAGGGCGCATTCCAGAAGCTTCACTTCGAGGAAACTCTGCGAAGTCGGGAAGCAGGCTGAAACCACCGTGGTGTGCATCCCTTCAGGTTTCGCCTCTTTGCTTACCACGGATGCGAAATTGGAGAACACGCACACTGATGCGGGGGCCGGATATTCAGGATGGGCCTCCGAGAATTCATTTATCTTCCGTACGAAGGCCCTTACCGAATCCTCCGTATCCTGGGATTTGAGGGTCGTAAGGTCCATCGCGGCATAGCAGCGCATAAGAGCATCCCTGTCATTGAGGGCGGCCTTTCCCGCATTGATTCCTGAAAGTATCTTCTCTATCTGCTCCCCGGTGAAGCTGCAGTTGTATTTCTCTGAATATTTCATTGTCATCCTTTTATTTGAATATCGAAACCTTCTTCTATCAGAGGCGCCACCATCGCGCGCATCTGCTCCTCCGTGAATTTTTCGAGGCCCGACATCGGAGCCGGCCTGTCAATCGTGTAAACCATTATCCGCCTCGGGTGCAGCCTCCTGACTATGGACATCCATCCTTGCAGATTGCCCGTATCGGAGGAGTCGAATCCCCCGCCCCTGAGGAACATCGTCTGCAGGATGAAATTACCCTTGAAAGCCTCCAGGGAGCTTATTACCTGCTCCAGGTCATAGCCGGCGACGGGTCTGTTGACGAGACGGACGGAGCCGTTGTCCGCCGCGTCTATCTTCATTATGGCATTGTCAACCTTGCACAGTGCCCTGAAAATCTCCGGTCTGCCGGCGGTTGTGGCATTGGACAGTACCGAAACCGCCGCCTGCGGAAAGAATCTGTCCCTGAGCTCGAGCGTGATGTCCACCATCTGCGGGAAGGCTGGATTGAGAGTGGGTTCGCCGTCACCGGAGAAAGTGATGGAGTCTATAGCGATGCCCGCGTCCCTGCATTCGGAAAGTTTCTTCTCAAGCGCGGAGCGCAAATCCTCCGGCCCCGGAAGCGTGCGGTCTTCCCTGCCGTCGGAGTTCCATCCGCATTCGCAATAGATGCAGTCGAAATTGCATATCTTGCCGTTCTCCGGCAACAGATTTATTCCCAGAGAATTGCCCAGGCGTCTGGAGCGTATCGGTCCGAAAACTGTCTTCTCGCGGAGCATCAGTCCTCCTTCGCCTCCTCTTCCCCGGAAGCGTCTATTCCGGCCTCGACGGCCTGAAGGTCATTGTAGTAGCGCTCTTTCTCCTTGAGTCTGTCCTTGACCTTCTCTATGATCCTGATGTACTCGTCGGGCTTCTCCATATAATGACCGACGGACTTGAGGTAATCCTCCGTGGTAAACCCGTACTTGCGGAAAATGGGCTCGTAGTAGAGCGAGGTGTCCACCTTCCGCCGCTCCGCATAGTTGTCGTTCATCCACTGGTCGGCGATGAGCATCTCCTCGTATATGGATACGAAGGTCTTCTCGGGAATGACCCTCGCACCGCGCGAGCAGGCAGCCAGCAATAGTGCAGGCAGGGCAAGCGTCAATATGAAGGATGAGCTGCGCATTATCTCAGTTCCGCTCCGAAATTGTTCTTGAAGGCATCGAGGAGACGGTTGACGACCTTCTCGACCTCCTGGTCGGTAAGTGTCCTCTCAGGATCCTGGAGTATGAAGCTGAGGGCGTACTGCTTCTTGTTCTGAGGAATCTTGTCCCCACGGTAGACATCGAAGAGCGAAACGCTCCTGAGCAGGTTCTTCGCCTGCTTGAATGCAGTGGCGCGAAGGTCTGCATATTTGACGGATTCGTCCAGAAGGAGCGCAAGGTCCCTTCTGACCTCCGGGAATTTAGGAAGTTCCTTGAACGTCACTTTTCCGCGCTTTACGAGCTCGAACAGTGTGTTCCAGTTGATCTCAGCCGCAACTACCTGCTGCTTCACGCCGAATTTCCTTGAGAGGGTCTGGTTGACGACACCCATTGAAAGAAGCTGTTTGCCCTGTCCCGGGAGCTTGTATGACATTCCTTCGGAGAAGATATCCGAAGGCGCCGCATCGGCCCACATCTGGTTCAGGTCGGCGCCGTAACGGCGGAGGAGAAGTTCAACATAGCCCTTGAGCTCGAAATAGTTGCTCCTGGTCATCATCAGGGTTATGCAAGGGTGCTCCTCGTAGCAGTCGATGGTCCTGCCGTCGGTCCCTTCCTTCCTGCGATATACGGAACCGTACTCGAAGGTCCGCATCGAGTAGATCTGGCGGTTGTTGTTGTATGCGATGACCTCGAGTCCCCCGAGGATAAGTGTCTGGCGCATCACGTTGAGGTCCTGGCTGAGCGGATTGACTATCCTCACGCACTCCGAAGCCGGGAACGAAGCCAGATTGTCATAGTATGCGGACTTTGTCAGCGAGTTGTTCATTATCTCGGAGAATCCGTTGGCCGCCAGCAAGTTGGATACGGCGTTGCGGACGGATTCAGGATCCGGTGAAGGTGTCGCGTTGACGGACATCTTCATATGCTTCGGCAGATTGATGTTGTTGTATCCGTAGATTCGGAGTATTTCCTCCACTACGTCGCATTCACGGTATACATCCACCATATATGAAGGTGCGAGGACAGTCGCGCCGTTCTCATTGACGGACACGAACTCGTAGCCGAGGTAAGTGAGAATGTTCCCGATGACGTCGTGACCTATCTTCTGTCCGACAAATTCCTCGATGCGGTTGTAGTCGAGTTCTATGGCCTTGCGCTCCGGAATCTCTCCGCAGCATTCCTTGATGTTCCCGACAACCTTGCCTCCGGCGCACTCCTTGATCAGGCATACGGCACGCTTCAGGGCATACACCGGCATCTGCGGGTCACAACCCCTCTCGAAACGGAATGAAGCGTCCGTCTGGAGCTGATGGCGCTTGGAGGTCTTGCGGATGGAACCCGGATCGAAATATGCGCTCTCCACGAACACGCTGCTGCTGTCGGCGGTGAATCCGCTGTCCTCCCCTCCGAACACGCCGGCGATGCACATTGGCTTGCCGGCTGCGTTGGCTATCACCATATCGGAAGCGTCGAGCTTGCGCTCCACGCCGTCAAGGGTACGGAGGGTCTCACCCCCGGCCGCCCTGCGAACCACGATCCTGCCGCCCTCGACCTTGTCGGCATCGAAGGTATGCAGAGGCTGTCCGAGTTCGAACAGCACGTAGTTGGAGATATCCACGATATTGTTGATAGGCTTGCTGCCGATGGCCATAAGGCGCTTCTGGAGCCATTCGGGCGACGGGCCCGCCTTGACGTCACTGACGGTGATTCCGGTATAGCGCGGGGCTCCGGAGGCATCCTGCACCTCAACCTCCACGCCTTCTCCCTCACCCTCGGTGAATGCCGACACGTCCGGCATCACGAGTTCGCAAGGGATGCCGTTGAGACGGCAGTAGGCATACAGGTCGCGTGCTACGCCCCAGTGGGAGGCGGCATCGACGCGGTTTGCCGTAATCTCATATTCGATGACGGCTTCAGTCTTGAGCTCGAGATATTCCTTTGCCGGGGTGCCGACGACCGCATCCTCGGGGAGCACCATAATCCCCGCGTGGTCGTTGCCTATTCCGAGTTCGTCCTCGGCGCATATCATTCCGAACGATTCGACTCCGCGGATCTTTGATTTCTTTATCTTGAAATCGCCAGGAAGCACGGTTCCGAGCTGTGCGAAAAGGACTTTCTGTCCCGCCGCCACGTTCGGAGCGCCGCATACCACCGTGACAGGTTCGCCGTTTCCGGCATCAACCCTGGTAATATGGAGATGGTCCGAATCCGGGTGCGGCCCGCACTCGAGCACCTTCGCCACCACTACGCCGGCGAGTCCGCCGGGAATCTCCTCCTGCTCCTCCACTCCGTCAACCTCGATGCCTATGGCAGTCATAGCCTCCGCTATCTGCGCCGGATTGAGGTCGCATTTCAAATAATCCTTAAGCCAATCGTAAGAAAGTTTCATATCTGTGTCTTTATTTTAAATCATCCGGGGTGAACAGCTGTTCGACGAATTCCTTTTTTTCAAAGATCCTTATATCCTCCATTCCCTCTCCGACTCCTATGTATTTCACCGGTATTCCGTAGGTATCCGACACGCCGACGACCACTCCCCCCTTTGCCGTACCGTCGAGCTTGGTTACGGCCAGGGCGGTGATATCGGTAGCCCTGGAGAACTCCTTCGCCTGCGAGAAAGCGTTCTGGCCCGTGCTGGCATCCAGGACAAGGAGCACCTCCTGAGGAGCGTCAGGAATGACTTTCCTGATGACGTTGCGGATTTTGGTGAGCTCGTTCATCAGGTCTATCCTGTTGTGGAGCCTTCCGGCGGTGTCGATGAGCACTACGTCCGCATCCCTGGCAACAGCCGATTTGACCGTGTCGTACGCCACGGACGCCGGGTCTGAGCCCATCTGCTGCTTCACGAGGTCCACACCGGCCCTGCCGGCCCAGATCGTGAGCTGGTCCACCGCCGCGGCCCTGAAGGTGTCAGCGGCGCCGAGCACCACCTTCTTGCCCTGCTTGCGGTAGAAGTTGGCCAGTTTGCCTATGGTGGTTGTCTTGCCGACCCCGTTGACGCCCACTACCAGAATGACATAGGGACGATGGGAATCCTTTTGGGAAGGGCGGCTTTCGGGGATGAGGGCGGATATTTCCTCCCTGAGCAGGGAAACCAGTTCGTCGAAGGACATATATTTGTCCTTCTCAACTCTCTCCTCCAGGTTGTCGATGACCTTCAGAGTGGTATCAACGCCCATATCGGACTCAACGAGAGCTTCTTCAATCGCATCAAGGGTATCGTCGTCCACCCTCGAACGGCCTGCCACGGCCCTGGAAATCTTCTGAAAGAAACTGATTGCCATATACTGTTCGGTATAATCCGCGAATATACAAAAAAAAGAGGCCTGCTCAAAGAGAGGCCCCTTTCAAATATTCCGACAGGATTACTTCTTTGCGAAGAAATCTTTTGCCTTTTCCTCCTCGACGTACTGCTCAGTGAAGACATAAGCACCGGTCTTTGGAGACTTTTCCATACGGATGCACTTGACCATGCTCTTAGCACCGGCCTTGGCTGCGAATGTTGCGACGGCTTTCTTTGCCATAATCTATCCTCCTGAATTACTTGATTTCCTTATGAACGGTCACTCTCTTCACGCCTGCGTGATATTTCTTGCGCTCGATACGCTCGGGAGTGTTCTTCTTGTTTTTGGTGGTGACGTAGCGTGATACTACATCCTTTCCTTCCTCATTCTTTTCGATGCTCTCGAGGATGACCTGCACCCTGTTTCCTTTTGCTTTCTTTGCCATAGTACTAAAAATTAAACAAGGTTAATGTATCCTTTCTTCTGAGCATCGCGGAGAGTAGCCTCGAGACCGTTCTTCTCAATAATCCTCATACCCTTGCAGGAAAGCTTGAGGGTGATGAATCTCTGCTCCTCCTCGCTCCAGAAGCGCTTGTTCTTGAGGTTGACGGAGAAGTCGCGCTTTGTACGCAATTTAGAATGGGCGACATTATTGCCTTTCATTCTTTTTCTTCCGGTTATTTGACAAACCTTTGACATAATGTTATTGTTTTTATTAATTAATAATCTTTACACGAATTTCAGGAATCTGCGCCACCTGATATTCTTCGGGAAACTCTTTCCTTTGTCGGTAGAGAGCCAGATGACCGTCGGACGCCCGACTATATGGTCTTCCGGAACGAAGCCCCAATACCTGGAATCCAGGGAATTGTGCCTGTTGTCCCCCATCATGAAATAGTAGTCCTGCTTGAAGGTATAGCTACCTTCGGCAAGAGCCTTCTGCACATCGGAATCCTCGTAGTCGGAGATCAACCTTTCGTAGAAAGGAAGGTTCCCTTCGTTCAGCTCGACTGTCACTCCCTTCTTCGGAATCCAGACCGGACCGTATTCGTCACGTGTCCATCCTGTCTTCACGAACGGGAAGAGTTCCAGTTCCTGAACCGGATCGTCGCACGGAATCTCCAGGTTCGGAACTATACCTGCGACGGTGGAGAGCTTCTCGAGCTCCGCGAGCATTCCTGCCGTGAGAGGCATTGCGGGATATCCCGGCAGGGAAGGATCGTACGCGATCTCCTGATGGTCTATCCCCATCTTGTCAAGGACCTTGCTGTTGATTCTCTGTCCTGTGGTGAGCACCCTGTAGGTGAGCTGTACGCCGGGGTAGACCTCCTGCTGTTCTCCGTTCACCCATACAAGGCCCTGCTTGACCTGAAGGGTATCACCCGGAGTTGCCACGCACCTTTTGACATAATGGTCCTTCTTGTCCTTCGGCCTTGTGACGATTCCGCCCATATTGGCCTTCACATAGTCCCTGCCGAACATACGCACAAGCGCGTGGTAGTCCTGCTGGGGGGCATTGACCAGAACGGTGTCACCGTTCGGGAAATTGAAGACGACGTAATCGCCTTTCCTGACCTGTCTGAATCCCGGGAGACGCCTGTATTTCCACTGGACCGCTGTCGAGTAGGACTCGTGGCGTCCGATGACGTTGTGCGTGAAAGGGATGGTCAGAGGTGTCTGCGGCATCTTCGGACCGTATGTCAATTTGCTCACGAAGAGATGGTCTCCCGTATAGAGACTGCTCTCCATCGAGGATGAAGGAATCTTGAACGCCTGGAAGAAGAAAATGTTTATCAGCGTGACTACCACCACTGCGAACAGGATGGCATCGACCCAATCCAAAATCCAGTTGAGGAATTTGCTCTTGGTACGCAGATGCTTCTTCCGGCTCATGGTTTGCTACTTAACTGAATTGATGATAGCTTCGAATGCCTTCGGATTGTTCATAGCGAGGTCGGCAAGCACCTTGCGGTTGAGACCGATGTTCTGCTTGGCGAGCCTGCCCATGAACTGTGAATAAGAGATACCGTACTGACGTGCGGCTGCGTTGATTCTCTGAATCCAAAGTGCACGGAAATCACCCTTCTTTCTTTTACGGTCGCGGTATGCGTAGGTAAGACCTTTTTCGTAGGTGTTCTTCGCAACAGTCCATACATTCTTCCTTGAGAGGAAGTTACCGCGGGTTTGCTTGAGAATCTTCTTTCTGCGAGCTCTTGAAGCTACTGAATTTACTGATCTTGGCATAATTACGCTTTTTTAAAGGTTAATTACATAACAAGGAGCTCGCGAACTCTGTTGAAATCCGCCTTCTCGAGGAGAGCGAAATGATCGAGGTTTCTCTTGCGCTTCTTGGTCTTCTTGGTGAGAATGTGGCTGTGGTAAGCGTGCTTTCTCTTGATTTTTCCCGATCCGGTAAACGTGAAACGCTTTTTGGCACCGGAGTTGGTTTTAAGCTTTGCCATTGTGTAATGAATTAATTGTTAATAATATTTAAGGACACATCAAGGTGCCTCATTTCTTTTTGTTAGGGGCGATCATAATGGACATTCTCTTGCCCTCGAGCGCCGGCATATTCTCGGCCTTTCCGAATTCCTCAAGCTCTACCGCGAATCTGAGAAGCTGTTTCTCCCCCTGCTCGGCGAACATTATGGAACGACCGCGGAAGAATATCGTCGCCTTTACCTTGGAACCCTCCTGGAGGAACTCCTGAGCGTGCTTGAGCTTGAACTGGAAGTCGTGCTCGTCGGTGTTGGGACCGAAGCGGATCTCCTTGACCACAATCTTGGAGGCGTTCTGCTTCATCTCCTTGGCCTTCTTCTTCTGCTGATAAAGGAACTTCTGGTAGTCCATTATCCTGCAGACAGGAGGATCGGCCTTCGCGCTGATCTCCACCAGGTCAAGCTCCAGGCTGTCAGCCATCTGGAGGGCCTTGGCAAGAGGATATACCCCCTGCTCAGGAATGTTGTCCCCGACAAGACGTACCTGAGGAGCGGTTATCTCCTCATTGATATTGAGTTCGTTCTCGTCCTTCTGTTGACGGGGATCCGGTCTGCGGCCTTTTGGCTTGAAGCTCGGCTTTGGTTTGAAAGGTCCTGGCATTAAGATAATTCTTCTTCTATTGTTTTGTTAATGTATGTTATAAACTCCTCTACGCTCATACTGCCCTGATCGACGCCTTCCTTCCTGAAAGACACCGTTCCGTCAGTCATCTCCTTCTCGCCGACAATCACGATGAGAGGAACCCTGAGCAATGAAATCTCACGGATTCTCTTACCGAGAGTCTCGTTTCGGGAGTCTATAGAGGCGCGAATTTCGGAATTTTTCAACAATTCGCAAACTTTTTCAGCATAATCTGCATATTTCTCGCTGACTGGCAGGATTTTAACCTGGTCAGGGGCGAGCCATACCGGCAGATGTCCGGCTGTGTGTTCGAGCACCACGGCGGTAAAACGCTCGATGCTTCCGAACGGTGCGCGGTGGATCATCACCGGACGCTTCTTGCTTCCGTCCGCGTCGGTATCCTCGAGTTCGAAACGCTCAGGACGGTTGTAGTCCACCTGGATGGTTCCGAGCTGCCACTGACGTCCGAGGGCATCCTTTACCATAAAGTCAAGCTTCGGACCGTAGAAAGCGGCCTCGCCAGTCTCCACAACGGTCTTGAGACCCTTCTTGGCGGCTGCGTCGATGATTCCCTGCTCGGCCTTCTTCCAGTTCTCGTCGGAACCGATATACTTCTCCTTATTATTTGGGTCACGGAGTGATACCTGGGCCGAGAACTCCTTCATCTTCAGTGTTCCGAAGACATAGAGGATGAGGTCGATGACCTTCTCGAACTCCTCCTGGAGCTGGTCCGGGCGGCAGAAGAGGTGGGCGTCATCCTGGGTGAAACCGCGTACGCGGGTAAGACCGTGGAGCTCTCCGCTCTGTTCGTAACGGTAAACCGTTCCGAACTCCGCAAATCTCAACGGAAGGTCGCGGTACGAACGCGGGGCGCTGCGGAATATCTCGCAGTGATGAGGGCAGTTCATAGGCTTGAGCATATAGACCTCACCCTCCTGAGGGGTATGGATAGGCTGGAAGGAATCCTTTCCGTACTTGGCCCAGTGGCCTGAAGTGACATAAAGGTCCTTGCTGCCGATATGCGGTGTCACTACCGGGAGATATCCGAGTTCCTGCTGCTTGCGACGGAGGAAATTCTCCAGGGTATACCTCATCTGGGCGCCGCGCGGGAGCCAGAGAGGCAGTCCGAGGCCGACCCTTGAGGAGAAGGTGAAGAGTTCCATCTCCTTGCCGAGTTTCCTGTGGTCCCTCTTCTTCGCTTCTTCGAGAAGCGTGAGATATTCATCGAGCATAGCCTTCTTAGGGAAGGTGATGCCGTAGATTCTTGTAAGCTGGTTGCGGTTCTGGTCACCCTTCCAGTATGCTCCGGCGATGCTGAGGAGCTTGATGGCCTTGATGTCGTCCACGTGCTTTACGTGAGGACCGCGGCACAGGTCGGTGAAGTTGCCGTTCTTATAGAAGGTGATGGTACCGTCCTCGAGGTCGGAGATGAGCTCGCACTTGTACTGGTCTCCCTTCTTCTGGAAATAATCCATTGCATCCGCCTTGCTGACCTGGGTGCATTCGAAGGTTTCCTTGGTCTTTGCGAGTTCGGTCATCTTGGCCTCGATCTTTGCAAGATCCGCCTCAGTTATCTGCGTATCGCCGAAGTCCACGTCATAGTAGAATCCGCTCTCAACTGCAGGTCCGACACCGAATTTCACACCCGGATAGAGTGCCTCCAGGGCCTCAGCCATAAGGTGGGCTGAAGAATGCCAGAAGATCTTCTTGGCCTGCGCATCCTCCCAGTTCAGGATGCTGCCGTCTGTAAATGCAATAGTCATAATTTGTTATACAAAGTTATAAGCCTACAAAGATAGCAAAAATTTACTATCTTTGTACCGTTATGAAAAACAACGGCATCGATTGGAACGCCGCCGGTCTGGCGGGACTTGTGCTTGGCGGGGTCAGCATCGCTTACCAGCTTCTCTCCCACCTTCTTATGGGTCTTGACAGCGCTTTCCTGATGTTTTCCGGGAACACGCTGCTGTGGATAGCAAAGTTCGTAGGCTGCATCCTTCTGATGAAGATGTTCCTGAAGCGCTATGACAGCTCGGAGGAAAGCGGAAACGGTATCAGCCTGTTCAAGCACGGGATGCTTATAGCGGCCCTTTCCGCCCTCGTCTATTCGGCTTTTTATTTCATATATGTAAAATACATTGCGTCCGGTATATTCGACGAGGCTTTCGAACTTATGATGGAAAGATATTCTTCCTTCATGGATTCCAACTCGCTCGAGCAGATGGAGAACCTGCGTCCGGACCTTCCGGTCATCACCTTCTTCTCCAACCTCATCTACTGCTTCCTGTACGGTACGGTCCTTTCCTCAATCCTGTCCAGGAGCATCATCTACCGTGATCCGTTTGATGAAGAAGACAACAACATAGAAGAACAATAATGGACATTTCAGTAATCATCCCTCTTCTCAACGAGAAGGAATCCCTGCCGGAGCTCACGTCCTGGCTGAGGAGAACTCTCAATGATTGGAAACTGTCATACGAGATAATATTCGTCGACGACGGAAGTACGGACGGATCCTGGGACACGATTCAGGAACTTTCGAAG
>JAKSKC010000015.1 GCA_024401945.1 Bacteroidales bacterium
TCCTGGCCAGCGTGCTGTCGGCATAGAACATACTGAAATCAACCGATTCGGGAAGCCGTGGAAAGAACTTGTTACTGCCGTTGTAGCTGATTATGAAGCCGTTGTCATCCATCACCCCGTCCGATATCGTTAACCTGAAGTCATCCGCCTCCGAATACGTCCAGGTCGAATCCACCGTGGTGAAATGCCCTGTGGGAAGCAGCTGTCCCTTCATCATCTGTTCCGCTATCGGACCCAGGAGACCGGCAGGGTCGCGCAGGGCGATTTCGGAGAATACGTGCCTGACAAAAAAGAAGTTGAAATCAAGGTTGAGTGTCGCCAGCGTTTCCAGCATCGCCTCCTCGAACTCCTTTGCGGGGATGGGTTCCCCGGGCAGGTCAGCCGGATCCGCTTTTTGAGGAACTTCCGTTTTTGTGCAGGAAACCGCGATGCAGCATCCGAGCACAAGCATATATCTGATTATTCTATGCATACCCTATATTCATTTATCCCGTAGCCGGCCCAGTATCCGAGACCTCCTTCGACATTGCCGTAGCAGTTCCCGAAATACATCACTATCGGCATTATGCTGCTCATCGAGTTCTCCTCGAAATTCTTCCAGAACGAATAGGAGACCGCGTCGCAGGTGGCGAACTTCACGTCGACGGTTTCGCCCTCCTTGTAATATATCTCACTGAATATCTGCGGCAGATGCGCGCTCCTGTTTACGAACACGTCGAAATTGTAATCCCCGCAGGTGCCTTCGAAATCCCCGAGGTAGGCCGGACCGTAGCTCCCGCCCTCTTCAACCACCCTCGTGAAGAACTTGTAGTACTCCTTCCTGTCAGGGTTGTCGCGGAAACGCGCCTTAATCGTGAACAGCGTGTCGGAAGCCTCCGACTGTATCACCGTGAGTTCATCCAGTTCCCTCGGTTCCGGAATGACTGTGGTGGCGGTTGCGGTCTTGCCGTCCCATTCCACACGGAGGGTGTATTCCTCCCCGGGCTCGCCGATGATCCGGCCGCTCGTGAAATAGTTCCTTAGAAAATATGAATCCGACAGCCTCGCGGACAGGGGATAGACCGTCCCGTCGTGCTCCACCGTAACCTTGGCATAGCGCAGGATATTGTCGGCCAGGTCCGTTATGTAACGGTGTTCCCCGCTGGCTTCGATGGACGAGGACACCAGCACCACCGGTGCCTTGCCCGATTCTATCCAGCCTTCGACCACGAGCTGTGAATCTCCGGCCCTGGCCGGTCCCTCCTTCGTGCAGGATACGAGGGAGACAAGCAGTGTCAGCAGTATGATGAATCTTCTATACATCCTTTCAGAATTTGCAGTAGTAACTGATCGAAGGCATCACCGGTATCGCGATGTATGCCGGCTTGTAGGAATATGTCCCGTCCTGCGTGAATGCAAGATAGTACATATATTGGTTTTTTCTGGCCGTCACATTGAAAACCGACACGTTTATGCCGTGCTGGTAACGGCTCCGGCTCTTGAAATTGTAGTTTGCCGAAAGGTCGAGCCTCAGGTAGGGGGCGAGCCTTGAAGAGTTGAACTCCTGATAGTCGGCAATGATCTTCTCGGCAATCAGATAATATGAGTTCACGGCGGTGTACGGCACTCCGGAGGCCAGGACAAAGGAACCTCCGAGTTCGAAGCTGCCGATCTTCCAGGACACCACGGCGTTGAATTCGTGGATCCTTTCGTACGAGGCGGGGAAGACTGCCGGATAACCCTTCCTGTCCGTTTCCCTCAGGGCCCGTCCGAACGAGTAGCTGATCCATCCCGTCAGGTTCCCGGAATTCTTTGACAGCATCAGATTGGCTCCGTAGTTGTATCCGGTGGTCGGAAGCAGGAAGTTCTCCAGCTTGTAGTCATCGGCTATGAAGTCGAAAAGGAAGCCGTTGAACTCCACTTGGTTGAGGAGCCTCTTCCAATATGCCTGGGTCGTGAGGGAAATGCCGCCTCCGAGGAAGTCGACCGTGTGCGAGAGGTCAACGAAGAACGATTCCTGAGGGTCGACATAGTGCCCGGACGCAATCCAGAACCTTACCGGGACTCCGGATGAGAACAGACCTGTCTGCGAATAGTACTGGTGTTTGCGTCCTCCCTTGAGCGAGATTTTCCCGCCGCTGTACAGGTTGTACTGCATGGACACTTCCGGGTCGGCATCGAAATAGAACCTGTCATATCCCAGTTCCTTGTATCCCGAGAGCCTCAATGAAGGGGTGATGGAGAAATCGCCGGCGGTGAAGCGCTTCGCAACTTTGGCGCTCGCCAGGAGCGACTGCTGGATTTCCTGGGTGCCTCCCGTCCTGTAGGTGAAGTCCGTGACAGGGTTCTGGGGGAGGATGTTGAAATAGGAGATATCCGCCTCCGCCTTGAAATCCAGAGGAAGGCTGAGGTCGCTCTTCCATCCTGTTTCATATATGTGCGAAGGCATCCTGCCGTGGATCATCTGCTGGTCCATCGCGTACTTCTTGTCGTGCCCCGTGACGTATATCTGATGCTCTGAACGGACTTTCTCCCCCTTGCGTTTCCATCTGATGTTGCACATTCCCTGCATCCAGCTGCCGTCCATCCCGAATCCGTACATTTCCGAATACAGGCCGGGCCTGTCCGAGGAGAAGAAGATGTTTGCGTCAATGGAGTTCCTTTCGTCCGGTTTCCAGAGCAGCCCCGCATTGCAGTCGGTAAAATCGTAATTGATCGGGTTCCCTCCGAATTCCAGCAGGTTCCTGTAGAACACGTTGATCAGTGACTGGCGTGCGGAGAGAGTGAATGCGAACTTGTCCCCTACAGGCACGCTGACGGTACCTCTCAGCGCTATCAGTCCGAGCGAGAAATCACCGTTGACCTGGCGGGTCAGCGTGTCGGCCGGTTCGTACGAGAGGGCTCCTCCTATGTGGTTGTCTCCGGATTCGAAATCAAGCTTCGAACTCTTGAAATGATTGTTGTTGATGATGGGGAAGAAACCTATCATCCTCGGGAGGACGAAAACGGGGGCTCCCGCTATCGAGATGCTGTTGTGCGAATCATCGCATCCCTGCACGTAGAGTCCGTACTGCGCCCCTCCTGTAGTCTGCACCCCCGGAAGGGACTGGGCCAGTCTTACCGGGTCGCTCTCTCCAAGAAGCTTGGGATAACTCTGAATGGATTTTGGTGTGAACGTGATCCCCGTGACTGCGTTTCCCTTTATCGGGGAGGTGTTCCTCCGCTGCACCACAGTGACTCCTGACAATTCCATAGTGGCGGTATCCGTCTGGGCCGCCATCATATGTGGAAAACAAATGCCGGCGACAACCAGCAGTATGTATCCTGCTCTAACCATCTGCATTACAAATTTAGTCAATTGTTCAATTCAATCGCTCCGTATTCAAGTTAAAAGACTAACTTTGTCATCCAAATAAACGACTTTCTCGAATGTACTCTTTTCTTATTTGCCTTTGCGCCCTTATTCTGGGCTACATCTTCTATGGCAGGTTCGTTGACAGGGTGTTCGGACCGGATCCCAACCATCTTACACCTGCGCTGAAGCATCCGGACGGAGTGGACAACGTGCCGCTTCCGACCTGGAAGGTCTTTATGATCCAGTTCCTGAACATTGCGGGGACGGGACCGATCTTCGGAGCGATAATGGGTGCAAAATTCGGGCCTGCTTCGTTTTTATGGATAGTTCTCGGCAGCATATTAGCCGGCGGAGTGCACGATTACTTCAGCGGAATGCTGAGCGTAAGGCATAACGGATTCTCCCTGCCGAGGATAGTGGGACACTATCTGGGCAAGAGAACCAAGAAGTTCATGCGTCTCTTCTCCCTCCTTCTCCTGCTGCTTGTGGGTGCGGTCTTCGTATTCAGCCCTGCACTTATCCTCGGAGATATGGTCGGTGGAGGAAGCGACCTTGCCGTGATGCTCTGGGTCGTAGTCATATTCCTTTATTATCTGTTCGCGACCATTCTTCCTATTGACAAGCTCATCGGACGCATATATCCCCTTTTCGCAATGGCGCTGCTGTTCATGGCCTTCGGCCTTATGGTATGCCTCATTGTCAAATGGCCTTCAATCCCTGAGATATGGCAGGGACGCGGAAGCCTTGGAGAAGCCAGGGACATACCTGGAATGGCTTCCCAGGACATCTTCCCGTGCATGCTCATAACCATAGCCTGCGGAGCCATAAGCGGTTTCCACTCCACACAGTGTCCTATAATGGCGCGCTGCATCAAGAGTGAGAAACTCGGCCGCCCGGTGTTCTACGGCTCCATGATAATGGAAGGAATCGTGGCTCTGGTCTGGGCTGCAATCTCTTCATACTTCTTCTTCTCCGGCGGTGCTGCCGAGATGGGCTCTGACCTCACGGCGGACGCTCCGGTCGTTGTAACCAAGGTGTCCAGTGCATGGCTCGGCGTAATCGGAGGCATACTCGCGATTATAGGTGTCGTCGTGGCCCCGATCACGAGCGGTGACACCGCGTTCAGAAGCGCGAGACTCATCCTGGCCGAATACATCAACGTCGACCAGAAGCCGAAGAAGAACAGAATCTACCTGGCGTTACCTCTCTTCGCTTTCACTGCCATCCTCCTGTGGTTCAACATAACGGATGAAGACGGATTCAACATCATCTGGAGGTACTTCGGATGGGCGAACCAGTCACTTGCCTGCTTCACGCTGTGGACGGCGACCGTATACCTGGTGCTCCGTAAAAAGGGCAATTATTACCTTATCAGTATGATTCCTGCCTCCATAATGAACTCAGTCTGCGTTGCGTTCATCTGCACGGCCAAGATAGGCTTCAATATGCCATCGCAGTATTCATACTTCATCGCCCTGATAACATTCATAGTAAGCGTGACTATGTTCTACGCCTGGAAGTACAACATCGAGAAGAAGAATGCGGGAGTCAGGATAATGAGACATCAGAACAGATAATGAAGATTGTAGTAGCATCCGATTCGTTCAAGGGATGCCTGAGCTCTGAAGATATAGGCTCGGCAGCCCGTTCTTCCATCCTGGAACTTCATCCGGACTGGGAGGTCGTGCCCGTCCAGGTGGCCGACGGAGGGGAGGGAACTGTGGACGCTGTCGTATCCGGGTGCGGCGGCAGCAAGATCGGCATCGAGGTCTGTGACCCGCTGATGCGGCGTATAAGGGCCTCTTACGGCTATGTGCCGGACCGCAGGCTTGCGGTCCTCGAGATGTCCGCCGCGAGCGGACTGTCGCTTCTGTCGGAGGAAGAACGCAATCCTGCCGTCGCCAACACTTTCGGGACGGGCCAGATGATCCTGGACGCCGTCGGACGCGGCTGCAGGGATATCCTGATGGGTATCGGCGGCAGCGCCACCAACGACGGAGGCCTGGGGATGCTATGCGCCCTCGGCTTCAGATTCCTGGACAAGGACGGGAACGAACTGCCGGGAACAGGGGAGTCACTCGGGAAGATAGTATCAGTGGATGCCGGGAACGTACCGGAAGCGGTGCTCGAAACTAGGTTCAGGGTTGCCTGTG
Source organism: Bacteroidales bacterium (assembly GCA_024401945.1). The sequence continues at coordinate 5,488 of JAKSKC010000015.1, forward strand.
ACGTGGATACTCCCTTCTGTGGAAGGAACGGTGCGGCGTATGTCTTCGCGCCCCAGAAAGGCGCCGATGCTGAAATGGTGCGGACCCTCGACGAGGCTATGTGCAGCTTCGCCGGTCTGGTGCTCAGTGACTACGGCATAGATCTCAGGATCACCCCGGGCACCGGTGCGGCCGGCGGATTGGGCGCGGCCCTCCTGGTGTTCCTCAAGGCCGAACTTCTCCACGGCATAGAGATGATACTCGACGCCATCGGCTTCGACAGCATCATCGAAGGTGCTGACCTTATAATTACGGGGGAGGGCAGCATAGACAGCCAGACCCTCAAGGGAAAGACTCCTTTCGGTGTGCTCAAGGCGGCGCGCAAAAAGGGAATCCCTGTCGTCGCCCTTTGTGGAAAGTGCTCGGACAGGGATCTTCTCATGTCCGCCGGATTCACCGATATCAGGGTGATCTCACCGGCCGATATGCCTTTGGAAGAGGCTATGAAACCTGAAACCGCCAGCGGAAATGTCCGTATGGCGGTCTCAGAAATAATCAGCTGAATTTCCCAGCTTCCTTCATCATATTATTCGATGTACTTGTAGATATAGAGGTCTGCTGCGAAGTAGTCAACGAGGTCGCTTATGCTGGCGTTCTGGCCAATGTAGCTGATGATGTTGAGCAACCAGGCGTATTCACTGTCCTGACCGATATATGCAACAAGTTCCGCAATGCTCTCGAAGTTGTCGAGGATCATCATATTGACGTATGAGTATCTCCTTGTGATCTTGCTGTAATAGAGATCGGCTCCGATTGCGCTGTTCTTGCTGACGGCGCTCCTGATGGATGCGGTACCGTCCTCTGCGAACGTGATGCTGTGAGGGATGGTGGCAATCTTGTTGAACCAGCTTCCGATCTGGGTGAGGCTGAGCCCCTCGAGGTTCACGTCCGAGAACGCGATCTTGTATTCAGGGATGATGACACTCTGACCGGCAACTTCGGTAGTGGCCGTAAGGTCGCAGTACATATACTTGTCGACGGATACAGGCTTGATCGTATATCCTCCGTTCAATCCCACGAGGGAGGCTATCGTTGAGAAGAATCCCTTGTCGATGATCACCTGGTTGGCATTGATGGCATCAAGGGACTTGATCCTGTCGCCGTTGTCATAGACAGGGTTTGAGAATATATTGGAGAGCGTGTTGATGTCGTAGTCGTAGGTCTCCTCATCGCTGGCATTGAATGCGTGGTAACCCTTGATTCCGAGAATCTCGGTCTTTGAAACGATGATGTACTTGTCCCCGTTGGTGATGTCGCCGGCGTTGGTCACTCTCTGGTAATAAGGTTCCGAAATCACGATCTGGTATGAAGCGCTGGCTCCGCGGAATTCAGCCGTGTTGGCTGCAGTGGCGGTGATGGTTACAGTGCCCTGCTTGAGGATCGTGATCTTCCCTTCGTTGTCCACGGTGGCGACTGAAGTGTCTGAAGACGTGAACGTGAGAAGGTCCGGCTGATATTTGGAAGGGGATGAGAACGGCTGCCCTTCATAGGTGCCGCCGATCCGGTACTTGTCGTCCGCAATGGTCCAGTGCACGGTCTCGTTGTCGTAGGCGAGGATCTGGCTCTGCCTTCCGGAATCGTTGTACCTGAAGAGGTAGACCCTGCTGGTCTGGTCTGACGAGTATGAGAAGGCGTTTCCGCTGTAACCGAGATAAGTCCTGTCCTTTCCGTTGAACGAGGTCATCTGCACACCGTTGTCGTAGGCGAACATATGGTAGTAGTATGTCCTGTTGAGGATTGTTCCCGTGTAGTTGTTGTTGTCAGTGGTGATGCCGTTCTTGTCGTAGAGGTACTTGATGTCACCTCCGATGAGCCCGAAGAATATTCCTGCGCTTCCGGTCTTGACATTCCACAGCGTGGCTCCGTTTTCGGTCTTGCCGCTGTTGGAGATATCCCAGGAGCAGGCGTCAATCGCGTCGTTGGCTGCAATCATAAGCCTCCCGCCGAAATTGGTTACCGTTACGTCCTTGGCGTATCCGTTGCCCTTGTCGCCGGCGTTGAGGATCCTGGCGCTGCCTGCCATGCAGCTGTTGGCGATGACATATGTTCCCTCCCAGTTCGAAGGGTCTGATGTCACCAGTTCGTAGCGCTGCTCCGGAAGTGACTGAGCGCCGAGGTCCACCTTGATGTTCCTCAGTTTGTCGAAGTTGAACTTGAGAGCGGCAGCCTTGTCGGCGGGGGACTCCTTGAAGTAAATGGTATTGTCTGTAACTACGTTGACTGCGAATGTCCCCGGTTTTACCGCACGGCTTGTGAAGTAGGCGATGAACTTTCCTTCGGATGATACGGTGTTGTTTTCGCTGAATTCGAGGGTGATCTTGTTGGAACCTTCCTCGGCATAGCCTGCGAATTCATTGTTGACGAGCTTTTTGAGAGGGCCCGCGATGTTGTTGGTTGCGCAGATCTCGATCATCTCGACTTTCTCTCCCGGTACGAGTCCTGAAAGCTCGAGCCTTGAAATGGCCACGGCACGGGCGAACTTCATCTCCACGCTTGAAGGACGGATGTCCTTCTTGGAGGACGAGCCGATGAGGATGTCTGCAGCAGGGTCGAACGAGGTTGCCGCAGGGTACTGCACTGCAGGGACCGTGGCGATGCCGTCAGCGTAATGACCCGCTATGATGGCGCTGTAGGTGAACCCGCTGAGGCTGACTCCCAGCCCTGAGAAGGAAGCGGACATCTCGGCGCCGGCGCCGTTGTCAGTGATGCTGATCTTGGCCTTGCTTCCTTCCGAACCGTTCTCGAAGAGATGCACGAATGAATTGTCCGTATTGTTCCAGGTGATTGCTATATCCTCGCCGTTGACCTCGATCGTGGTCTTGGTCAGGCTGTTTGCAGTCCTGAAACTGATTTCCTTGGTTTCCTCCTGAGGCTCCGGTTCCGGTTCAGGATTGATTACCGGAACACAGGAAACGGCCGCGAACATTACAGCTGCGGCACTGGCGATAATTGAATTGATCCTTTTCATTCTTCCTGCAGGTTAAAAGTCATAATCATCATCCCAACCCGGATCCACTCCCGGCTCTCCGTCTCCACCGTATGACGGACTGCTGCAAAGAACTTTTTCCGCGTTCAATTCCACAACGCGTACTTCGGGGGAGAGATATACCCCCAATTTCTGATTTTTGATCATTAAGCCTTGATTATTGTGTATAACTGACAAATGTAGTGATTTTTTCTAATTCTCCTGAGCGGCGATGAAATGCTTGTACAGGAGAGGGATGATCGATCTGTAAGGGCTTGATTTTCCGACAGATGTGTTGTGATAGCCGCTGCTTATCACGACGAAACCGTATTTCTGCTCAGGATTGAAGAACATTCCGGCGGAAAGGCCGTATGCGCCTCCGGTGTGTCCCTCGAGCACGGTGCCGTCACCGGTGAGGGTTGAGTCCTGATGGAGGGCAAGGCCGTAGTGTTCGTATTCCGAACGTTCCGTCTGCATATCGTGGCTGCTTTCCTCGGAAATGATCCGGACGTTTGCGAGAGGGGAGTAGCCGTAGTTCATATGCATTATCATATATCTGGCGAGGTCCAGCGCACTGATCTTCATACCGCCTGTCGGAGAGAATACGGGTGTGTCATAGCCGAAGCGGTAATTGTCGATGATTTCGCGGTTCGGGTTGTAGGCCTCCGGTTCATGTTTGAAGCATCCTTCGCTGTCGCTCCAGGTATAAAGCTGCGCGAAGCGGGAACTGTCCAGCGAGTCAACGCAGTATCCTCCGTAGAGACCGAGAGGGTTCAGGATGTTCCTGACCACATACTGGTCGAAGCGCTCGCCGGATATACGTTCGAGTATGGTTCCGCTGAGACTGAAGTTCAGGTTGGTGTAGCGGTACTGTCCGCCCGGGGCGAAATCCCTGTATGCAAGTGCGTAGTCCGGGTTGGTCTCCGGGTTCACCCCATTGAGCGTGTAGTATCCCTGATGGTCGTTGAGGCTCGACGTCTGCGACAGGAGCATCTCCAGGGTTATCGGCACCTCCGGATATTTTGGGTTGCGGATTGGAATTCCCACCAGTCCGCTGACCTCGTCGCTCAGGGACACCTTGCCCTGCTCGACAAGCTGCATGATCGAGGTCGCTGTGAACGATTTTGAGATGGATGCTATCCTGAACATCGTCTCATCGTCGATGGGTTCTCCGGTTTCGAGGTTCTTGACACCGAAATTGGCGTTGTAGTAGATCTTGTTGTCCTTGACAACGACTGCGCTGATACCCACGAAGTTGCAGGAATCCGATCCGAGAAGCAGCTGCACATCCTCCTGGAATGCGGCGATGCGCTGCTTCTTGTCAGAGTTGCAGGAAGACAATGCTCCGGCCAGAAGGAGCGCAATGACGGCGATTGATGTAAATTTCTTCATTGTGTGTGGTATTGAATTGTGAATTATCCGATTTTGATGATACTGTCTGCGTAATTGTTGATTTTGTCCCTGTGTGAAATGAATATGACCGTCTTCCTGCCCCGGTATTCCGATACCAGCCTCTCGAGGAGTGTCTCCTCCGTTTCCGGGTCAAGGGCGGAACTTGCTTCATCGAGGATCAGTACGCTTCCTTTGTGCAGCAGTGCCCTCGCTATCGCTATTCGCTGGGCCTGTCCTTCGCTCAGCCCGGTCCCGTTTTCCCCGCATTCCGCTTCCAGTGCGTCCGGGAGCTCGAACACGAAGTCCGCCGCAGCGGTGTGCAGCGCCTTCTTCATATCATCTTCGGTGGCATCCGGCGATGCCAGAAGCAGGTTTTCGCGTATGCTTCCGCTCATAAGGCTGTTCCCCTGGGGAACGTACAGGAAGTTGGAGATGGATGCATTCCCGGTCTTATCCCGGGAGCTGCGGAACGATATCGACCCCGCCTGCGGTTCAAGCAGCCCCATCACAAGTTTTGCGAGAGTGCTCTTCCCTTCTCCGGTAGGCCCTGAGACAACGCTGAGCCTTCCTGCCTCGAAAGTGCAGCTGAAGTCCTTTATCACAGGTCCGGCCCCTCCCTTGTAGGTGAATTCCAGATCCTTCACCTCGATTTCAGGGGCTTCGTCGAATATTATTCCCCCTTCGTATGAGACTTCCTCCAGTCCCGTCATCTCCGATATCCTCTCCTCTGAAGTCAGGGCCTGGATGAATGCAGGGATATGCCTGCTGAGGTCGGCTATCGGCCTCTGTACCTGTCCTACCAGCTGGAGGAACGCCGTCATCATTCCATAGGTGACGTCCCCGTCACGGATGCCGAATATTCCCCAGAGGAAGGCCGCGATGTACCCGGCCATGAATCCGAATCCCATGAAGAACCGGGCCGCCGAGTTGTAGTTCAGCCTGCTCAGGCAGGCCTTCTCGATATCCTTCTGGATCTTTCCGAATCTGTCCAGGACACGGTTTATGCCTACCAGTGTGAGTACGAGCAGCCTTTTCTGCAGATTTTCCTGGATGTGCTGCTGGCTCCTGCTGTCGAGCTGACGTATTTTCTCCGTAATCCTGCGCTGTGTCCTGTAGAACATCCTCGATCCGACCAGACCGACCAGCATCAGCGCGACGAGCAGTCCGAGCAGTCCGGGCGCCAGTGCAATGAGGAAGATGGATGCTGCGACTAGCGGGCACACTGTGATTATGATGTCCGGGATCCTGACGCAGACGAGCTCCACGATCACCCTGATATCCTCCTGGATCCTGTTCAGGATATCGGCGCTGTGATATTCCTCGCGCCCCACCCACCGGCTGCGCAGCATATGCGAGAACATATCGTGACGCAGGGCGTTCTGTACCTTGATCGTGCAGAGGTTCTCCCAGTATGAGGCGGCAGTGTTGGAAACGATTCTTGTCAGGACTATCCCCAGGAGTATCCATACGAACAGGTCCAGCGACCTGCCGCTCACGCCTGTGGCTATGTCCACCAGACACTTGCTCGCCCATACGAAGGCGAGGGATGCAGCTATGCGCAGAAGCCCGATAAGCACGCTTACCAGTATCCGCCATCCGTACGGACGCGACAATGAATGAATGCCCTTGAGGCTCTTTCGGAAATCCTTCATCCTATTCGGTTACGAGTCCTGTTCCGATCCAGGTCCTTGCCAGCGCGGCAGCGTCCTCCGCCGCCTTTTCGGCCCCGACGTCGTATTTGTCCAGCAGCAGCCTCGTGAGGTCCTCCACGCTGAAATCCCCCTCACCGACCGACTCCCACAGATATGCGGCGCTCTCGTTGAAAGATATCATCTTGTTGAAATTGACCAGTCTGACATCCTCCGGTACCACTATGTGCTCGAGTCCGAGCGAGCGCATCCTGAATCCTTCCACTTTCTTCATATCCCTTGTTTCTTTATTGCAATCCTGTAAACGGTCCTTCTGTACAATGCCAGCGCATAGCGCCTGAAGACGGGGCCGCTGTTCCTCCAGACCGGGGCCTTCCCGATCCTGACCGTCCTTCCGGATTTCCTTACTATCCCGACTGCGCTCCCGATCACGTCCCCGACCCCGCATTGCTCCGTGCGGCTTATGTTCCCGTCGCCGCGAAGGGTCAGCACCCCGTCCCTTATCCGCACGATGCGGTGCAGCACGAACCTCCCCGGAGCCACTTCCGCAAGGACCACATCCCCGGCCTCCAGCTTTCCGGGCACCGGCTTCACCAGTATCACGCTGTCCCTCCCTCCGATGATGAAAGGAAGCATACTGTTGCCCTTGGTCATCAGGATCACCTCGTGACCCTCGTCCAGCAGCCTTCCGATCTCCGGGATGAGTATGTTGTTCGGCAGGCTTAACGGCATATCGTCTTGTAACATAATTCGGCGGCCTCCCTGTCGGGTCTGCAGTCAAGCAGGTGGAAAGGAACGAGTGCAACAGTCTTCTCCATCGTGGCGTGCAGTCCGTCGGCCATCACTTTATCCGTCTTCAGCCCTGAACAGGATGAATACAGCGTGGCGTATGCCTGGAAGATATTCATCCGGCTGATACTGTTCCCGGGGCTCTGTCTTATCAGCACGAACGCCCCCACCGGAGCCGACTCGTTGCGGTAGCAGGGCGTCTTGCCGCTCCAGGGCGATCCGTATGCCGTGACTCCCTGATCCGTCACCCTGATTATCGGGTTGTCGTCGTTGAGGAGCACGCTTCCCGGTATGTTGTCCAGCCACAGGCGGCTGTGAGTGCTCTTCCCCGTTCCGCTTCTGCCGAGGAAAAGGTAGGAGCGTCCTCCGTTCACAACAACCGATGCGTGCATCTCCAGAGTTCCCTTGTCGAAGGTTGCGAACGCGTACAGCAGCATCAGGGAGTTGTTTATACAGAAAAGTGCGTCCCCGAGCCTGCGGCTCCCGATCTTCAGCCTTGCCTGCGAGAAATCTCCGGACATATACATCCTTCCGCAGACCCCGGCCCTGTGGTCCACCGCCATCTCGCACATATATCCGTCTCCGGTCTCGAACATCCTGATCACGGTCTCTCCGTCTTCGGTGGGTACGTCGTAAATGCATTTCCCTGCGGTGTCAGGCAGCTCGTCCACGGTCTCCAGGGTGAAAAGGGCATCTTCGCCGCTGCGGTCGACGAACGGAGCATAGCGTCCGTCGAGGCATCCCCTCAGTCCTGCACTGTCCGGAATCCCCAGCCTGAATGAATGGCCCGCCACCCTGTACTGTTCAAAAACCTTCATTGTGAAACCTTACCTTTACTTATGTCCGATGCGACCTGGGCCAGGCCCTTTCCTACGGTCCCCGCGTATGAGACAAGCGCCAGCTGCGGGAACAGCCTCACTGTCTCCAGCGTGTAGAGGGAATGCCTGAAAAGGGATCCTGTCTTTGCTATCCAGTAGTTCCCGGAACGCTTCCTGCCGGCCATCCTGAGCCGGCCGAAATTCCCTGAACGGAATATCATCTCAAGCAGCCTGTCCGCCTTTGCGGCCACCGCTCCGTCGTAGAACGGCATCTCGGATGCGTCCAGACCGAGCGAATTGACTGCGATGTAGCCGAATGTCCGCCAGGCCTCCATCATTCCGAGGGCCCTGAGCCTCTCCCCGAGCTTCTCCGTATCCAGCAGACCGGCCTTCCTGTGCAGGAACATTGTCCAGTCGCATATCTGCCTGAACCCTATTCCCGCCGCGATGAAGTGATGGAAAAGGTGGTTGAAGATGTAGACGGCGTTGAAATTGTCCTCAGGGGTCCTGAAGGTGAATCCGTCCATCGTCACCGGCACCGTATCCCCGGTCAGCCCTTCCAGCGACCATTCCCTGAAAAGCCTGTCCGTCCGTGGAGTCGGCATATTCTCCGCGATGCGGTGGATCTCCACCGGGATACCCTTGAAACTGGTATGCATATGTTTCGCGGATTCGCTGCAGCTGCTTCCCGCGCCTGCCATCGAGGAGAGTATGGAACAGGCCCCGGAATAGTTCTCCCCGCCCACGAAGATGTCTATGTCACCGCAGTTGCGCAGCATAGGCTGAAAATAATATGACGCGCATCCTTGCCCTTTGAGCAGCACGCAGTTAATGCCATTTGCCTCAAGCGTAGATATAACCTCCGACAGAACTGCTCCCGTCTTCAGGTGGATCATCATCAGACGCATTATCTCCTCTCTGTGTTCCCTCTTCGCGGAGTTCCTGCATATGAGTCCGGTGGTCGCCTGGGCGGAGGCGGTCAGGAATATCTCCTCCGTCACCTCCTCCGCGCACGGCCCGTCCCAGAGTCCGGCACGCAGGATCCGAAGATATTTCTCACGTACGTCGTTCATTTTCCGGCCTTGTTTGATTACAAAATTAAGCATTAATTGACAATTAAGACTTATATTTGCAAAATTATATGTAATATAATTCGAGATGAAGAGAATATACGCGACACTCCTTTTTCTGCTCTGCTGCATCGGAGCATCCGCCCAGATGACGGACGACGCCGTGATAGATTATCTCAAGTCCGGCCTTGCCTCGGGCAAGACCGAGAGGCAGATAGGGACCGAACTCCTGCTCAAGGGAGTTACCAGGGAGCAGATAGAGGGCATCCGTACAAAACTCGAAGCGGAGAAGCACGCGGAATCCAACCTGGCCGATCAGTCCATCGCGGGACAGGTCGTGGAGCGCCACAGCAGCAGTTTCAGGAGAAGCGGCGGAATGGAGGGCTCCGACGGCAGCATCCCGCCTTCAAACCGTGAAATCATCGACACTGCCGAAATATACGGACACAGCGTGTTCAACGGCCGTACCCTGACATTCGAACCGAATGAGAACGTGGCCACACCGCGCAATTACGTCCTCGGCCCCGGGGACCAGGTGGTGATCGAGATATGGGGGGACAACGAGGCCTCCATCACCCGCACCATCACTCCGGAAGGGAGGATCAGCATAAGCCAGGTCGGCCCGATACATCTCAGCGGGCTTACCATCAAGGATGCGCGGGCAAGGATACGCAAGGCGCTGGCCGGAAAATATTCCGGGATCTCCGGGGGCAATTCCAACTCGGAGGTCAGCGTGACCCTCGGTCAGATAAGGACCATCCAGGTCAACATACTCGGGGATGTGGTCACACCGGGCACCTACCGCATATCTCCTTTCTCGACGGTCTTCCACGCGCTCTACCGCGCCGGGGGAGTGACCAGGACGGGAACACTGCGCGCCATCGAGGTGGTGCGCGGAGGCAGGAAACTCCAGCCGGTCGACGTCTATGAATACCTTTTCTCCGGGAACTCCAAGACCGACATTCGTCTGGAGGAGGGGGATGTTATCATCGTCAAACCCTACCGCAACATAGTGAGGATAAGGGGGAACGTGCGTCGTCCGATGCTCTATGAGATGGATGACTGCGAGACTCTCGACAAACTCCTGGAATACGCGGGGGGATTCACCGGAGACGCTTACAGCGAAGATATCAACATCGTCAGGACGGCGGGCGCCCAGCAGGTTCTGACCGTGGCGGCCGGCGATGCTGCGTCATTCGCCCTGGCTGACGGGGACATAGTGACGGTCGGTACATCCCTCGAGCGTTTCTCCAACAGGCTCGAGATAAGGGGACACGTCCTGCGCCCGGGGCTCTATCAGCTCGGGGACGGCATACAGTCCGTAAAACAGCTCATCGAACGTGCCGGAGGCCTGGCCGAGGATGCATTCAAGGGCAGGGCCATAATCCTCCGCGAGACCGAGGACCTGTCGCTCGAGACGGTGTCCTTCAATCCGGGAGCTGTCCTCGAAGGGACGGCTGAGGATATAGTCCTCCACCGGAACGACGTGGTCGTGATTTCCGGCGTGCACGAACTCAACGACAGGGGAACCCTCACCATAAACGGCTATGTGGCCAATCCCGGGGAGTTCAAGTTCTCTGACAACACCACCATCGAAGACCTCATACTTCAGGCGGGAGGCCTTCTCGACGGAGCTTCCACAGCCCGCGTCGACGTGGCCCGCCGCGTACTTGACCCCAACAGCACCGAATCATCCAGTGTCCTGGGTCAGACATATTCCTTCCCTATCGAGAACGGGCTTGCCGAAGGCAGCGGAAAAGGCTTCATCCTGGAACCTTACGACGTAGTCAGCGTACGCCGCAGCCCGGGGTACAGGGAACAGTCCTACGTGTCCGTCGAGGGCGAGGTGACATTCCCGGGGGAATACGTACTGATAAGCACGGATGAGAAGGTCTCCGACCTCATCAGACGGGCCGGCGGAATAACAAATATGGCGTATCTCAAGGGAGGACTGCTGATCCGCAGGACCACGACCGAGGAATATACCCTCAATTCCGCCACCCGCAGACTTGTCGGACACGGCGGAGGAAGGGATTCGGTGTCAGTGGAGAAACTGTCCTTCAGCGACCATTACACCCTCGGAATAGACCTTCAGAAGGCGGTTGACAATCCGGGTTCCGAGAATGACCTGATACTCAATGCGAACGACAGGATAGTGGTGCCGAGATACCTCAGCACGGTCCGCATCCAGGGAGACGTAATGTACCCGAACACAGTGCTCTATATGCCTGACAGGGGCCTGTCCTACTACATCAACATGGCCGGAGGCTACGGGGCCCGTGCCAAGAAGGGCAAGGTCTACATCGTCTATATGAACGGCAATGTCTCAAGGGCCAGAAAGTCCAACGCCCGCATAGAACCGGGCTGCGAGATAGTCGTTCCGTCCAAGGAGAAGCACGAGAAGATGACGACGGCCGAGTGGCTGGCCATAGCCAATTCCTCCGCATCCCTTGCCACAACGATCGCTACAATCGGAAACATCATCAAATGACAGATATGGACAACCAAACTATCAACCAGCGTGAAGTAGACACATCGTACTATGTTCGCAAAGCTCTGCGCGAGTGGAAATTCATACTCAAAGTATGCGTCATAGCCGCCGTTGTGGGAGTTGTGATGGCAATGAGCGCCGTAAGCACCTACACCTCGAAGGTCGTCGTGGCCCCGGAAATCACCCAGAGGGCATCAAGCAGCAGTCTCTCTTCCCTGGCCAATATGGCAGGGATCAATCTCCGCAACATGATTTCGACCACGGACGCGATGCATCCGGACATCTATCCCGAGATCGTGAAGTCAGTTCCGTTCATAACCGACCTTTTCGAAGTTCCTGTTGAATTCACACGCGAAGGGGAGACAATATCCACGACATATTTCGATTATCTGTCAGAATACAGCCGTGCTCCCTGGTATGCCTTTGTGCTGTCCCTTCCTGCAAGGGCCGTAGGTGCGGTGGCCGGACTTTTCTCCCCGGACAAGGACGTTGAGGAAGGAGAGGATGAAAAGCTCGAGGTTGATACATCGAACCTTACCCGAAAGCAGTCCGCCGTGGCGAAGCGCATATCCAAGCGCATCAACGTTGTCTTTGACAACAAGACCTGCCTCATAAACATGTCGGTGACCGACCAGGACCCGAAGATCGCCTGCCAGATCGCCCGCTGCATAGTGGAAAACCTTGAGAAATATGTGGTGTCATACCGTACCGAGAAGGCGCGGCACGACCTCGCGTACTACGAACAGCTCTATGCTGATGCAAGGGATGACTATTTCGACGCGCAGCAGAACTACGCGCGTTACGTCGATTCCAACCATGGCATCGTCCGTCAGGCTGTGCTCGTGGAACGCGAGCGTCTCCAGAACGAGGCGAACCTCAAGTACAAGCTTTACAATTCCGTTGCCCAGGAACTCCAGCAGGCCCAGGCCAAAGTTCAGCTCGAGACTCCGGTCTGCGCAGTGCTCCAGCCGCCTACCGCGGCCCATCACGACAATGAGTCAGGCTTCAAGACCCTGGTGATATGGATATTCCTCGGTCTTTTCGTCGCTGTATTCTGGGTTCTTTACGGCAGGGGACTGTGGAAGAGGATAAAGAGCGGTGACATACTCAAGGAACCCGAAGACAGGGAACCGATAGACATAATGTAACAGAACAGACATAGTGTAATAAAATAAAGTTAGTGTAGTGAAAAGGATTTTCAGGTTAAGTTGTATCGCGCTGGCGATTGCCTGTTGCTTCAGCGCGTGCGTCAAGGAGGTGCCCCAGGTGCCTTCAGTGCAGAAGGAAGAACTCAGGATAGATTATTCCGCTCCTGCGTTCGAGGCCGGATTCTATGTAAATCCGGAAGATGGAACAAAGACTTATCTCGAAGGAAGTAAGAATCTCTGCTGGACGGCGGATGACCGTCTGAGCGTCTTTACATCAACTACTGACAACCGTCAGTACGTTTTCTGCGGGAACACCGGTGACCGTCAGGGACCTGTCAGGATGGTCGCTTCCGACCAGGAGATGACAGGGGAGGGCTTGGACTGCAGCTATGCCGTCTATCCCTACAATTCCACCAACAGCATCTCCGGCGAGGGAGTCCTCACCGTCACGATGCCTGAGACGCAGAATTACAGGAAGAACAGCTTCGACAACGGCTCCAACACTATGGTCGCCGTCTGCGACGACTCTTCCAACAACTTCTCGTTCAGGAACTCAGGCGGGTACCTCGTGCTCAAGATGTACGGCAAGGTGACTGTCAAGAATGTCACCATCACCGCCAACTCCGGGGAGAAACTTTCCGGAAAGGCCGACATAAGCATAAGCGGGACCAACGCTCCGGCCCTCAGGATGCACGATGATGCGTCATCAAGCGTGACCCTGGACTGCGGAAGCGGAGTGGCTCTCGCCGAAAAGGAGGCCGATGCCACGGAATTCTGGTTCGTCCTGCCTCCTGTGTCGTTCAGCAAGGGTTTCACCGTAAGCGTTACCGCATCCGACGGCAAGACCTTCTGCAAATCGAAGATAACTTCCGGCACACTTTCAAGGAACAAGGTGGTTACCACTGCACCGTTCAACGTGACGACCACCGCCGGCGAGTTCGTAGGTCTCCTCGCGGAGGAGGTTAAATACGACCTTGACGCGATAAAGGCACTGGCCAGGGAGGAACTTGGAGACATCTCGGAATATGAGGGTTTGATAAACGTGGCCAGCTTGATCGGTATCATAAAGACGGTGGTGATGAACAAGATCATATACACCACCACAGACGTCAGGGGTAATATAATCGAGGCATCAGGGATAGTGGCTTACGACAAGGATGTTACCAAAACCGGGTTGTTCCAGAAGAATAACAAATATTCCAAACTTCTCAGCGTCCAGCACGTTACCTACGACATAGTAGGCGAGGCCCCTACGTCACAGAAGGTGCCGTATGAAATGGCGGGTGTCTTCAAGTCCGGTGTAGATGTCGCAGTCATTGCCGACTATCTCGGCTACGGCGTCAGCCAGACGGCTGACCTGCAGCATCCTTATATGCATTCGGCTTCTACCGGCAGGGACTGCGCGAACCTCATCGAAGCGGCCCAGTCGTTCCTCTCATCAAAGAAGGGAATCAATGCCGACTCGAATATGAAGATAGACCTCGTGGGGTATTCCCAGGGAGCCGCCGCTACGATCTCCACTCTCGTGGAACTCGAGAATCGCGGCCGCAGCATAGGCAATATCACCGTCGGAGGCTGTCCTGCCGACCTGCTCTGCTTTATGAACAAGTTCATCGACAATCCTGACGTGTCCTATTCGAGGCTCGGATTCCTGGCTTATGTGGCCCGCGGACTGGATTACGGCGATAATCTTAATCTGGACTTCCATAATATCTTCGCTCCGAAGGTCTTCAGCAGCGGAGCTTTCGCCAAATTCTCCACCCTCGGCGTAGGTTACTGGCACGGTCTTATAGGCAAGAATATAATGAATCTGCTTCACGAGGACTTCTTCGCCGCCGACAATGACTACAATTCCAATGCTGACGTAAAGAAAATAATCAAATCCCTCCAGGACAATTCAGTTGTCAACCTGAGTCCTTCCAAGCGCGAGAACATAGTCCTTTACCACAGCCCGTCCGACGACACCGTCCCTTATGAATGCTCCACTGCGGCCAAGGCCAAATGGGGCTGTACTCTCAAGGACCTTGAAAAAGCAAGTCACGATGACGCAGGCATAGAATTCTATGTCAAATACGTCGGAGGAGATACAATCTGGAAACTCGCCAAGGACTATTTCTGATCCGGTCTTTGACTATCGGATATCAACAAGGGGTTCAATGATGAAACGGACTGACTTTTTCAATAAGGAGAACCGTACTTCGTTCTTTCTTAATTTCCTGGCGGTAGTTCTCGGTATCGTAATCACTTTCGGCGGCGATGCCTTCCTGTCCCGCAGGGAGGAGAACAAGAATCTGAGCAACTGTCTGGAACTCGTTGCCAGCGAACTTGATGGGAATCTCAAGGAAATTGCTTACTGTGACTCCCTATTCCGGCAGGAAATGCATGCGGCATACTTCCTGATAAGGTATGAGGATGACTATTCGCAGGCTCCCGCCGACAGTCTGGAGGCCTTCGCCAACACTCCTTTCACCAAGGCTGAATTCAAGACGGACACCGATGCCTTCGAACTGCTCAAGAACTCCGGGGTGCTGACCAGGATAAAGGACAAGACCCTGGCCCTGGATATCTTCAGGGCTTATGGGGAACTACAGGGTGTAATAATGTTCTGCGGAATGTTCTATGACCATAAGGAAAAATTCATAGGACCTGCTATGAACGATGAGGTGAAGACCCTGCTCAGCAGCAACGAAATCACGGCTCCGGACCTCTGGACCGCAATGTCCTCCACCAAGGAGGGACGGCAGTACCTGCGCGAGATCCTGCGCTTCCTCAGTTCCTACAACAGCTCATACGCCCACAGCATGGTCAGCACGACAATATCCGAGATATCGGAATATGTCAAGTGACAATGTTCGGTCTCCCTCATGGCGGCGCCTCTCCTGTAAAGCAATGAGTCATTATAGAAAGCTTCCCTGTCGTCGAACGAAGGGTAATCAGGCAGGTAAGCCAGCAGGCGAAAACGCAAATCCGATATCATCATATAAATTGAAAACCCTTCCAGATTATTCTGAAAGGGTTTTTGCGGTGCGGAAGGGGCTCGAACCCTCGACCTCCGGCGTGACAGGCCGGCATTCTAACCAAGCTGAACTACCGCACCTCGATAGTCGCTATCCCGTGGAAAGCGGATGCAAATATAGAGATTATTTTGCAACCTGCAAATTATTTCCGTCACTTTCTAACAAGTTTTTCACTAAATTTGCACTGTGGCGACGGAACAGGACAACATAATAATAAAAGGCGCGAGGGTCAACAACCTCAAGGACATCACAGTAGCTATCCCGAGAGGGAAATTTGTCGTGATAACCGGCGTGAGCGGCAGCGGCAAGTCGTCGCTTGCCTTCGACACCTTGTTCGCAGAGGGGCAGAGACGTTTCGCCCAGAGCCTCAGCTCCTATGCGAGGCAGTTCCTCGGGAGGATGAGCAAGCCGGACGTGGATATAATAGAAGGCATCCCTCCGGCCGTGGCCATCGAGCAGAAGGTCAATGTCAGGAACCCGCGCTCGACCGTCGCAACCACTTCGGAGATATATGATTATCTGCGGCTCGTCTTCGCAAGGACCGGACGTACCTTCTCCCCGGTCTCAGGCCGCGAGGTCAGATGCGACTCCGCCTCCGACGTCATCTCCTGGCTCACTGACAGGGAAGGGACTGCATATATACTCGCGGACCTCGGATGGGACGCAAGGGAG
>JAKSKC010000016.1 GCA_024401945.1 Bacteroidales bacterium
TGCATTTTCCATCATGTTTATTTATTAATTCTGATTTTTGAGTAATCATTCCTTTAAATTTACTGCCTGTTCCTTGATCATTGGGAGTTGCGAAAGTGTATTTTTTAGTAGAAGGAGCAGCGAGAATAGGTGGCATCGTCTCATTGAGATAGTATTCTTTATTCAGTATCATTCAGAATGTCCTTGATTTCCTTGTATCTCTCCTTCTTCCTTATCCTCATCTGCCCCGGGTTGCCCTCGGCTACCACTGCGAACGGTGTTGTCGTGTTGTCTGCCAGGACCCACCTGTCGCACACGGGCGAATAGAACTCGAAGAAATACCTGAGTCCGGTCATATACCTCCTCCTGATAGTGTCCTCGTCGATGTTGTGACCTCCCGCCAGCACCCTGTTGTGCACCCTCTCGATGGCTATCTCCGGATTGCTGATCCAGAAATAGATGAGGGTGATGTAATAGCCGGCCTCGCGGGCCTGCCTGATGATACCCATCAGACTTCTCGTGGCCAGGGTGGTCTCAACGCAGAAATCCAGCTTGCGCGCTATCAGGTAATTGATCTTCAAGATCATCTTGCGGCTGGCGTCGACTGATGCAGCCCCCGGGTCAAAGGGGGACAGGCTCTTGGCGAACTCGTCTGAATTGACGAACTCGCGGCACTCCAGCATATCCGGCAGCAGCGTGTACGACGCCGTCGTCTTTCCCGAGCCGTTCGGCCCCGATATGATGAACATCCTTGGCATCAGTCCTTCTTGGTTACCCCGTATCCGAACAGCGCAAAATCGCCCTGACAGGGATCTCCGGGGAATATCTCCCTGAAGGCGTCGGTTATCTCAAGCGCCGTTTTCAATGATTTTGCATTACTTCCCGTAAGGGAGAGGGCCCTCGCCTCCTCGTGGACGTGGACGTCCAGAGGGATGATGAGATCTTCCGGAGATGTGTTCTTCCAGAGTCCCAGATCCACCTTCCCGTCCCGCCGTACCATCCATCTGCGGAGCATGTTGATTTTCTTGTTGGGCGCGTTCCTGTCCGGCTTCTGCCCGTATATCTCTGTGCGGAACAGCTCGGGAGTAAGGCTCTCGAGACTGTCGTGGGTGCTGTAGAAGTCCTTCAGCCTGCCGCAGATCAGTGCGGTCTCCGACCATTTCACGGTGCGGTGGATGCTTGTGTCGTCCCTGCGGTAGTCTCCGCCCATCACATATTCCTCCGGTTTCCACTCTATGAAATCGAAGAACCTCTCGAGGTCCCTGACTATCATCGAGCGTCTTCCCCAGGCGAAATGCGCGGCGAACACCGCTGCGGTCTCTATGTCGCGCAGACCGGCCCCGCGTCTGAGGAATTCGCGCGGAAACGCTATGGGGTCCTCAGTAAAATAGACCGGGTCGTTGTACTTGACGGCCCAGTCCCTGAGTTGCTGTATGCTTGCACCTGTCATTATTCAGCTGTGGCAGCCTCGATCTTCCTGAGCATCGCGAACATTATTATGGCCGCGATCAGGCAGAGCGCCATAAGGATTCCCCAGTTGGCCCAGAGCGGAACCTTCTCCCAGAGAAGACCCGGGATTGAGCTGAGGTAGTTTCCGATAGCGGTGGCGGCGAACCAGAGTCCCATCATAAGACCCTTCACCTTAGGAGGGGCTACCTTTGATACGAACGAGATTCCCATAGGGCTGAGAAGCAGCTCCGTGAAGGTCAGTACCAGATATGGGCTCATAAGGTACATAGGAACTACCGGATCCGGGGATACGGTGCCTGCAAGTTCGGCAGGGGACTGCTGTCCGAGGGATGCGAATATCATGATAAGGTATCCGATGGCGGCCACAACCATACCGAAGGCAATCTTCTTAGGGGCCGAAGGCTCCAGTCCCTTGGGATGGGATTCCGTCTTCTTCGCTGCGAGCGAGCTGAAGATCGCCATGGAAATAGGAGTGAGGGCCACTACAAAGAACGGATTGAACTGCTGGAAGAGCTGAGGCTGGATCTCGAGAACGTCAGGCATTCCGCAGTACAGGCAGTATGCGCCGCCCCAGAGGGCTGCTGTCACCACGCCGCAGACAATCTTGCTCTTTGTCCCTTCTGACTGGAAGATTCCGAAAAGCGTGTAGATGGAAACCGCGATGAGGGCGAGGATCCAGATGTTGAAGCCGAGCTTAGGCCATCCTGTGGCTGTGCTCTGGGTGTAGTCACGTGCGAACCAGGTGAGTGACTGTCCGTTCTGGTGGAATGCCATCCAGAAGAAGATGACTACCGCGAATACGAGGCAGAGGGCGACGATGCGGTCCTTCGTCTGCTTCGGGGTGAGCTCGATTTCCGGCTTTCCGCTCGCTGCAGCCTGCTTGGCGTTGACGTCGGCGTGCCTGAACCAGCTGCGGGTGCAGAAATATACGGCTATCGAGAAAATGAGTGAGATGCAGGCAACTGCAAATCCCATGTTGTAAGCTGAAGAAAGATGCTCGATATAGTAGCTGCTGAACTCTCCGAGAGGCATCGTGGCCGGATCACCCGGCATCAATCCCTGGAGTCCCTCCAGCTTGGCTGCGTTGTCGGCGCTTATCGTTCCGTTCAGGAACTGGTGCGCGAGAGCGGGGATGTCGGCCTTGTACACGAGCCCGGCCTTGCCGAGGAACTTGTTGGTGATGGCCGTCGCGGCTGAAGGGGCGAACATCGCGCCGATGTTGATCGCCATATAGAAGAGGCTGAACGCGGAATCACGCTTCGAAGCGTACTTCGGGTCGTCGTAGAGATTGCCGACGAGCACCTGCAGGTTGCCCTTGAAGAGACCGGTTCCCACCGCGATGAGCATCAGGGCGCCTATCATCAGGGCGATACCCAGACCGTTCGCGGCCGTAGGGATGGAGAGCGCCAGATATCCGAGGAACATGACGCAGACACCGGTGACGACGCACTTGCCGTAGCCTATCTTGTCAGCAAGGATACCTCCGAGGACCGGGAAGAAATAGACGGCCGCAAGGAAGATTGCATAGAGTGTGCTGGCGAGCGAGCCTCCCCAGCCGAACTTGGCCTGGAGGAAGAGCATGAAGATGGCCAGCATCGTGTAGTAGCCGAAGCGCTCGCCTGTATTGGCGATTGCAAGGGCGAACAAGCCTTTTGGTTGATTCTTGAACATTATTTATCCAGTTTTTGATTTATATCGACTTATAAACGTCCCGATTTTACAAAGATAATAATTTTTGGTATATTTGCTCTTGTATGAGTTTCTTCAGGAACATACCGTACCACCTGCTCCGCGCCGTCCTTGTGCCTCTGTCGGCACTTCCTCTCGGATTCCACCGGGCAGCGGGACGGTTCCTGGGCCTGCTTGCGGGCTATGTCGTCCGCTACCGCCGCGCAGTGGTCCTGGAGAACCTCAGGGCCTCCTTCCCGGACAGGACGGACAGGGAGATAAAGCAGATATGCAGGGATTTCTACCTGCACCTCGGAACGGTGATAGGGGAGGCGGTCTGGTTCGGCTCCTGCACCGACAGGGAGCGCCTGCGCAGGTCCCATATCGTCGAAATGGAGAATCCGGAACTGCTGAACCGGCTCTACGAACTCGGTCCGAGCACCATGGCCCTGGCATCCCACAGCGGCAATTTCGAACTGTACGGCGGCTACAGCACCTACGCTTCCTACAACGGCGGGATGAAATACGCCGACAGCGACCTGGCAATGGTCTACAGGAAACTCTCCAACAGCGCCTGGGACAGATATATGTATAGGAACAGGCTCGCCGCGATGGACGTGGACAAGGACTTCGACGGACTCGTCGAGACTTCATACATAATGAGATACGTATGTATGCACAGGAACGAGAAAAAACTCTATACCTTCATCACCGACCAGTTCCCGTACGGACCTGTGGCTACGGCGGAGGTAGACTTCCTCGGACGGAGGACGAAGGCTATGATGGGGGGCATCTCGCTGGCCCGCAAGTTCTCGATGCCCGTGGTCTATCTGGGGATGCCGGCCCGCAGGGGAGGCGGATACACCATCAGGTACACCCTCATCTGCGAGGATGCGTCCCTCTGCGATGCGGACTACATAGTAAAGGAGTACTACAGACTTCTGGAAGAGGATATCAAGGCGCAGCCGGAGAACTGGCTCTGGTCGCACAGAAGATGGAAAACCATTTAAATACAATAGAATATGACAATCAAAGAACTGCAACCGACGATCGTCTGGAACAATTTTTATCAGCTCACGCAATTCCCGCGTCCATCCAAGCACGAGGAAAAGGTGCGTGAATTCCTTCTCCGCTGGGGAAAGGAGCACGGCATCGAGACCGAGGCCGACGAGACAGGAAACGTTATAATGCGCGTACCGGCCACTCCGGGATATGAGAACAGGAAGGGAGTGATCCTCCAGGGACATATGGATATGGTTCCGCAGAAGGTGGCTTCGTCCTCACACGATTTCCTGAACGATCCTATCGATACAATCATCGACGGGGACTGGGTCAAGGCAAACGGCACCACACTGGGAGCCGACAACGGTATGGGCGTGGCGCTCGCTATGGCGGTGGCCGAGTCTAAGGATGTCGAGCACGGACCGCTCGAGATACTTGTCACCTATGATGAGGAGACCGGTATGACGGGCGCCAAGTCCCTCAGGCCGGGCGTGCTCAAGGGGGATATCCTCCTCAACCTCGACTCCGAGGACGAGCAGGAGCTCTGCATCGGCTGCGCCGGAGGCCTTGACGTGATGGCCCGTTTCAAATACGACACCGAGAAGGTTGGGGACGGGTATGCAGCCTACAACCTCGTCGTCAAGGGACTTCAGGGCGGACACTCCGGAATGGACATTGCGCTCTACCGCGCCAACGCCAACAAGGTGGCCGGCGAGGCTATCGCGGACGCCGTTGAGAACAAGGGCGTGAAACTGGTCAATTTCACAGGCGGAAGCCTTCGCAACGCCATTCCTTTCGAGGCCGAGGTGGAAATCCTTGTCCCTAAGGAGAACGAATCCGAGACAGTAAGGGCCATCGAGGCATCCCTCGCCGACTCAAAGGCTATCTACAAGGAGAGCGACCCGGATATGCAGGGATATCTCAGGAGGCTTGACACCCTTCCTCAGGAGTGCATCGACAGCAAGGTTGCCCTGAATGTCATCAAGGCCATCCTTGCCTGCCCTTCAAACGTAGTCCGTATGAGCCGCAGTATGGAAGGTCTTACCGAGACCTCCATCAATCTCGCGATCGTACGTTGCGAAAACGGCTGCGTGACCATAGCATCGCTTATGAGAAGCGCGGTGGACGTCGCCAAGGAACAGCTTGCACGCCGCGTGCGCTACATCTTCGAGATGGCAGGCGCCGAGGTTGAATTCAAGGGAGGATACTCAGGATGGGTGCCTAACCCTTCAAGTCCCCTCATCGGGCTTCTCAACGACATCCACAAACAGAAATTCGGCATCCCTATGGACGTGAAGGCAACTCACGGCGGACTCGAATGCGCCATAATGGGTGCAAACTATCCTAACTGGGAGATGATTTCCATAGGACCTACCATCAAGTACCCTCACTCTCCGGACGAGCGCTGCTTCATACCTTCAGTGGCAAAGACCTGGAGTTTCCTCAAGGCCGTCCTGAAGGCAATCTGATCCGTCAGGCGGAAGTGCCGGCGGAGAATACTTCCCTGTAGAAATTGAGCAGCCGGTAGAATCCCGGAACCGCGAAGACTGTCGCCAGCATAATGGCGACAGCCGCTCCGGCCGGAAGGAAGCAGAAGGCGAGGACTGTGTTCAGGATGAGCTGAAGCGGGAAGGCGGCAAACATCGAGGCGAAACACATCGTGTTCGACCAGGCCTTGTCCTTCAGCCTGCGCACCAGTATCGCAGCCGGTACGAGCCCCATCCATCCCATAACCGCCGCCACGGCGAACAGCGGGAACGTAAGGCAGGCGGAAAAGCATCTGCATATCTTGTGAAGCACAGGTCTGCGGATATTGTGCCGTCTGAGGTATCTCCTGTATTTCCTGTGATAGGTCTCATCGTCCGGGAAGAACAGGATGAGTTTTGACATCCTGTCATACAGTTCCTCGGTCATATCGTGGAAGAACTTCTGCTCGTCGTCGTAACGCTCAAGCATCGAGCTTATCTCGATGGGTTCCCCGTACTGGATCCTGACTCCCTTGCAGAAGTGGAAATAATCCTCGTAATCCACGCCCACCGGAACGACATATACAGGTTTGCCGCTCGCTCTGACTGTCAGCCCGGCAATCCTGAACACACCCTTCTTCACAGGCAGCATCGCACGAACGGAACATTGTGGTTTATGCATTCGGCGATCTCTTCGAAAACCTGCAGGTTGCCTGTCACGGCACTCGCGCCGTCACGCTGGCGGGCCAGCGGCACAATTTTCAGTTCGTGAAGGATCCTGGCCACCGCAGGTTTGCGGAAAACATCGGCCCTGGCGCCGAATGAGACAGGGCCCTTGTTCACGAGCAGCTGGACAAGTGGGTCCATAAGAGTGTTGGTGTGATTGGAGGCCAGAATCACGGCGCTGTCCTTGGGAACGTTCTCGAATCCTCTGACATCAACCACGCTGAATGAAAGGCGGACCATGAAGTCAACGTACTTTCTTCCGTAGTGGTAGAAACGGGTATTTTGCCAAAGCTCGGACATAATATTTCTGATTTCGGTGCAAGTTACAAATTCTTTTGCGTATTTTTACGGACTAAAACCTTGTAATATATGATAAAGGAACAACTTTCCAGTCTTGACGCCGTCAACCTGCATCTCGGCAGCGGCACGGGAATAGTGATGAGCGCGGTACTTGCCCTTATTATGTTCGGCATCGCCCTGGGAATCAAAGGCGAGACTCTCAAAAGGGTATTCACACAACCGAAATCCATAATAATCGGCATCCTGCTGCAGTGGGTCGGACTCCCGCTGGTGACCTTCCTGCTCATAATGCTGTTCAACCCGATGCTCACCCCGATGGTGTGCCTGGGAATGATCCTGGTGGCCAGCTGCCCGGGAGGGAACATCTCCAACTTCATGAGTTCTTTCGCCAACGGCAACGTTGAACTTTCCGTCAGCATGGCTGCGGTCTCAACGATCTTCGCTCCTGTGATCACCCCTTTCAACTTCTGGTTCTGGGGAAACATGTACCTCAAGTACGCCGCCCTTTCGGGGACCCTGACCATCCCTCATCTTGAAATCCCTTTCAGCGAGATATTCAAGACGGTCTTCATCATCCTTGCGATCCCTATCATCCTGGGAATGCTCTTCTCCCGCTATTTCCCGAAGGCCACCGCCAAGATCAAGAAGCCGTTCAGCGCCTTCTCCCTGGTAGTCTTCGTGGTTATGGTGCTCGGAATGTTCATCCCGAACTGGCAGCTGTTCATCCGCTATATCCTGTTCATATTCATCCTTGTGCTGATACACAATGCCTGCGCCTTCGGTACGGGCTTCTTCGGCGCCAGGGCCGCAGGACTTCCACGCAGGGACTGCAGGTCCATTACGATTGAGGTCGGGATCCAGAATTCCGGTCTCGGACTTACCCTGCTTCTCAACCCCGCCATCTTCAACCCCGCCGTATGGAACAATCCTGAGACAGGAATAATGTACGGGGGAATGCTGTTTGTCACAGCCTGGTGGGGAATATGGCATATCGTTTCCGGAATGACGCTCGCCACACTGTTCAAGCGCTATGATAGGAAACATCCTGAAAACGACTGATAGTATCTGTATGAAGAAATACGTCATATTGCTGATTCTCGCCCTCTTAGCGGTTTCGGCGGTGTCTGCCGGCGCTGAAGAATACAATCCCGTTGCTGACAGCAGCGCCGTTGTCCTGTGCGGCAACGCCCGTTTCACCGTTCTGACCGACCGTCTCATACGTATGGAATGGTCCGAGGACGGCATATTCGAGGACAACGCTACCCTTGCAATAGTCAACCGCCGCCTGCCGGTGCCTCATTTCTCCGTAAAGAGGAGTGAAACTGCCCTGACCCTCAGGACCGACCGTCTCACCCTTGTCTACCGGGGCGGGGAATTCACCCGGGACAATCTTTCGGTATCTTTCAGGATGAACGGGAAGACCGTCTCCTGGCATCCGGGCGCGGATGAAAGCGGGAACCTTATGGGAACCACACGGACCCTCGACGGCTGCCACGGCTTCTCGAAGATAAGCAGCAGGGACAATTATATGGAGAAAGGTGTCCTTTCCAGGGACGGATGGGCGATCATCGACGAGTCCTCGAGGCATCTTCTTGTAAAGGACGGCTCCGACTGGGGGGAATGGGTTGCGGAGCGCCCGCAGGGAAGGCGCAGCGACCTATATATATTCGCCTACGGTCACGACTACCCCGGAGCCCTGTCGGACTTTACCAAGGTGGCGGGGAAGATTCCTCTTCCTCCCAGATATACGCTCGGTTACTGGTGGAGCAGGTATTGGGCCTACACTGCGGAGGAACTGCTCGAGATAGGCTCGCAGATGCGTTCGCGCGGCATCCCGATGGATGTGTTCATAATCGATATGGACTGGCACGAGACCTGGAAGGAGCGTGCCCGCAGGCTCGGGAAGGATGAATTCGGACAGAACCCCGGATGGACCGGCTACACCTGGAACGGAGACCTTATCCCGGACCCGGAGGGACTGCTGAACGAACTCCATTCGATGCGTTACAAACTGGCCCTCAACCTGCATCCTGCAAGCGGGATCCGTCCTTCGGAGTCCTGCTACAACGCTTTCATCGAAGACTATCTTTCCAGGACCGACGACTATGACGGCCCCGAGGGCTATGTATTCCCCGAAGGCGGATATACCTACGCAGGCTATGACAAGCCCGTCGGAAAGGCCGGATACAGGGCACCGTCCGCATTCAGGCTCAGCCAGCAGGCCTGGGCGGATGCCTATTTCAACTCGGTGATACGACCGTTCGAGAAGATAGGCGTCGACTTCTGGTGGATTGACTGGCAGCAGTGGAAGGAGGACCGTTACTGCAAGGGACTCTCCGAGACTTTCTGGTGCAACTACGCCTTCTTCAACGACAAGGCCCGCAGGGCGCGCGTGCAGGGCGGCGATGCCCGGCGCCCGTTCATATACCACAGATGGGGCGGCCTGGGGAGCCACCGTTACCAGCTCGGCTTCAGCGGTGACACCTTCTGCGAATGGAGCGTGCTGGAGTTCCTGCCATATTTCACTGCAACAGCCTCCAATGTCTGCTATGGATACTGGGGACACGACATAGGCGGGCATATGAACGTCGAACCGGGTCCTACCGATCCGGAGATGTACACCAGATGGCTCCAGTACGGAGTCTTCACCCCTATCTTCAAGACCCACTCCACCGCCAGCAAGGACCTTGACAGGAGGATCTGGTCATATCCGACGCACTATGAATATATGAGGGATGCCATCCTCCTGCGCTACGAGCTCTCTCCTTATATCTACGATGCCGCCCGCTACTCCTACGACAGCGGCGTGTCCATGACCCGCCCTCTGTACTATTACTATCCGGAGGATGACAGGGCCTACAGCTATAACAGGGAATTCTTCTTCGGGGACAATATCCTGGCTACGGTGCTGTGCGCCCCTGCCGGCCCCGACGGGAAAACTGAATGCACGATGTGGTTCCCGGCCGGCAACGACTGGTTCGATATGGCCCATCACAATATGATCAAGGGAGGTACGGTCCGGACGCTCAGCTACGGCATCTCCGAGAATCCGTGGTATGTCAGGGCCGGCGCCATAATCCCGCTTGCGGGGAAGGGAATCACGGACCTGCAGACCCCGGGCAACGAGTGGAGGATAATGATAGCTCCGGGAAACGGGGAATCAAGCTATGTCCATTATGAGGACGACGGCCTGACCAACAGCTACGATACGGAATATGCCACAACCCTGATCACATCCAGGGCCTCCTCCCGCCGGACGGTGGTGACGGTAGCCCCGAGATGCGGTTCATACAGGGGAATGGACGCAGGAAGGAAACTGTCGGTCATCTTCGAAGGCATTGGCGGAACTCCGTCCTCGGTGACGGTGAACGGGGAGGCGGCAACGGCAGTCCAGGAAGGGACGGCGACGGTGGTCGATGTACCTCTGCTGCCGGCAGACAGGGAAATCAGGGTTGAACTAATACGCTGAACCGGCGGCAACGGGATATGAAGGAAAAGCACATCATACTGGAATCGGATACTGTAACCGGACTTCTGCAGAAGGAGAATGAAACTCTCGGAGGGCTTCAGGGCTGGTCCGTGGCAATGAGGAGATATTTCCTCAGTTCGGCGGAGCAGAAGAAGGAATTCCCTTCGGGGAATGGGGCCGTGTCGTACATCGTGCAGCCTCCTCTGGACGGCAGCACGGCCGCTGTCTGGCTTTATCTGATATCGGATGTGCAGCTCAGGTACGGGAAAGGAATCACCGTGGCGTCGGAGGACGGTCTGGAATATGTCTGGACGGCCGGCATCACGGCTGAGGGCGCTGACTCGAGGGAACAGACCGAATCCATCTTCACCTCGTACGAAAAGGACCTTTCCGGAATGGGGATGTCGCTGGAGGACAACTGCGTACGCACCTGGCTCTTTGTGGACGACATAGACTCCAACTATGCCGGCGTAGTGGTCGGCAGGAGGGAGAATTTCAAGACCGTGGGGCTGGTTCCGCAGACGCACTACATAGCCAGCACCGGCATCGCCGGAACCCCTTGCAGGGAAGGCGCGCTGGTGCAGATGGACGCATACTCCATAAAAGGGAAATACAATACACAATATCTTCACGCACCGGAATTCCTGAACCCCACCTACGAGTACGGAGTCACCTTCGAAAGGGGAGTGAAACTGGATTTCGGGGACAGCTCCCGGATACTCATCTCCGGCACTGCATCCATCGACAACAGGGGAGAGGTGCTTTTCAAGGGGGATGTATGCAGGCAGACCCTGAGGATGTGGGAGAACGTGGAAGCCCTGCTCGCAGAGGCCGGGTCAGGCTGGGAGGATGTCCGCCAGGTCCTTGCCTATCTGCGCAATGCGGAGGATTACGCAAAAGTGGCGGAAATGTTCCGCAACAAATTCCGCCAACTTCCTTATATCATCCTGAAGGCCCCCGTATGCAGGCCTGACTGGCTTGTCGAGATGGAATGCATCGCCTACAAGCGCTGAGCTATAGCATCGAATTGAACCATTCTTCCCTGGCTTCCTTCCAGGACGGCTCCTTCCACATTGCGTGACCGCAGGTAGGGACGCAGAAATATTTCTTCTCGCTCTTCACCATATTGTATCCCGCGAAATTTGTGTGAGGAGGGCAGGTCGAATCCTGGAGCCCGAACGCCATGAACACCGGACAGCTTATCCTGTCGGTGAAGTTCTTCACATCGAAATAGCTCAGGGTCCTGAACAGGTCGTCAGGGGCGATCCCCTCAGCCGTGGCGGTGTTGATGACATCCTGCATAGGCCAGACTACTATCTTCGCATAGTCGGGATAGTCGCTGAGGAAAGGAACTGAAGGGGCTACGGCCCTGACCCTGTCGTCCAGCGCGGCGGCAATCCAGGCAAAAGCTCCTCCCTGGCTCTCTCCCTCCACGAAAATATGCTCCTGGTCGGTCTTCGGACGTGATGCTATGAAATCCACAGCCCTTTTCACGTCGCAGAAAGCCCCCCTGTAGTAATAGTCATCCCTGTTGTCCATCCCGCGTTTTATCCAGCTGGCATCGGGCTCGCGGAAGATTCCCTGTCCGCGCACGCTCACGAGGAACTGTATGGCATCCGGACGGTCCTGAGGCCCGTAATGGTACGGCTGGGCGCCATAGCCCATATAGTCGATTATGGCCTTGTACTGTCCTTCGGCGACCGGCTCCATATAATAACCCCCGATAGTGACCCCGCCGAGGGATTTCATATATACCGTATATGCGTTGCGGACGCTGTCCGAATGTTCCGGGTCCGGCACGAGCTCATATTCGGGATCGACGGCGGCGAGTTCTCCGAGGGTCTCTTCCCAGAAACTGTCGAAATCCGGCTCCTTGCTCTGAGGTGATATTATGTCCTCCGGATTTATAAGTATGTTGAAGGACGGGAAATTGCTGAATACCGCCCTGTAGGCCCCCGGCTCCGGTGTCCCGAGCAGGAATGTCACCTCCGCCGCCTTCTTGCCGTCCAGCTGCACCCTGTTGAAAAACTCGTATGCCGTATCCGGACTTTCGCTCATAAGGGTCGTGTCACGCACGAGCTTCAGCGTCATGTCCGTTTCAGAGACGCCCGGGCAGCTGACGTAGGCCTTGAGCTGGAACGGCCCATCTCCTGTCATCAGGCAGCTCAGGTCCAGCGGGGCATACACCACAGGGGTGTTGTCCAGGGTGCGTGTCGTTTCCCTGATGAGCCCTACGGTGCTGTCGGAATGCAGCACGGCGTTGAGGCCCTGGTCTTCCTGCGGAGGGTCTATCTCCCAAGTCCAGAAATTGCATCCCGCAAGGTTGAGTCCCTGCTTCGCGGATTCGACGATCCTGCTGAAGACCTTGCCGTATATCTTGTCCCTGCCTGTCGTCGGGGCGCTTTCCTCGAAGCTGAAACCATCCCTCGGATAGCCGAATTCCTCGATGACGAGCGGTTTGCCGAGGTCCTTTGCCACGGCGAGGTTGCGGTCCAGATACTCCTCGAGCATCCGGACGGACCTGTCAGCATTCTCAACCACGCTGTCGCGGTCGGCCCAGCTCCAGTTGAACGGCCATATGTGGATGGTGACATAATCTATGTCCCTGCAGTCGTTGATCCTGCGGTACAGCTCGGTGTCCTTCTCGCAGCCCATCGTGCCCTCATTGCCGGTACTTACCATATGGTTGCTGTCCAGGCTCTTTATGAATGCTGCGGTCTCGTGGATGTATTTCACGAAGTTGTCCCTGGTCAGTGGATCGTCAGAGAAGCATCTCGGCTCGTTGGCTATCTGCCAGGAGAATACGGCAGGTTCCTCCCTGTATCTTTCGACAATGGCCCTGACGTGCTCGCGGCTTATATCCTGGGCCTCCCTGTTGTTGGAGAATTCCGCCATCGCCTTCATATAGGCGGGATATCCTTCCCTGTCGCAGCGCGGCTGTGCTCCGGCCCCCGCCTTCTCGAGATAGTCGGCGAAGCAGGTTGACCAGTCCCAGCAGTTGTTCAGATAAAGGACAGCGCACATCCCGCGCCTGCGCATCTCCTTCAGGGCAATGTCCAGCCCGGGGATGCAGTCGCTGTCAGCGGCCAGTACGCGGAGATTAGTCACTCCTATCGCTTTCAGCGAGTCCAGTTCAGCCTCCAGTCTTGCCCTGTCCTCGAGCGCAAGCTTGCCCGCACACCAGAAATTGGCCCCCACAAAGTACTGCGGCGTGTTTCCAAGCAGTATCTGGGTCCTTTCCCTGCGGTAGAAATCAGTTTCCGTGTTGCAGCTGCAGACCAGTGCCAGCAGCGCGAGAATGAATATCCTTTTCATAATTGACAGATATAATCTTCCATCATCGTCAGTTTCTCCTCCATTGATTGCAGCAGCCTGTACTGCGCCCTGGTGCGCACCAGATTGTGCTCCGCGTATGCGGTCTTGTAGTACACGTCCCCGTCTATGTAGTCCATCAGGAACCTGAGCACCTGCTCGTAGGTGATGTACAATCCGCTGAATGCCAGGTTCTCCCTCTCCTGTTCAGTCAGGATCCCGGAAGCCTCTTCCAGATAGCCGTCCATATAGGACTTGAACATATCCATATCCATAGAGACATTGTCTGGATTCCTGTCATCCTCCGCCCCCGTGTTGGTGTATGAGCGCAGGGCGTCCCCCGTGTCGTTCAGGAGAGTGGACCTCATAAGCGTGTCCAGGTCTATGGCGCACAGCAGTTCGCCGCTGTCGGCATCGAAGAGGAAGTTGCTTATCTTGGTGTCGTTGTGAGTCACCCTGGAAGGGATTATCCCTTTCTCGTACTTCTCGCGGAAGGCAAGCATCCGTTCCCTCCTGGATTCGATCCAGGATATCTCCTCGCGCAGCTGTCCCACCCTTCCGGCGGCGTCCCGCGACAGGCTCGCATCCCATTGTTCGAACCTGAACCTGATGTCGTGGAAGCCCTTTATCGTCTCTGCCAGAGGTTCGTTGAAGTCAGCCACCTGACGGTGGAACTTCCCGAGCCCGCGGCCTCCCAGACAGGCGAGTGAGGGACTGTCGGCGCGGTCATAGCTCCTGGAACCACGGATAAACCTGCAGACCGTCCACCAGTTGCCGTCACCGTCCCGCCAGAACGGATTCCCGTCCAGGGCAGGGACTACGGACAGCGACTGGCGCCCGGGGTCCGCAACCTTCGTTGCGATATGCGCGCTTACACGTACGATGTTGTCCATCATTGCCGGGATGTCGGTGAAGATGAGATGGTTCTTGCGCTGCAGTATGTACTGCGGCACCTCACTCCCTGTGTATACCATATAGGTGTCGTTGATGAAACCCTCTCCGAGCGGCTTCACTGCAACGGGCTTTTCGCCGAGCCTGAACCGGCCCGCAATTTCAATCAGTCTGTCCATATGCTGTCCTTACTTGCAGTTAATCTTCAGGACAGCTTCCTTAAGCGATCCGTCCTCGCTGCTCACACACAGCTCGACAGTGCCCCTGCTGCCCTTTATCGAACGTATCACGGCCAGGGCCTTCCCGCTGAACAGTGCCTTGCGGCTGCCCTTGAGCGAGAGCGTGTCAGCCGCGTTGCCGTTGTCGACACCGACGAGTTCACCGTTTCCGGACACGCTGAATTCAAGCATATTGTCCGCAACCGGCACCTCGCGTCCCCTGTCATCCGTGGCGGTCACGGTGACATAGCTCAGGTCGTATCCGTCTGCATCGATGGTCTGTCTGTCGGCTTCAAGCTTTATGCTGCAGGCCTTTCCGGTGGTCTCGCGGGACGTGCGCCCCACTTCCTCACCGTCACGGTATGCCACAGCCTCGATCTTCCCTTCCTCCCAAGGAACTGACAACCACTGCGCGCGCAGCTGTTCGCCCTCCTTGTGTGATCGGCCGAGGGACCTCCCGTTGAGGAACAGTTCCACCTCGTCGGCATTGTTGTACCAGCACCACAGGTCTATGCTGTCGCCCGGGGCCCAGTTCCAGTGCGGGAACAGGTGCAGCACATCCTTGTCGCTCCATTCGCTCTGATACATGTAGTAGATGTCCTTCGGGAATCCGGCCAGGTCGACTATGCCGAAATACGAACTCCTGCTCGGCCAGCTGTACGGGGTAGGCTCCCCGAGATAGTCGAAACCGGTCCAGACGAATGTGCCCGCCATATATTCACGGTCCCTGATTGCAACCCACGCGTGTTCGTGATAGTCGGCCCACGGAGCGCACAGGGCGTCATAGGCCGTGCACTGGTGATGCGGGTCGGAGCAAACCTTCCACCATACCTCGGGCTCGCGCCTCAGAAGGGTCGACGGCTGGAAATAGACTCCGCGGCTGTTGAGTGAAGAGGCTGTCTCGGAGCCATACAGCGGCTTGTCCGGATACCATTCCCTGACATTGTCGTAATCCGCTGTATGATAATTGAATCCATAGACATCAAGAGCGCCGCTGCGGAAAATGTTGTTGTTTGTGTCCGGCTGGTCGCAGCCCGATGTCACCGGACGGTCGTCCAGCTCCTTTACAAGTTCCGCCATATGCCTGGCCAGCAGGATGTTCGGGTTGTCATCCCCATTGTCCTCCCCGGCGGAGCTGTGCTGCTCCGGAATCTCGTTCCCTATGCTCCACATTATCACGCACGGATGGTTCCTGTCCCTGCGGATGAAATCCTGCACGTCAGCCTCGTGCCACTCGTCGAAGAACCTCGCATAGTCGAAGGTCGTCTTGTGCTTGCGCCACATATCCATAGCCTCGTCGATGACGAGGAATCCCATATTGTCGCAGAGTTCCAGAAGCACCGGGGAAGGAGGATTGTGGGAGGTGCGGATGGCGTTGCAGCCCATCTCCTTGAGTATGCCCAGTTCGCGCTCCAGCGCGCGCCTGTGCACCGCCGTCCCCAGGCAGCCCATATCGTGATGCAGGCAGACCCCGAGCAGCTTGACAGGTTTCCCGTTCAGGAAGAAGCCTCTGTCCGCCTTCCTTATTCCGAAATTCTGGTAGTAAACGTCGCTCAGGACCCCGTCGGCGCTTACCCGCACCTCGAGTGTGTACTGGATGCAGTATTCAAGGTCCCACAGATATGGATTCTCTATCTCGAATTCGTTCACGTTCCCGGAAGCCACCTTCCTGCCCTCAAGGTCACGGATGATGTATTCAGTGGTGACCTTTTCCGCCCCGCCTTCGATATCGGTGCTTATGCTGACTTTCGCCGATTCATCCGATACCTCGCTTGTCCGGACAAATACACCGTTGTATGCCACGTGGACCGGATTCACCGTCACGAGGCGCACATCCCTGTAGATGCCGCATCCGGCATACCATCTGGAATTCGGCTGCTCCGCGTTGTCGCAGCGCACTGCTATCAGGTTGTCCGTTCCGTCGGTGTTCAGGAAACCGGTAATATCATAGCTGAACGAACTGTATCCGTACGGCCTTGTGCCGGCCTCGTGTCCGTTGACATATACTGTGCTGTTCATGAACACACCGTCGAATTCCACGTAAACCTTCTTTCCGGGGACTCCGTCCGGGGTGGGGAAGAACTTCCTGTACCAGCCCGTCCCTCCCGGCAGCGCACCGCCTCCCGGTGTCGAAGGGTTGTCCTTGGAGAATTCCCCCTCAATGCTCCAGTCGTGCGGGAGATGCAGGCTTCTCCATCCGCTGTCATCGAAGGATGCCGAGGCGAAATCCCCGGAATCGCCGAGGGTGAATTTCCATTCAAAATTGAAATCTTCGACCACCCTCGTCCGCTCCTCCCGGCAGGAGATAAGCAGAGCGGACGACAGCAGGGCGGCAAGAACAAGGTTCCAGTGTCTCATATCAAAAATGCATTTAAACAAATAAAAAAAAATATAATTATTGATTAAATTTGCAGAAAGAAAAAAAGGATTCAAATGAAGAATACAGCACTTATCATTTCAGGCATTCTGCTGTGCACGGCACTTCCGGCACAGGTCGTTAAATTGCAGGCGGACAATATCGACGATGTGGTCAAGGCCATGACCCTTGAGGAAAAGGCGGCCATAGTGGTGGGTTCCGCAGGAGACATAGCCGGCAACGGGAGCAGCATAGGACTGGTACCGGGCGCCGCGGGAGCCACGCAGGCCATCGAACGCCTCGGCATCCCTTCAGTGGTGCTCGCCGACGGTCCTGCCGGTCTGAGGATCAACCCTAAGCGTGCCGGTGATGAGCAGACATATTATTGCACAGGTTTCCCGGTAGGTTCGCTTCTGGCCTGCAGCTGGAATCCCGATATGGTCCAGAAGATCGGTGCGGCGATAGGTAACGAGACTCTCGAGTACGGAGTCGACGTGCTCCTTGCCCCTGGTCTCAACATACATCGCAACCCTCTTTGCGGAAGGAACTTCGAGTATTATTCCGAGGACCCTCTCCTGGCCGGCAGGACTGCCGCCGCCTATGTCAGGGGCGTACAGAGTGCCGGTGTCGGCGTCAGCGCAAAGCACTTCGCCGTCAACAGCCAGGAGACCAACCGTCTTCTCAACGACGCCAGGGTCAGCCGCAGGGCCCTCAGGGAGATCTACCTCAAGGGATTCGAGATTGTTGTGAAGGAGGCTCATCCGTGGACGCTGATGAGTTCCTACAACAAAATCAACGGCACCTGGTCCGAATCCAACTACGACCTTCTCACCAGGGTCCTCAGGGAGGACTGGGGATATGACGGAATGGTAATGACGGACTGGACTGGAACCAGGGTCACCTCCGACCAGATACTTGCAGGCAACGACCTTATGGAGCCGGGATGCAAGCCACAGGTCGAGGAGATCATCGCCAAGGTCAAAAGCGGTGAACTCTCTGAAAAGGCCCTCGACGCCTGCGTGGCCAGGGTGCTTGCCCTTGTAGTCAAGACTCCGCGCTTCGCCGGATACGGATATTCCAACAAGCCTGACCTTCTTGCCCACGCATTGCTCACCCGTGAGGCTGCAGCCGAGGGAATGGTCCTTCTCAAGAACGACTCTAACACCCTTCCTTTCACCGACGAAGTGGACAAGATCGCCCTGTTCGGCGCGACATCCTATGATTTCATCGCCGGAGGCACAGGCTCCGGCAATGTGAACAAGCCGTACGTTACCAGCCTGGACGAAGGACTCGTGACCTTCGGGTTCAAGCTTATTCCTCAGATCAGCGACTATTACCGCAAATATCTCTCTTTCGAGAAACTCCGTCAGATAAACGAATCGACAGGCCCGGGCATTCTCCTCGGAGAACCGGCTGTCACCGAACTCCGCGTCAACAAGGGATTTGCCGGCAAATATGCCAAGGAGGCCGACGCTGCCGTCATCACCATTGCCCGTCAGGCCGGTGAAGGTGCAGACAGGACCCTCGAGGGAGATTTCCTTCTCTCCGAAGATGAGCGCAATATGATCATAAACGTCTGTGAGGCATATCACGCCGAAGGCAAGAAAGTGGTTGTTGTGCTCAACGTGGGCGGAGTCATCGAGACCGAGTCCTGGAAGTCCTATCCGGATGCAATCCTTCTCGCCTGGGCCCCGGGACAGGAGGGTGGCAATACCGTCGCAAAAGTTCTCGGAGGCGAGTATTTCCCTTCAGGAAAGCTCAGTATGACCTGGCCTTGCGACTATTTCGACCATCCTTCATCATCCAACTTCCCTTACAAGCGCTATGACGTCGTGGAGGAATCCAAGGGAAACCTCAGGAATGTGGGCTACACCAACTACTCCGAAGGTCTTGACGTAGGTTACAGATATTTCTGCACCTCGCACAAGAAGGTGTCATATCCTTTCGGATACGGTCTTTCATACACCACATTCCAGTACATCAAGCCTTCTGTCAAGGTTGCGGCGAACGGCACGGTGACAGCCGGCCTCTACGTCTACAACACCGGCAGGAAATCGGGCAAGGAGGTTGTCCAGTTCTACGTGGCCGCCCCTTCCGGAGGACTCCAGAAGCCTGCTATGGAACTCAAGGCCTTTGCCAAGACCAAATGCCTGGCCCCTGGCGAGTTCCAGTACATCGAGGTCAAGATCGACCCTTACACCCTTGCTTCGTACAATGAGGAAGCCTGTGAATGGCAGCTCGCTCCGGGCACCTATACGGTGAACTTCGGTTCATCTTGCGAAGACCTGAGGGCCAAGGGCACCTTCAAGGTTTCCAAGGCGCGCAGCTGGAAGACAAGCCAGGCATTCTGATAACCGTTATGGGTAAATATAAATTCATCGCCGCCGCTGCTGCTCTGCTTTCAGCGGCGGGTTGTATGGCCCAGGGCCCGTGTACGCTGGATGCGGATACCCTCGCCCGGCGTATCGGAAGTTCGCAGGTCAGGAGAATAGAGGCCGGAGAGTTCTACGGCTCCCAGGTTATCGTGTATCAGTACGGGAAGCAAGTCCTTGATTCCGTTTACGGCACTGTGTCGGAGACCGGTCCGGCCCTCTGTGGTGACGAACTCTACAGGATCGCTTCGATGACCAAGCCCCTGACCGCCCTGGCCCTGCTGATCGAACACGGCAGGGGACATCTCGACATATACGACGATCTTTCCGCCTACCTTCCTGAATTTGCCGGACGGAATATCAGGCTGTTCCAGCTGGTGTCCCATCTGAGCGGAGTGGGGGAGGTGGATATGGACAGCACCGGGATGAAGAGCTGCACCCTCGAGAAGGCTGTGCAGTACCTGTCCTCCAGTCCGTCCGTGTTCGAGGCGGGCACAAGGCAGCAGTACAGCACCGGGGCGTTCGACCTGGCCGCTATGGTCGTAAGCAAGGTCAGCGGGATGGAGTTCGGGGAATATCTCAGGAGGAACATCTTCAGGAAACTGGGGATGAAGGACACTACATTCGAACCTTCCGGAAGGCAGTGGGGAAGGATGGTGGAGATGCACGCCCGCGACGCCGAGGGCAGATCCTGCCCGTCGGACATTCAGGAGGGATGTGTATTCGGGAATTTCCCTGTGGGATACCACGCTGCCGGCGCGGCCCTCGCCTCCACGGCGCAGGACTACGCTGCTTTCGCGCTTATGCTTGCGGCCCACGGAAAATCACGTTCAGGACGGAGAGTCACGGATCCGCAGACCCTCGCGCTCATGAGCACGCCCTTTGTTGATGACAGCATTATGGCCGGTTCCCAGAAATGGGGGCTCGGCGTCAGGGTCATAACAGGGGAGAACACCCTTCCCGAAGGTGCTTTCGGCTGGAGCGGGGCTTACGGCACCCATTTCTGGATAGACCCAGTCAACGACATCGTCGTGGTATATATGAAGAATTCAACCTTCGACGGCGGCGCCGGCGCAACCACGGCCCGTGAACTCGAACAGGACGTAATGTCCTCGCTGATGAAAAAATAAAACAGGATAACTATGAAACATTCATTCAAGGACTGGCTTGTCGTAACGCGCTATTGGTCATTTTCGGTTTCCACAATGCCGGTGCTGGCGACGTTCGCATATCTGTGCAGCAGGCATCTGCTCCCTTCAGGTCCGGCCCCGGTGGCCAACTTCATCCTGGCCCTCGCGGGCATAGTCCTTTTCTATGCCGCAGGCAACGTCCTGAGCGA
>JAKSKC010000017.1 GCA_024401945.1 Bacteroidales bacterium
CTGGGCAATAAGGGTCTACAAGACCCGCAGCGAGGCTTCGGACGCCTGCAACGGCAACAAGGTGCAGGTGAACGGTGTAAATGCCAAGGCATCGAAGGCCGTGAAGATAGGGGATGTCCTTACGGCCCGCAAGGGACTGGTGCAGTTCCAGTACAAGGTGCTGCAGCTCAGCGAGAACCGTATGGGAGCGGCCCTCGTCCCGGATTATGCGGAGAACCTGACCCCGGAGAGCGAGCTTGCCAAGCTGCACGCTCCGGTCGAGAGTTTCTTCGTGAAGAGGGACCGCGGCACGGGCCGGCCTACCAAGAAGGAGCGTCGCGAACTGGACGCCCTGTGGGATGAATTCAAACAGTAAAAAGAATATGGAAAAAGCAAAAGTTTATTTCACCGACCTCCGCACAAGGGATTACGGAGACGGACTTCCAACCAAACTCAAGAACCTCATCAAGGCTGCCGGCATCGCCGACATCGATATGGACGGCAAGTTCGTGGCCATCAAGATCCACTTCGGTGAACACGGCAACATCGCACACCTGCGTCCGCAGTTCGCGAAGGCCGTCGTGGACGTAGTGAAGGAACTCGGAGGAAAACCTTTCCTCACCGACTGCAACACTATGTACCCGGGAGCCAGGAAGAACGCCCTGGAGCATCTGGAGTGCGCCTGGGAGAACGGCTTCAACCCGCTCAGCTGCGGTTGTCCGATCATCATCGCCGACGGTCTGAAGGGAACGGACGAGGCCCTGGTGCCTGTGAAGGGCGGAGAATACATCAAGGAGGCAAAGATCGGACGCGCGATCATGGACGCTGACGTGTATATCAGCCTCAACCACTTCAAGGGACACAATTTCTCATCCCTGGGCGGAGCCCTGAAGAATACCGGAATGGGATGCGGATCCCGCGCCGGCAAGAAGGAGCAGCACTCCAGCGGCCTGGCCATCATCAACGAAGAACTGTGCCGCGGATGCCGCCAGTGTCTCAAGAACTGCGCTAACGGAGGACTCGAATTCGACTCACAGAAGAAGAAAATGACAGTTACCGACAAATGTGTGGGATGCGGCAACTGCCTCGGAGCCTGCAACTTCGATGCAATCGGCTTCGAGAACGACACCGCCAACGAGATGCTGTCAAGAAGAATCGCGGAATACAGCAAGGCTGTAGTGGACGGACGTCCTCAGTTCCACATCAACCTTCTTCTGGACATCTCCCCGGGCTGCGACTGCCATCCTGAGAACGACGTTCCTATCCTTCCTAACATAGGAATGCTTGCATCCACCGATATTCTGGCCATAGACCAGGCCTCAGTCGACCTCTGCCAGAAGGCGGAGCCTATGCCGGGCAGCAAGCTCACCGATGCGATGCACAGGGCTGATTTCCACGAGCAGGGCAACCATTTCAACAATCTGCACCCTCAGAGCGACTGGAAATCCTGCTTCGAGCAGGCCGAGAAGATCGGGGTCGGCACGAGGGATTATGAACTCATAACGATCAATACCGCCAAATAATGGGGATCTCATCAATCTGGATTATAGTAATAGGAGTGATGCTCGCGTCACTCCTGATTCAGAATGTCCTTCAGTCGAAGTTCGACAAGTACTCCAGGGTACGCTGCAGCCTCAGCGGTGCTGATGTAGCAAGGAAAATGCTGAGGGACAACGGTATAAATGACGTTGAAGTATGCTCCGTACCGGGAATGCTCACCGACCACTACGACCCTTCCTCCAAGAGGATAAACCTCTCCGAGGGAGTCTACGGGCAGTACAGCATCGCGGCGGCCGCAGTGGCGGCCCACGAAACCGGGCACGCCCTGCAGCACGCCAACGGCTACGTTCCCCTGAAACTGCGTTCGCTGCTGGTTCCGGCGGTCACCTTTGCCAACAACACTGTGCAGTGGGTGCTTCTTGCCGGGGTGCTTTTCCTGCAGATCATCGGCCCGTCCGTGCTGTGGATAGGCATCGCGCTCTTCGCGATGAGCACTCTCTTCAGCCTCATAACGCTGCCTGTGGAGATAAACGCCAGCCGCCGTGCGGTCAGCTGGCTCGAACTTTCCGGCATCACAACCTATGAGACACGCCCTATGGCGGCAGACGCCCTGAAGTGGGCTGCCTACACCTACGTGATAGCAGCCCTAGGCTCCCTGGCCACCCTGTTCTACTACATCGGGCTGGCACGGCGCAACTAACGGGTTAGTAATAAAAAAGGAGAGGTTCAATCCAGAACCTCTCCTTTTTCATTGTAGAATTCATACTGCAGGATGCTGAACTCGGTCATTTCGACCAGTTTCAACTTGCATTTGTACTGCTTTCGCCATTTGCGGACGAAGGAATTGAAACCCCTTGAGAGGTAGGCGCCCAGAATAGGGCTCAACCTGAGGGTGAGTTTGTCAATGTGCTTCTCATCCACGTAGTAGGCAATCTGACGGGCTATCTGCTCGTCTATCACCACTGTCGAGGAAATCTTGCCCGTGCCGTGGCACAGAGGGCATTTCTCGGTGGTGTTGATCTCAGTGACCGGACGAACGCGCTGCCTTGTAATCTGCATAAGACCGAACTTCGTGAGAGGCAGGACGTTGTGCTTTGCGCGGTCAGGCTGCATAAGCTCCATCATATACCTGTACAGTTCGTTGCGGTGCTCCGCCGTGTCCATATCGATGAAATCCACTATGACGATTCCACCCATATCCCTGAGTCTGAGCTGACGGGCGATCTCCTCTGCCGCCAGCTTGTTGACCTCGAAGGAATTCTCCTCCTGGTCAGAGGTCTTCACACGGATACCGCTGTTTACATCTATGACATTCAGCGCCTCCGTGGTCTCAATCACGAGGTAGGCTCCCTGCTTCATCGGGACAACTTTCCCGAAGGAGCTCTTGATCTGCCTTGTAACCTCGAAATGATCGAAGATAGGCTCCTTTCCCTCGTACAGCTTCACGATCTTCTCCTGCTCGGGAGAGATGAGCGAAACATACTTCCGCGTCTCCTCATAAACCTTCGGATCGTTGACATAGACGTTCGTGAACGTCTCGTTGAGAAGATCCCTCAGGATTGCAGTGGTCTTGCTGTATTCGGTGAAGAGCAGTTCCACGCCCTTGCTCCTGCTTACCTTGCTCCAGGAACTCTCCCATTTCTCTATCAGGGACTTGAGTTCACCTACGAGCACAGATGCATTCTTCCCCTCGGCTGCAGTGCGGATTATGGCACCGTAGTTCTTCGGAAGAATGCTCTTGACAAGAGTCTCGAGCCTTCTTTTTTCCTCCCGCGATTCTATTTTCTGCGAAATACTAACTTTTTCCGCGAAAGGAAGCAGTACAATATTGCGTCCTGCCAATGAAATTTCAGCGGTCAACCTGGATCCCTTTGTGGAAATCGGTTCCTTGATGATCTGCACCATCACCATCTGGCCCTGCTTGAGGTGGTCCTCAATCCTGCCTTCCTTGGCAAGCGGTTTTCCGAGTTCTATTCCGGAGAACAGTTCCCCGCAGTTGCGGTTGGAATTGCTCTGCTTCACGAACTTGTCGAACGCCCCGAAATACAGGCCGAGGTCAAGATAGTGTACGAATGCCTCCTTGCTGTCACCGATATCCACGAAAGCCGCATTCAACGAAGGCAATATCTTCTTGACTCTTCCGAGGTAGACATCACCTACACCGAAGCTCTGACCCTGGTTCGAATCCCTGCTGAGTTCGATGAGCCTGTGGTTTTCCATCAGGGCTATGCGGACTTCAGACTTGCCGGCATCGACCACGAGGTCTTTCTCGTTCTTCTCTGACTCCATTGACATTTACATTAAAACGAAAGGCCCTGCGGATCTCCCGCCGGGCCTCCCGCGACTATTTCTTCTTGTGTCTGTTCAAGCGCAAACGTTTCTTGCGCTTGTGAGTAGACATCTTGTGTCTTTTATGCTTCTTACCGTTAGGCATATTATATAATGGTTTTGATTATTTGTTCTTTACCGTCTCCACGAACACCTTGGCAGGCTTGAATGCAGGGATATCGTGCTCAGGAATTGTCAAAGTGGTCTTCTTGGTGATATTGCGTGCGGCCTTCTGGGCGCGATGCTTGATGATGAAGCTGCCGAATCCGCGAAGATAAACCGGCTTCTCCTTGGCGAGCGATTCCTTTATGCTCTCCATAAAGGCTTCAACAACATTCTGAACTATAATCTTCTCCACTCCAGTGGCCTTTGAGACCTGATTGACGATTTCAGCTTTTGTCATAATTCTAAGTAGTTAATTGTTAATCCCTTTTAAGGAGTGCAAAAATAAACTTAAATTCTCAATATTCAAAATTCTCTTGCTATTTTTGCCGACCGTTTCCAATGGCACGGAGATTGACATTACATACTCCCGTACCAAACACTGACATTTTGACAAAAATATGAATATAGAGACCAATTTCATGCTTCCCGGAGGATCGGAAGTAAGCATCATACCTGTAATGCAGGGCGAAGGAGTGCCTGATATGGACAAATCGGAGCTCCCTGACACCCTGCCAATTCTGGCACTGCGCAACGCGGTCCTTTTCCCGGGGGCAGTCTTCCCTATAACTATAGGACGCGAGAAGTCCGTAAAACTCATCCAGGACGCCGAGAACGCCGGATTCTTCATCGGAGCGGTCCCTCAGATCGACGTGATGGTGGAGGACCCGAAGAAGGAGGACCTTTACAGATACGGCACGATGGCCAAGATCATCCGCACCCTGGAGATGCCGGACGGAACCATAACCGCCATAATGCAGGCATTCAAGAGGCTGGAGGTCGACGACATCCTCGGATACGAGCCTTACATCACGGCGAGGGTGCATTATCTGGAAGACCTCCGCAGTTCTTCTGAAGGCACTGACACAAAGGCACTTGCAGACGCGCTCAAGGACAAGGCCATACAGATAATCAAAGGCTCCAACTTCGCCTCCAAGGAGGCTGTGGCGGCGCTCAAATCCATTGACAACTTCCATTTCCTTGTCAACTTCATCGCCACGACCATAGAAGTGGACAATTTCAATGACAGGATGGAACTCCTGCAGTACGACGACATCAAGGTCAGGGCGATGAAGCTTCTCTCAGCCCTGGACGTACAGGTCGAACTGGGCAAGATCAAGCAGGAAATCAACCAGAAGGTCAAATCTGAAATCGACCAGCAGCAAAGGGAATACTACCTCAACAACCAGCTCAGGACCATCCAGGAGGAGCTCGGTATGGATGATGACGGAGAGTTCGAGAGATTCCGTCAGAGGGCGGAAAGCAAGAACTGGCCTGAGAAGGTGGCGGAGCAGTTCGATAAGGAACTGGCAAAACTGGAGAAATACAATCCCAGTTCACCGGACTACAGCGTGCAGTACAAC
This sequence comes from Bacteroidales bacterium, assembly GCA_024401945.1. Next base: position 5,334 of record JAKSKC010000017.1, read on the forward strand.
TATCTGGAGTTCATGCTGAACCTGCCGTGGAACGATATGAGCAGGGACAACCTCGACCTCAAGCACGCGCAGAAGGTTCTGGACGACGACCACTTCGGCCTTGAGAACGTCAAGGACAGGATCATCGAGTACCTGGCCGTCCTCAAACTGAAGGGAAATATGAAATCCCCTATCCTGTGCCTCTACGGCCCTCCGGGAGTCGGCAAGACCTCCCTCGGAAAGTCAATTGCAAGGGCTCTGGGACGTGAATATGTAAGGATATCACTGGGCGGAATGCACGATGAGGCGGAGATCAGAGGTCACCGCAAGACCTATGTGGGAGCTCTCCCGGGAAGGGTCCTCAACGGGATCGAAAGGGCGGGCACATCCAATCCTGTCATCGTGCTGGACGAGATCGACAAGCTGGCATCCGACTTCAAGGGCGACCCGTCATCGGCGCTTCTGGAAGTTCTGGACCCGGAGCAGAACTCCGCGTTCCACGACAATTATCTGGACATAGACTATGATCTGAGCAACGTGATGTTCATCACGACGGCAAACGAGATCTCAACCATCCAGCCGGCGCTGCGCGACCGTATGGAAATGATAAACGTGAGCGGATACCTTGCCGAGGAAAAGCAGCAGATCGCGAAGAAATACCTCATCCCGAAGCAGCTTGCAGAGCACGGAATGAAGAAGGGCACGCTCAAGATAGACAGCAGTGCAATCAACGATATAATCGCACACTACACCCACGAGTCGGGCGTACGCGGACTTGAGAAGCAGATTGCGAAGATCGCGCGCGTGACGGCGAAGAAGATTGCCCTGGAAGAGGAATATCCACAGACAATCAAGAAGGAGCATCTCAAGGAATACCTCGGCCTGCCTACCTCGTTCCACGACCTTCAGAAGGGCAACGAGGCCCCGGGCGTCGTTACCGGACTGGCGTGGACACAGATGGGAGGGGAGATCCTCTTCGTCGAGAGCAGTGTGAGCGAGGGCAAGGGAGTGATGACGATGACCGGCAATCTCGGAGACGTGATGAAGGAATCCGCCACGATAGCCTACCAGTACATCAAGGCCCATCCGCAGCTCGCAAAGATAACCGGCGAGGAGTTCTCCAAGAAGGATATCCACGTACACGTACCGGAGGGAGCTACACCGAAGGACGGCCCTTCAGCCGGAATCACAATGGTAAGTTCGATGACCAGTGCTTTCAGGGGCGAATCCGTACGCAAGGGAATTGCGATGACAGGAGAGATGACCCTGCGCGGAAGGGTGCTTCCGGTAGGAGGGATCAAGGAAAAGATCCTGGCTGCCAAGAGGGCGGGAGTAACTACCATAGTGATCTCGGAAGACAACCGCAAGGATGTGGAGGACATCAAGGAGATATACGTCAAGGGACTTGATTTCCACTATGTGAAAACCATCGACGACGTACTGGAATTCATTTTCTAGTCGATATACTCTTCAAGCTGGAGGAGATTCTCAAGCTCAAGGCGACGACCGATTATCCGGCCGTCGCTGTTTATAAGGAACAGCTTCGGAGTGGACAGCACTCCGTACAGCCTGACGAGGTCCGTGTCCATATCAGGATCCCAGAGATGCACCGTGCGGATTTTCCTGTTGGAGATGCGGAACTTCTTCCTGAATTCCTTCCAGGATGCCTTGTCCATCCCCACATATACGGCAAAGAAATCCACCGGGGTGTGCCAGGAGGAGAGCGTCTGCGAGATGACCGGATTCATCAGCTTGCACTTTCCGCAGGAAGTATCATAGAAATAGAATACTGCCGGACGCCCCCTGCGCGGCACGGTCAGGCGTCCGCCGCATGGCTTTCTGAGCTGAAGTTCCGGAGCCTTGAGGCCGAGCTGGGACTCGCGGTTGAACTCCGCGAATATCCTGGCGTCGGAATATGCCTCGTCATCAGGGAGAGGTACCTTCCTGTCCTTCAGCCACTCATCCCAGATATATATGGCGACACTCTCGTCCCCCATAAGAGGGGAAGTCCTGTAGATGTTGAAAAGCGTTTCCGCGAGCTTTCCCTTCAGCTGCGTGTCATCCAGTGAGGATATCAGGAAATCACATTCGTTCTCCTTCGACCCGGTGCTTTCGGCTGCAATGGCCGCAGTGTACTCCCTGACCATAGACTCCAGGCGTGAGAAGCCCGTCGTGTCGGTCTGGGCGCGGCACAGCAGTCCTGAGAGGAGGAAGAATATCGCGAACAGGGATTTTCTCATTCAGCTTCAGGAAGTTTGACCCAGGGGTTCATGAACATTGAAGTGTCGCCATTGTGCTTGAGGATATCGCGCACGGCCGATGAACTGATATGGGCGAATTCCTGGGCTGTAGGGATGATGACAGTCTCTATCTCGGGCGCGAGCCTCCTGTTCGCATCCGCGATGGCCCGCTCATTCTCGAAATCGAGCATGTTGCGCACCCCTCTTACAATGTGTTTGATCTGATGTTTCCGACAGATATCCACAGTAAGGCCGTCATAATTGATCACTGTGACGCCCTTGAGCCCGGCCACCGCCTGACGGATTATATCCATTCTCTGTTCGGTGTCGAAGAAACCCCGCTTGTCCTGATTGACACCGATGGCGACTACCACCTCATCGAACATAGTAAGGGCGCGGGTCAGTATATTGAGATGTCCGGCCGTGAACGGATCGAAGGATCCCGGGAACAATGCTTTCTTTTTCATAGTGCAAATATAGCCAAAATAGTGTCACAGTTGCCAGTCGACAGGAGTTTTGCCTCTCTGCACGAGATATGCGTTGGCTTTGGAGAAATGCCTGCAGCCGAAGAAGGCGCCCCTGGCCAGCGGGGACGGATGGGCGGCAGAGAGGATGCAGTGCCTTGCCGCATCTATCAGCGGGGCCTTGCCCTTAGCGTAATTGCCCCACAGCATGAATACGACGCCGTCACAGCGCTCGGAGACAGTCCTTATGACAGCATCCGTGAATTCCTGCCAGCCTATGGCCGAATGCGAGGTGGGCTCCCCCGCCCTTACGGTGAGCACCGCGTTCAGCAGCAGAACTCCCTGACGAGCCCATCCCTCCAGATTCGGACGTCCCGACATCCTGATGCCCAGGTCGTCCTCCATCTCCTTGAAGATGTTCTTCAGGGAAGGCGGGGCCGGAACATTGTCAGGGACGCTGAATGAAAGTCCCATCGCCTGCCCGTACCCGTGATACGGGTCCTGACCCAGTATGACGACCTTGACCCTGTCCAGCGGACAGAGGTCGAAAGCCTTGAAAATCTGCGGTCCCGGGGGATATATGGTCTTCCCTTCGGCCTTTTCGGCGTGTAATTTTTCCACCAGACGGGAGAAATATTCCTTTTCGAATTCAGGGGCCAGCGCCCCGGCCCAGCTTTCCTCTATTCTGACTTTCATCGCAGGGAACAATGTTTGATTAGCGTAAATTTACTTTTTAATATCAGAATATCAAAGTATATTTGTAAGTTATGTTTGATTTTTTGAAAGCCGTTCTGGTAGGTGCCTGCGCCTCCGCCACCCTCGGGCCGGTGCTGGTGCTGATCCTTCAGAAGACACTCACATATGGCAAACGGGCCGGGATAGCAGCCGGACTGGGTTCAGCTGCGGTGGATACACTCTACGCCTGCGTCGCCGTCTTCGCAGTGACTGCGGTTCAGGCCTTCATAGACAAGAACAGTTCGGTGATAATGATAGTGGGCGGAGCAGCGATAGTAGCGGTTGGAGTCTTCATGGCCCTGAGGAAGAAATTCCCGAGCAGGAAGGAAAAGGAACAGAACAGGGTGTCGGCAGGCCATCCGGTTGAGGCGGCCCTGCTTGCACTTTCCAATCCGGGAGCGCTCGCACTTATGTTCGGTCTCATGATCCTTTTCAAGATTGACTCCGCCGAAAGTTACCAGATCCTCCGCATCGTAGGTGTCAGCGCAGGCGCGGTGCTGTGGTGGGTGGTTTTCTCCACGATAGCCGACAAACTGGGCCAGCGGATCGATATGAATGCCCTGCTTAAGATCAACAGGCTGATCGGATGGGCTGTCGTGATATTCGGAGCCGTGATGACAATCAAAGGAATCATTCAGTTATGGTAAAGAAGGCAAATGACAACAAATGGATCCTGCGCAACCTCATAGGCGCAGCTGTCTTCGTCACGGTCATAGTGGCTGCAACGGGGATAGGACTGGGTATTCTGACAAAGCACAACCGCTCGCTGATAGTGCCGGACTTTACCAATATGACCTACGACGAGGCACGCGCCGAGGCCTCCAGGGCCGGAGTGAAGGTGCACGTATCCGATTCCGTGTTCGCCGCAAGGATGAAGAAGGGTGCGGTATATTCCCAGCATCCGAAGGCAGGAGCCGAGGTGAAACCTGGAAGGACCATCGAACTGACCGTGAACGCCAACGGAACGAGGAAGGTGACGATGCCTTCACTTGTCGGATGCTCGATGCGTCAGGCCAAGGCCGAGCTCGCTTCCAGGGGTCTTACTCTCGGAAAGCTCAAGTATCAGGCTGATATAGCCACCAATAACGTACTCAGACAGCAATACAAGGGCCGTGACATCGCTCCGGGCAAACTTATCAACGCCGGTTCCACCATCGACCTGGTATGCGGGCTGAACTACGAGGACGGAAGGACCTATATTCCGAACCTTATGGGTCTGAGTTATGTCAACGCCGTAAGCCTGCTGCTGGACAACTCCCTCAACGTCGGGAAACTCAAGTTCGACAAGAGGGCAAAAAGCTTCTCGGACTCACTTGCCTGCATCGTCAGCGCCCAGAGTCCGGACCAGAGCACCCCTACAGTCCTGATGGGAACGGAAGTGGATCTTGTACTCACCTTACCAAAGAACGAATAGATGGAGGAATTCGAGCATTTCAGACTGCTCGTCGACAATGGGCAGACTCCTATGCGCATAGACAAGTATATGTCCTGCCATATGGAGGATACATCCAGACACCGTGTCCAGCTGGCTCTGAAAGCCGGTTACGTGCACGTCGGCGACAAAGTCGTGAAAGCCAACTTCATAGTCAGGCCCGGGGACGTGATCCGCTTCGTGATGCCATACAGACCGCGCGGTGTGGAGGTCCTTCCGCAGGACATCCCTCTCGACATAACCTATGAGGATGACGACGTGCTCGTGGTGAACAAACAGGCCGGTATGGTGGTCCATCCGGGACACGGCCATTTCGAGGGTACGCTGGTCAACGCGCTGTGCTACCATCTCGGGATAAAGCAGAGCGTGGACGAAGGGGACGAGAGAATGGGCATCCTGGTGCACCGCATCGACAAGGACACGTCCGGACTGCTGCTGGTGGCCAAGAATGACGAGGCCCAGTTCGCACTGGCGAAACAGTTCTACGACCACAGCATCGAACGCTGCTATCAGGCGATAGTCTGGGGCAACATCACCGAGGACGAAGGTACGGTGGAAGGATATATAGGAAGGGATCCCAACGACAGGCTGAAGTTCAAGCCCGTGGAGGACGAGACCAAGGGCAAATGGGCCGTCACCCACTACAGGGTTCTGGAACGCTTCGGCTACGTGACCTTCGTTGAATGCCGCCTGGAGACAGGACGCACCCACCAGATCAGGGTTCATATGTCCTCGATAGGGCATCCCCTGTTCAGCGATGAACGCTATGGAGGGACCGAAATCCGGAAAGGTACCATCTACTCTAAATACAAGCAGTTCATCCGCAACTGCTTCGAGATATGTCCGCGCCAGGCACTTCACGCCAAAACCCTTGGCTTCGTGCATCCGAAGACAGGCAAGCTGATACGCTTCGACTCCACCCTGCCCCGGGATATGACGGAACTGCTGGACAAATGGAGGAAATATTGCAGGAATATGCCTGCGCCGGAGGAAGACGACGATGAATAGGAAAGCCGCTGCCATACTCGTTCTGCTGTTCGCAGTCCTTATGAGCCTGCCGTGGCTTGTCCCGCATATGGGATGGCTGGCGCTCGTCGGCTTCGTTCCGCTGCTTTGCCTCGACAGGATTGCAAGGGACTTTTCCGAAAAGAAGTTCTTCCTGTGGTACTGGGGTGCATTCATCCTGTGGAATGCCGCCACAACCTTCTGGGTATGCAACGCAACCGTGGGAGGAGGAATATTCGCCGTGCTCGGCAATTCCTTCCAGATGGCGGTCATAGGGGCGCTCTTCCGCTTCGGCAAGAAGAAGTTCGAGGGAATCATCCCCTATATTTTCCTCGCCACCGCCTGGATCGCCTGGGAAAGATTCTATTTCTCAGCCCAGATTTCCTGGCCGTGGCTCACACTAGGCAACGCTTTCGCGGGGAGCATATCCCTTGTACAGTGGTACGAAATCACAGGAACGCTGGGGGGATCCCTGTGGATATGGACGGTGAATCTCGGTATTTTCGGGATTATGACGGCCCTTTCGGACGGAAGATGGGCCGGGTGGAAACCTGTCAGGAAAATCTCCGCAGCTGCCGCCGCAATCCTTGTGATCCTCGGCCCGACGGCCGCCTCCCTGATACGGTACGCCACCTTCAATCCGGTTCCGGAAGGGAAGGTGGATGTAGTCATAGCCCAACCTGATTTCGATCCGTACCAGAAATTCCAGTCATTGAGCCAGTCCGAGCAGAACGAGGTGCTGCTGAGGCTGTTCGACAGCGCAAAAACCGACAGCGCGCTGCTCATTGCACCGGAGACCTTCACCGGAGACATCTTCCTGAACGAATTCGAGAGCGGATGCACCGTTACCAACCTTCGCGCTTTTCTGGCAGAGCATCCGGGGAACGAGATTCTTTTCGGGGCCACCACCTACGATGTATTCCACCAGAACTCGGCTCCGTCCATACTGGCGCGGGAGTTCGGCAGCGGAGCCTGGTACGAGAGCCACAACAGCGCCATCCTGCTTGCGCAGGACAGGGAACCTGACATCTTCCACAAAAGCAAGCTGGTGGTGGGAGTCGAATCCACCCCGTTCCCGAAACTGTTCGTTCCGCTTGACAATCTTCTCGGCGGGGTTATGGGACGCTGCATCGGACAGCAGGAAATAAGCCTGCTGAACTACAGGGACAGCATCCCGGTAGGTTGCGCAGTATGCTATGAATCGGTATTCGGTGAGTACTGCACAGGATATGTAAGGAAGGGAGCACAGCTGATGACTGTGATTACCAACGATGCCTGGTGGGGCGATACCCCAGGCTACAGGCAGCATCTCAGATATTCGTCATTAAGGGCTGTGGAACTGCGAAGGGATATAGCCAGATGTGCGAACACCGGCATTTCCGCCCTGATAAGCAGCAGGGGTGACATTCTTGAAAGTACAGGCTGGTGGCAGGAGGATATCCTGGAAGGCAGCGTAAATCTGTACTCGACGCTTACCCCGTTCGCCAGATACGGCGACGTGGCAGGACGAGGCTGCACATTCACCTTCCTGCTGCTCCTTGCGCTGCTGATTGTAAGACTTCTTACTCGAAAAGACTAGGATGAACCTCATCCAGTCCCTCAAGGACACGCTCCATCACCGCCTGCCGTATCATCCCCGATTCATTCTTGATATTGAATCTGCGACAATACTCCCTGATGGCCGACTTCTCGCGGTTGTTGAAGAGAACGACCTTTCTGTGAACCCTGCGTGTAGCGTTGTACTCCTTCTCAAGAAAGACGGGGTCTATATCAGCGTATTTGCTTTTCTGGGTTGCCATTGCCGCAAATATACAAAAAATTAACTATCTCGGACCATGGCCGCCCATTCCAGGACCAGGGCCGCCTCCTCTCATCATGGAGTTCCTGTTGAATGTTCCGAAACGGTATGTGAGCGAGAGGATGATATACCTTCCGAGAGTATTGTTGACTGATTCCTGATGGTAGTTGGATGCATCGCTCACGGTAAGGTTCTTTGCCTGTCCGAGGATATCATAGCCCTTCAGGGCGAGGGTGAGCTTGTTCTTGCAGAGAAGCTTCTGTATCTCTGCGTTCAGCACGTGCTCGCTCGGCTGGGCAGTCTTGTAACCGTTATACCAGTTGTAGTTGTAATCCGCCTTGAGCGTAAGCCCGGCAAGGCTCCATGTCCAGTTGACCGCCGCACGGATCTGGTTGTTCCAGGTTGTCGTATTGTCGGCTTCTGTGCTGATGGTATACCAGGACTTGTTCATCCTCGTATTTCCTCCGAGTGAAAGCTCAAGGTCGTCAGTTCTGTAGATGAACCTGATCCTCTCGGAGAATGAAACTGACTGCAGTGTGTTCAACTTGAAGTCCTCGCACTTCTCAAGGTCCTTGTGGTCTGCCAGGAAGGCGTTCATGAACCCGTAGTAATCCTCGGTAGGATCCGGATATCTGGACATATCCACATTCGATCCGACATAGGGCGAGCTGGTTGACCAGTTTCCACGGCCCTGGTTGCTGATTGTGAACCCGGACTTTCCGATAGGGGCATTGATGAAATAGTTCAGCCCGGCGCTGCCGGAGTTACGTCCGTTGACAGGCATAGTGTACTGGGCACCGTTGGCACCGTACCAGAGTGCGCTTACTATAGGATTCTGAACCATCCTTCCGTTGAAACGGACATTGAAGGAGAAGAAGTTCTTCTTGTTGTTGTAACGGTAGTCCCCGTTAAGGCTGTGCGTGAAATACGGAGTAAGCGACGGGTTACCGAACCTGATGTTGAGAGGGTCGGTGACATCAGGCACAGGCATCAGCTGGGAGGTTGAAGGCTGGCTGGTGGTTCCGCGGTAATTGAGCCTTCCGTTCGAGTTTTCGGTAAAGTCTCCGCGGAGCATCACCCTCGGGGAGAAGTTCCAGCGGAAGTCATCGTATTCGATCGTATTGCCGGCGGCGGTCGTCGTGTTGACTGTCCTTGTAGGCATCGCGGCGAATCCGACCTGGGCGCGGAGCTTGTCTTTCTGATACAGGAAGTTGGCTCCCATGTTCTGGTTGTTCGCCTCGTTCCGTACGGCGTTGGAATATGAATCCAGTATCTCTCCAGTATTGAGGTCCCTCGTCAACTTGTTTGAGGTTGACCTTGACCAGGAGTATGAATAGTTGGCCTCAAGGTAGAAGTGGTTTCCGAGAGGTTCAGTGTAGGTCAGCCTGCCCGAAACGGAGGATGAATTCTGGCGGTTGTCGAATTTCTGCTCTATGACCTTCCGGTCGTCGTTGCCGTTCTCGTAGCTCGTAGTGATGTTCCTGTTCTGTCCCAGGAGGTCGTTGTCCGAATAGCTGTAGCGGACATTGGCCGTGAGGGTTCTTCCCGGTATCCCGAGTCTCTGGCGGAAAAGAAAGAATCCGCTGGTGGACAGGTTCTTGTTGGCGCCGATATTATCCACGACAGCATCGTTCACCAGTGATCCGTCCCTCCTTGTCGATGTAGTGCTCGCCTGGTTGTAGTAGCCGTGTCCGAAGTTGATCTGGGGTTCGAAGAGGATTGATGTGTTCTCCGAGAATTTGTGGTCGAGCCTTATGCCGAAACGGTGTCCCGCAGAGCCGGTGAGGCTGGTACCGTCACTGTTGTAATTCAGGGTATAATCGTCAAGGTAGGTATCTTTTGTCGTCGTTTCAATGACGTTGTTTTCGGTAAAGTTGAAGAGGTAGTTGCCGCCGAGCTTCATCCTGTCATCGCACAGGTCCCAGGCACCGTTGGCTCCGGCCATATATGAGGAGGTGATTCCGTTGCCGTTACCCCAGCCTCCCTGGCCGCCGCCCATTCTTCCGCCGCCACCCATCATTCCGCCCATCATCGAGCCTGAGAGGTCGCTGAACGAACGGTTGTTGGTATTGTTGCCGTTGAAGATCACACTGATCTGGGTCTTGCTTTCGAACTTGCCTACGAATCCCGCGGCCTGATACCTTGCATCCGGTTTCACTCCCCCGGAAGGAAGATCGATTCCACCGCCTCCGGTCACACTTCCGATGAATCCCTTCATCATCCCCGGCTTGACGCTGAGGTCAATCACAGTCTCCTCCTCCCCGTCATCGATTCCTGTGAACTCGGCCTGTTCGGACTTCTTCTCGATCACCTTGAGTTTCTCCACCATCTTCGCAGGGATGTTCTTGGATGCCAGCGTAGGGTCATCCAGGAAGAAGGTCTTGCCGTCGATGGTGATCTTCTTGACAGTCTCGCCGTTGACGGTAACGGACCCGTCCTCCGACACCTCCACTCCCGGAAGCTTCTTGAGCAGGTCCTCGAGCACGTCATTGTCCGTGGTCTTGAAGGAACTGGCGTTGAATTCGATTGTATCCTTCTTCACTATGATCGGGTTGCCCGCCGCAGAAACAGTCGCCGCATCTATGGCCTGGGTGTCCTGATCCATAGCAAAAGTCCCCAGGTCAAGCGCACCGGAGACTTTTATGTTTTTCGTATATTCCTTATAGCCAAGCAGTTCCGCCTTAACGATATAGTTACCGTTCTTGACGTTCGCTATGACGGCCCCGCCCTTGTCGTTGCTGAGCGCAGCGTAGGACGGAGTGCTCGCCCCCTGCTTCGTGAGCGTTACCGTAGCGTATGCTACAGGGATGTCCGCGCCCTTCTCCTGAAGTTTGACCGTAATCTTGTTCTGCGCGTAGGAAACAACCGCCGATGCCATCACTAGCACCAGCGTCAAAAACAACTTGATACCGTATTTCATATTTTCCAACTAACCTCTATTGACCCTGTCCGGATTCGCTTCCAGGAATTTCTCCCAGGAAGACGAAGGCTTTCCGCTCGTGAGCGGCGATGTGAGCTGATAGAAATGGCACATCGCAAGTGCCAGAGCATCAGTCGCATCAAGGAATTTGGATTCAATATTTATGCCAAGAGTACGCTCCGCCATAAGGGCAACCTGCTCTTTTGAAGCGGAGCCGTTCCCGCATATCGCGACCTTGGCTTTTCGCGGTGCGTATTCGAATACAGGGACCCCGCAGGAACGCGCGGCGGCGATGGCCGAACCCTGCGCCCGTCCCAATTTGAAGATCACCTGGGCATTCTTTGCATAGAACGGGGACTCTACAGCCATATCGTCCGGATTATGCAGTTCACAGAGTGCCTTGACCTTCTCGTAGATAATGTTCAGTTTGTCATACGGGTCCGCGACCTTCCTGAGATCCAGTACTCCCATATCGACATACTCGGCTTTGGATGACGCATTGATACGGATGACCCCGAAACCGAGAATATTGGTTCCAGGGTCAATTCCGAGTATGGTGCGTGACTTAGTCAATTATGTCGAATCCCGTGTAAGGACGAAGCACTTCAGGGATCACGATACCTTCCGGTGTCTGGTAATCCTCCAGCAATGAAGCGACCACGCGTGGAAGTGCGAGTGAACTTCCGTTGAGCGTATGCGCGAGCTGGGTCTTTCCCTCGGCATCCCTGTAGCGCAGATGCAGACGGTTAGCCTGATATGTCTCGAAGTTTGAAACTGAAGATATTTCGAGCCAGCGCTGCTGGGCGGCGCTCCACAGTTCGAAGTCATAGGTGATGGCCGAAGTGAATGACATGTCACCTCCGCAGAGCCTGAGGATCCTGTATCTCAGACCGAGGGCATTGACGATGCTTTCAACGTGGGCGACCATCTCATCGAGGGCCTTGTAGCTGTTCTCGGGCTTCTCGACGCGCACGATCTCGACCTTGTCGAACTGATGCAGACGGTTGAGTCCGCGGACGTCCTTTCCGTATGATCCGGCTTCGCGGCGGAAGCAAGGGGTATAGGCCGTGAGGCGCTGCGGAATCTCGTTTTCCGCGAGGATAACATCACGGAAGATGTTGGTGACAGGTACCTCCGCCGTAGGAACCATATAGAAATCGTCCAGGTTCGCGTGGTACATCTGCCCTTCCTTGTCAGGAAGCTGGCCCGTACCGTATCCTGATGCGGCGTTGACCATCACAGGAGGCTCCACCTCCTTGTATCCTGCAGCAGTGTTTACGTCGAGGAAGTAGTTGATGAGCGCCCTCTGGAGCTTTGCTCCCTTCCCCTTGTAAACAGGGAATCCGGCTCCGGTGATCTTCACTCCGAGGTCGAAGTCGATGAGGTCGTACTTCCTGGCCAGTTCCCAGTGCGGGAGCGCATTCTCCGGAAGCCTGACTTCCGGACCGCCCATCTTGACAACCTCGTTGTCCTCCGCGCCCTTTCCGGGCTTGATGAGGTCACAAGGAATGTTAGGCATCAGGACCATCTGGTTCTCAAGCTCCTTTCCGGCCTGTTCCATCTGAGCGATCATCTCTGAAGACTTGACCTTGATCTCAGCCACCTTTGCCTTGATCTCCTCGGCCTTGTCCTTGAGACCCTGCTTCATAAGCGCACCGATCTGGGCTGCGAGCTGTTTCTGCTCTGCCACAAGGGCGTCACTTTCGGTCTGGAGCGCACGGCGCTTCGCATCGAGTTCAAGCACCTTGTCCACGATGGCCTGCGCATCAAAGTTCTTTATTTTCAATTTTTCCACGACCGTCTGAGGGTTGTCGCGGAGCATTTTCAATGTAAGCATATATCTGAAAATTAAAGAGGACCCACACCTAACTCGAAGTGCAAGTCCTCATTATTAACATCTTCCTCCGAGTTTAGTTCTCAAAAGGAATTACCGATACGTAAGATTTGTCCTGACGCTTGCGGGCGAACTTGACTGTTCCGTCTACGAGGGCATAGAGAGTGTGGTCCTTGCCCATTCCCACGTTGCGGTCCGGATTGTGTACTGTACCTCTCTGACGGACGATGATGTTACCGGCCTTTACGACCTCACCGCCGAATTTCTTGAGTCCAAGACGCTTGCTTTGAGACTCACGACCGTTCTTTGAACTTGATTGACCTTTCTTGTGTGCCATAACTGAGAGTTTTTAAGCGATTGCGTCAATTTTAATCTTGCTGAGCTGCTGACGGTGACCATTGAGCTTCTGGAAACCCTTGCGACGGATTTTCTTGAAGACGATGACCTTGTCTGCCTTGATGTCATCTGCGAGGACGGTGGCCTTTACCACTGCACCCTCTACATACGGAGTACCGACCTTTACGGCTCCCTCCTCGTCGATGAGAAGTACCTTGTCGAACTCGACTGCTTCACCTTTGGCCTGAGGAAGTCTCTGGACAAAGATCTCATTTCCGGCCTCAACCTTGAATTGCTGGCCTGCAATGTCTACGATTGCGTACATTATAAATAAAACTTAAAAAGTTTTGACCGTAAGCGTCCGTTCTCAAACGGCTCTTTATCAATGGCTTAACGGCCTTGCATAATTATTGGGATGCAAAAATAGCGATTTTTCTCCTATCCGCCAAAAATTTTACTAAATTTGCGCCGAAACATTTTTGTTATGGACATCTTCAGCTACAATAAACCGGCCGGGTACAGGCAGTTCGTGGGGCGCAAGCAGGACGTCGAAGTCCTGAAAGGCCACCTCAACGCAGGCACGCCGGCGGTGATATATGAGATACCGCGCTACGGCAAGGCCTCGCTCATCCAGCAGACCCTCTTCACAATGAAGAGCGAGGGATGCAGGTTCAGGTCCCTCAGCATCCAGATGCTCAATCTCCGGTCCGCCGGTGACATCCTGTGCAGGATAGGCAGTTCCCTCCTCGGTTTCTACCTCAACACGGCAGATGAATGCGGGCGCGCCGTTGCAGTCGGGCTCGAAGGAACGCATTTCACCTTCAATCCCGAAGCATTCAGCGCCAAGGGAGTGTTCCTCAAGCTGACGGAAGCTCCGGACGAGAACGACGTGAGGTCCATACTCCGACTCCCGGCCAGGCTCTGCGCGCACAGGCCGGAAAGGCTCATCCTCATCCTGAACGAGTTCCAGAACATCATGATAGCGGAGCACGGGGAATGGCTGTGCTCGCTGATCGAGAGCGAATTCAAACTCAATCCCCCGGGGGGAGGCAACGTGAGCTGGCTGCTCTGCGGGTCCCAGTACAACGCGATGAACGACATCTTCGAGATCAGAAGATTCTTCTACCGCCAGGTCAAAAGGGTGAAACTCGGCAGGATGGACAAGAAAGTCCTGTCGGACTACATCATAAAGAGCTTTCTCTCGTACGGCAAGGTCATCGACCGCGACCTGACGTTCAGGATATGCGAAAAACTGGGCTACCATCCGGGATACATAAACCACATCTGCTCCAGCTGCGACGGACTGTCGAAGGGATTCATAACGGAAACGACGGTGGAGGATGCAATGAACTGCCTCATCAACGTGCACGAACCGAGATTCATCTCGATAATGAACGACCTGACCGGATTCCAGGTCCGGATGCTGAGGGCGGTTGTGGACGGTAACATAAAGTTCAGTTCGGCGGATGTCATCCGCAAATACGACCTGCATTCATCCGCGAACGTAAAAAGGCTGAGGGAGGCCCTCTGCAAGAAGGAGATAATCAGCTTCACCCCGGAGGAAGACCTCCCGTTCATCCTGGACCCGCTGTTTGACTACTGGATCAGGAAAGTATATTTTGAAATTAAGAAATAATTTCTACCTTTGCAGTCCCGATAACGAAAAGGAGGTGATTTATAATGATTATCGTACCAGTAAAAGAAGGTGAAAATATCGAAAGAGCTCTCAAGAAATTCAAGAGAAAATTCGAAAAGACCGGCGCCGTTCGCGAACTCCGTGCCCGCAAGAACTTCGAGAAACCTTCAGAGATCAAGCGCAAAGCTATGCAGAAGGCTGTCTATGTTCAGCACCTCCGTCTCCTCGACGAACAGTAATCACAATGCAATAATGGATTCCCGGTCCTTATGAACCGGGAATTTTCATATCTTTGCATCCACAGGCGGGTGTGTTGAAATTGGTAGACAAGCCAGACTTAGGATCTGGTGCCTTGCGCG
>JAKSKC010000018.1 GCA_024401945.1 Bacteroidales bacterium
AGGAAAACATCCCTGCGGAAATCATCTGCAAAGTGACCGGCCTCACCTCCGAACAGCTTTCTGAAATCGAGAAAGACCTTGCTGCAATCAAGCAAGGCTGACATTCCTGAAGGAACAGAACCGCAGGCGGGCATTTTCGGCGCAAGCCGACTGGACCGCCCTCTGTCTGATGCCGCTAGGAATGCTGACGTTGCCGGAATTGCTGATGCCGCCAGGAATGTTGTTATCGTCAGAAGAACCTTCGAGGCTCCCTTTGTATTCGCAGTTGTCAGAGAGAATGAAAATCAAGTTATGGCGATGTGCCCTGGAAGGCCTTCAGATAGGGATCGCGATAACTTGACGCGTTCACAAACGCGTCAAGTTACGCTGGAAGCGTGTGCAGGGCATTTTTGCGTAACTTGATTATGACGACAAACAGGCACCGCCGCATATCTTTTCCAGGTTGCCTGTCCTGGTGGAGGCACCGCCGCCTCGCAAAAGCAGGCTCGGTGGTTACGCCGGCAGCTGCGGGGGAATATTTCGGAGTTCCTCCTCGCTGCCGGCGTTGCCTCTGCGGGATTCGTGCCATATGGGGAATGGCTGTTATTTGGGGTACTACGCACATTTTGTTCTTCTTGCAAAAAATCCGAACCTGACAGTCCAGAACCGGGCCCCGATATTGATCTTCGCGGGCAGAATTTTCTTTGTCTGGAGATTGCTGGGGGGCCTGTTTGATCTTCGCGGCTTACAAAATCCTGCGCAGAAGTGCGTCGGAGGACCTCAGCGATCTCATCGACTACGTCTACGCGGAGACGCTTCCCGGAGACGCTTCCCGGAGGCGCTTCCCGGAGGCGCTTCCCAGAGACACTTACCGGAGGCGCTTCCCAGAGACACTTCCCGGAGACGCTTACCGGAGACACTTACCGGATACGCTTCCCAGAGACACTTCCCGGATACGCTTCCCAGAGACGCTTACCAGAGGCGCTTACCAGAGGCGCTTCCCGGATGCACTTACCGGAGGCGCTTCCCGGATACACTTACCGGATACGCTTATCGGAGGCGCTTCCCGGAGGCGCTTATGGTGGAAAAAATCACCGACATAAAATCAGGCGAGAGTGATTTCCAAGAAACTCGATATCGATCCGGCAATAGTGCCGGCCCTTTAATCGTTCGCAGAAGTTCCGCTGATATACTGTTTGAAGAAATCCCAGATTACCTGGTGGTAGGCGATATCACCCGTGCTGAGTCCGTGCTGGCCGCCGATGACTTCGTAAAGCTGGACCTGGATGCCTCCGTTGGTATCCGACAGGTACCTGTGTGCAATCACCCTGCGTGCATCCGGAGAAACGAGGGGCAGTTCTTCCGTTATCTCGCGGTCGCAGCGGGCTGCGATGGCCCAGTTCTGCACCGCCAGAGGCACCGATATGTAGGGGCCCCAGGTGTCGTCATCGGGACAGCCGTTCCACAGGGAGGTCTTGTCTTCGGTGCCGTGGATCTCGATCAGGGGGACAGGCTTCCCGGGAACCAGTTCCTCGTACATCCACTTCATCGTGAGACCGGCCAACGGGCCGACGGCGCGGACGAAATCCGGTGCTGTATACGCAATGAGGTAACACATCTCGCCTCCGTTCGAATGCCCGGTCACAAACACGTTATCCCTGCTGAGCCCGTACTGCTTCTGCAGGTGGCGCGCCAGTTTCTTCAGAAAGGCGACATCATCAATCCGGTATCCCTTCTGGATCTCATATCTGACGTTCCATCCGTGCTTGCCATAGGTGTCGGTCGCGGCGTGGGGGATGCAGACGGCGAATTTCTCCCGGTCGGCTATCCTGCAGAACTCCACGGCCTTGGGATGATCGTTCCCGTATCCGTGAAGGTAGAAAAGCAGAGGCGCATCCTGGGGAAGGTCATCCGGAATATACAGCCAGTAAGTCCTGTCAAGGCCCTGGCACCTGAATTTGAGTTCGGGCAGATTGTCGGGATCCGGGGCGGCGCAGACGTAACCTGCGGAGCAGATCAGAAGGACTGTCAGTATGAGGGATAGCTTTTTCATAGGTATATGTGATTATTCAAGCATTTCTTTTACGAAGGTGTGGATCTGGTCTTCGGGCACACCGTAACCCTTCAATATGTTCCAGGCCTTTTCCTGGAAGGTTGAGCCTTCATAATCAAGGATATAGTTCAACCCCTCGCGGCACATCACGGTGAATATGCTTCCGCGCGGATGGAGGCCGGCAACGCTGAAGGACGTCAGTTCATAATCTATCGAACACTCCTTCGGAGATACGCCTAGGGCCGCCTCAAGCAGGATGCAGACATATCCGGTACGGTCCGCTCCCACCTTGCAGTGGATGTAGGAGGCGTCACCGTGCTCGAGGTGTTCCACCATCTTTGCAAATATCTTCTTGAACTGCCCGTTCTCGTTCTTGACCTTGAACTCCGACATCTTCCCGGTGTATCCGCCGTTTATGAAGTCGATGTCATCCCCGAAACTGCTGCTGCCGTAGGTGCGAAGCTCGACGTCCAGATCCACGTTCAGATATCCCCTGATATAATCCTTCTCCGCCTGCGTCGCTTCGTCCACATTGGTCCCGCGGAACAGTTTCCCGTATTTCAGACTTCTTCCGTCGACCGTCCTGATGCCGCCCAGATCCCTGAAATTGTTGGCGTGATCCTCGGAGTAGCTGTCACTGACCTTTATCATCCTGCGCCTTCCGGTAGTTGTGAAGGTCCCTCCGGACAGCAGTGTGCCGTCCTGGGCGAGCACCCGGTACCAGTATCTCCTGCCCGGGATGAGGTTCCATATCTCAGCGGAATTGCCCGAAACTGCGGTCTGCATCTCCATATCCGTCATCGATGCATCGTTGAATACCTGCACTGTCGTGCTTCCGCCTGCGGCCTCTTCCCAGCCCAGTTTCACCGGTGAAGGAACGTCGAGCCTGTTGCTGGACGATTTGCCGAGCGAGTAGAGGATAGCAACGCTCACCGTCTTGTAATTGCCGTCCGTATAGCTTTCGTCCGCATCGTCGAGATACTTTGTCACCTGCTTGTTCTCCAGATTGAAGGAAGCGTTATCCCATTTGTACTTGTCGCTGAAGTTCAGGTTGATGGCCTTGATCGTTCCCGCCTTGAACGAAGTCTCCCTGTCCAGGGTCCTGGCAATCAGGCAGGAGACGTCGCGTCCGTCAACATCGGCAGTGATCCTAATATTCAGGGTGCTTCCTGCGGGGATGGAGTGAGGCAGGAGGCCGATGAAGAAGTGCGCCCCCGCTCCCGGTGCGACAGCATTCCCCTTGTCGACTGTCAGTACCACCGTCCTGCCAGACCCGGTCCTGGAGCTGAACTCCGGGCTGGAGGCGAGGAAGTTCCCGGTGAACGGACCTGCAATATCGGAGGTTGACGAGAACTCGATGGATTTGATGGTGACAGGGCTGCTGTATTTGTTGACGATATGGAAGTCGGCGACGGAGAGGACATTCCTTGTTGACAGCGAAATGGAAGATGACCGTTCCACGCCGGTCTTCATTCCGAAGACGGGGAAACCGCTTCCGGCCAGGTGCGCCCTGGAATCATTTCCGGTCTGATGCTGGCAGGGATCCACGGAGAAACTGAATGCCGACGGATCCGAATTTGACTCGAGGTATGGATAGAATGCATACCAGTCGTTCACGTCACCAAGGTCGTGGACGGTGCCGGTGAATGTGCTCCCGCTCTTGAAACTGAAAAGTTCGGACCTGAACTCACCGCCCCCTGCGGGACAGTGTACCAGATTTATCCGGTCCCCTCCGGTCCATATGGTGGAAATGCCGTCATTGGCGGTCTTTGTCCCGGAGCAGTTGACGACAAGCTCCATCTGCGTGCCGCTGCCGGCGTCACGCAGCTCAAATGATTTGGTGCAGGACAGGACAGCTGACGCACCCAGAAGGACAGCAATGAGCTGTATAAGAATTGTGATCCTGCTTTTCATTCCCAAATATCCAAAGTGTCATCATCATCCTCCCAGTCCCATATTTCCAGGCTGGAGTCAAGTATCGGGGATTGCTCCATAAGGGAAACCACCAGGGTTTCAGGAGCGACGTAAGGTATCATACTGCTTGTGATATTATTGGTTTGACAGTTCTAAAAAATACGGAAACGACCTCGGAAGAAGGGCGGCAGGCGCCTACCACTCGTCCTCACCGCGTTCGTTGCACACGATAAAGGCAGGGACCCTGTCGAACGGCGCTTCTTTCCCTGAATGCACGTCGTACAGCCTTGTGGCAGTTTCCATCATCGCCTCCACCTGTTCCCTGTACGGGACATTAGTGACATCGATCAGGCCGCAGTTGTAGTTCTCACCGTCGAAACGGCCGAGGATGTCCTCGTCGTTCCAGGTGAAATATGTCACTCCCACAAGCCCGGGATGCGAGAACCCTGTCTCGACGTAATGCCGGTAGGCGAGTCCGCGCTCAACCTGTCCGGCCACCTGGATGAGCGACTGGCCCAGACCGCGGTCGACGGCTCCGAAATGGAATTCTCCGATAATCATCGGCAGGTCTGTCCATTCAAGAACCCTGTCCAGCATTTTGTGGTCGGGACGGACCGAGTAGAAATTGAAGCTCATTATGTCGAAATGCCTTGCGCAGATCTTCGCTACACGCTGGTTTACGGCTCCAAGGTTTCCGAACCGGTACCCTAGGTTCATATGATTCGGGTCCAGTTTCTCCTGGATCTTCCCGATGCCGGCCAGGTACAGGTCGAAGGTTTCGTACACGAAGGAAACCCTGTTTTCAGGTGTATCCCCGTGGGCGGCGAGATACTGCTTGAGGGCAGTCTTCATGGCGCGGTCAGGACCATCCAGCAGCGACTTGCACACGCGCTGCTCCAGTCCCACCCAGGTAGGCTCGTTGCCCACATAGTAACCGATCAGCCACGGGTTGTCCCTGTACTGGGTCATCAGGCTTTGCAGCGATCCCTCCAGTTTCTCCAGGAAATCGGGCTCGTACGGGTCTCCGAGGCCGAACAGGGTCTTGTCTATGCAGGCCGGTCTCATCGTGCAGGTGAATGCCTTCCTGCCGGCTTCTTCAAGGGACTTGTCACTCCAGTTGCCTATGGTGTTTATCCCCCATTTGTCCATTCTCTTGAAGGTGAGGTCCTGAGCTTTCTGCATATAATCCTTCCCGAACCTGCGTTCCAGATTCCACCGGGAGAAGTCGGCATACCTGTATGTGCCCGACCCGTCGGCGCGGAGGAATCTCTCCGGCGGCAGCTTCTTCAGCATGCCGTCGCGTTTGTCCAGGTCCTTTACCGTTCCGCCGGAGGCATTGCTGATGCAGCATACGCCGACACTCAGGAAAAGGTATCCTTCCGGATCCACCAGCCACCACCGCCCGTCGATCTTTATCTTGGTGAAGAAGCCCGTTTCAGGCACTTTGTGGGCCTGGTATCCTCCGAACCGGGAATATCCGTAGAGATCCCTGGCCGACACCGTTTCCCTGTCCTCCTCTTTCCATCTCCTGCGGAGCTGGTTCATATTATGGGCCTTGCCCTCCCAGTCGAGCAGATTGCACTGTCCCATTTCGTCGATCGCCGGTTTTGAACCCATATACAGATCGCCGGGATCCTCCCGGAAGAGTTCGACGTTGCGGATCTCGACCTGTCCGTCCATAACGGGACGGTACTGCCTCAGCCCTATGGAATCGACCCCGGTCATCGGGCCGATGTGACCTCCCAGACTGATCCATCCCGTCTGGCGCGGCTTGTTGTACATACTGGCCATATCCGTCGAACTGGACGGCAGCTGCGAGAGGTATCTGACAGGAATTACCAGCCTGCTCCATTGCCCCGGGACATAGCTGTGGATCTGCAGTTCGTTATAACCGTGGCTTGTAGTGAAGCCCAGCAGAAAGCGCTGCGTCGTGGATGCGCGCAGCTCGATACCTACATAATTGTATCCGTCCCAGTCGCGCGGAAGGTCCGGGTTTATATCGCGGAGCGCAATCTTGGCGCCGGATTTCCTGCGGCTGCTGTCGAAACTGACGGTGTGGACATTTGCGAGTGAGAGTGTCGATGCCAGCAGGCAAACGGCAGTCAAAAATGTTCTAAAGCCTTTGATTTCCATCTTTCTGATTGACTAAGAGACAAAGATAAGGAATATCGTTGAATTTGAAAAAGCCCCTGCAGGCATATCTGCAAGGGCTTTCCGCTAAGTTGAGATATCGGGACTCGAACCCAAACTGGCAGAACCAAAATCTGTAGTGCTACCATTACACCATATCTCAAGATGAGGCTGCAAAGTTATAAAATATTCGATGATTTTACTATTTTTGTTTTCTGTCAACAGTAATTTCAGCAATATGAAAAAAATAATCTGCATCGCTTTTCTTGCGCTGGCCTCAGTCGGCCTCAATGCGCAGAATTACAACGTAATGGATGAGGTCAGGGGCAATCTTGTCCTGACTGCCGGGATGGAGCGCCCGTATTCCTTCGACGCTCCCGAGCCGACCCCCGCTCCGAAATCATACAAACCATTCTATATCAGCCATTACGGCCGCCACGGCTCCCGTTATGCCTGGAGCACCGAATTCTATACCAGGCCGTTGGAGGTCCTGGGTGATGCCCACAAGGCCGGCCAGCTGACGGACCTGGGCGAGTCCGTATACTCGAAGCTGCTTGATTTCTACCAGGTTCCCCTTATGAACTACGGCGACCTCGTGCCTCTCGGATGGGAGCAGCACCAGAAGATAGCCGCCATCATGTATGATTCCTTCCCGGAGATCTTCAAGGGCGACGCCTATGTGGAGGCGGTGGTTTCCACATCTTCGAGGGCCATCGTAAGTATGAGCTCCTTCTGCCTCTCCCTCAAGGAGAAGAATCCCAAGCTCCGTTTCTACCAGAGCTCGACCCATACGGGGATGATGATTGCGGCACCATCCAGCGCGCCTTCGCAGATCCGCGAGAAATACCGGGGTTTCGAGGGTAACCCGATAGAGGGCTTCGAGACGAGGGAGGAGTTCGGAGCGCGCGTGGGCAACTACCCTGAAGTCTGCGCCAAACTATTCAAGGACAAGGACTTCCCGGACAAGTACGATGGCGGCAAACACATGTTCATGCTGAGTATATTCGGGCTTGTGTGCGGATATCACAACTATGAGGAGAGACCTCTGTTCGACGATATCTTCACTCCGGAGGAGATGGTCAGGATGTGGGAGATAAACAACTACAGCTCGTTCCTCTACGATATCGACAACCGCTGGCTGAACATCCCTCTCCTGAAGGACATCATCCTGAAGGCGGACAAGGCCATAAGCGGGGAGAGCAGTACTGCGGCCGACCTCAGGTTCGGTCACGACTACGTGATAGAGGCCTTCAACGCCCTGATTGACGTCAACGGATGCGGCAAGGTCCCTGCAACCCCGGACGAGGTCAAGTACTGGACCCAGAGCTACAGCATCCCGAAGGCCGCCAATGACCAGTTCATCTTCTACCGTTCAAGGAAGAACAGCGACATCCTCTTCAAGCTCCTTCTCAACGGCAAGGAGGCGACCCTGCCTCAGCTCACCCCGGTCAGCGGACCATACTACCGCTGGGCGGACTTCACGGCCTGGGCGGAGAAGATGCTGGAGGAGCATCCGCTCATCAGCAAGGGAGAACAGAAGTTCTGATCGGCGGAAATGCCTAACGCTTGCGCTGGAAGAACCCGCTGACAAGCTTGGAACAGTCTTCGGATAGCACTCCGGAGGCTGTTTCGGTTTTAGGGTGCAGCAGGGAAGGGGAGTAGAGGGAGAATCCTCTCTTCGGGTCGTCGGCTCCCCATACGAGACCGGAGAGCTGGGCCCAGTTCATCGCAGCAGCGCACATCGGGCAGGGCTCTACGGTGACATAGAGTGTGCAGTCCTGCAGATATTTGCCGCCGAGCGACTCGGTTGCGGCGGTGATTGCAATCATCTCGGCGTGAGCCGTAGGGTCCTTGAGACGCTCGCACATATTGTGTCCGCGTCCTATTATCCTGCCCCGGCACACCACCACGGCCCCGATTGGAATCTCGTCTTCCGAAGCTGCTGCCGCCGCCTCGGCGAGGGCCTCCTTCATATATTTCTCATCGACCTGCATATCCCTGGTTTTTTCCGGACAAAATTAGTAAGAATCTGCATTAAAACTTGCAAAAAAAGTTTCATATTTGCCGTATGAAACTTTTTCTCATCGACGGTCACGCCCTCATCTTCAAGATGTATTACGCCTTTATGGGCAGGCCGATGGTAAACACCCGCGGAGTAGACACTTCCATCCTCTTCGGATTCACGAAATACCTTCTGGAGCTTATCGAGAGGGAAAAACCTACGCACGTCGCCGTCAGTTTCGACCCTCCGGGAGGCACCTTCCGCAACAAGCTGTATCCGGCCTACAAGGCCAACCGTGGTGAAACTCCGAAACTTGTGATAGATGCCCTCGAGCCGCTTACGGACATCGTGAAGGCCCTGGGGATCCCGGTGCTGATGATTCCGGGTTTCGAGGCGGACGATGTCATAGGCTCGGCTGCCAAGCGTTTCCGCGCGGAGGGGTTCCAGGTCTATATGGTGACCCCGGACAAGGATTACGGCCAGCTGGTCCAGGACGGAATAATGCAGTACAGGCCCGGCAAGGCGGGGGAGAACGAGATTCTCGGTACGGCGGAGATATGCGGGAAATGGGGGATAGAGACACCTCTGCAGGTGATTGACATCCTGACCATCTGCGGGGACAGCTCGGACAACGTTCCCGGAGTTCAGGGAGTGGGCCCCGTGGGTGCCGCAAACCTTCTCAGGAAATATCACAGCGTCGACGGAATATACAAGAACATCGCTGAACTGACACCGCGGCAGCGCACGCTGTTCGAGGCTGCATCGGACCACATCGGCCTGAGCCGCGAGCTTGTCACCATAAAGACGGACATCGAACTGGACGTCACGGCCTCCGATATGGCGTTGAAGCCCGCGGTCGGAAGGCGCATCATCGAACTTTTCGACCTCTATGAATTCGGCTCGCTCAAAAGGCGCCTGCCCCGCGTTGATGACAGCATTCCAACCGGCCCGACCGATAGTACTTGTGCCGGCCCCGTTGCGGCGGGCCCGGGCGGCAGTGCCTGTTCCGGCAGTGCAGCATCAACCGGCCCGGACGGCAGCGCCTGTTCCGGCAGTGCCCTGCCCGAATGTAGGGAGGTCTCCCCGGCGGAGATGGTGGCCCGCTCATCCGGGGACGGCTGCAGCGAAGCTGGAAAATTGGCTCTCACCCTGGAGGGGGACATACTCTATGTGACTGACGGACAGGATATTGCCAGCGGCAGTCCAGAAGAATTCAAGACCATTCTGGAGAGCGGCTGCCCGAAGGCCGGCTTCGGAATGAAGCAGCTGGCAAAGGAACTGAAGGGCAGGGGGATAACCCTCTCCGGACCTTACCTTGATGCGGAGCTTATGCACTACCTCATCAATCCGGAACGGAGTCACCATCTGGAACAGCTCTGCTCCACTTATGTGGGCGTTGACATTTCCAGCGGGGATGAACCACGGACCGAATCCCTCTTCGATGCCCTCCCAGAGCAGGACGATTCCCTTTGCAGGCTCCGCGCGAGGGCGGTCTTCGTCCTTACTGACATTCTTTCCGACGAATTGGCATCCTCCGGGATGAAATCCCTGTACGATGATATGGAAGAGCCTCTGCTCAAGGTACTTGCGGGGATGGAACTTACCGGGGTCAGGATCGATCCCGCTGCGATACGCAGCTACGCCGGCGAGTTGAGGAGCAGGGTGCTCGAGAAGGAGGCCCTTGTACGCGGACTGGCAGGATCCCCCGCTCTGAACGTATCTTCCCCGAAACAGGTCGGGGAGGTGATCTACGAGAAACTCAGGCTCGACCCGAAGGCCCGCAAATCGAAGAGCGGCAGCTGGCCGACCGATGAACAGACCCTGCTCGAACTCGCAGACAGGAGCCCTATCATCGACGCTATCCTGGATTTCCGGGGGTACAAGAAACTGCTCTCGACCTACATAGAACCTCTCCCGGGGTATATAAGTCCTTCCGACGGAAGAGTGCATACCACGTTCAATCAGACACTTACGGCAACTGGGAGGCTCTCGAGCTCGAATCCGAACCTGCAGAACATACCTGTCCGCACGGAGGAGGGAAGGGAGATCCGGAGAGCCTTCGTCGCTTCGGACGCTGACTCGGTGATAATGTCAGCGGACTACTCGCAGATCGAACTCAGGATAATGGCGCACCTTTGCGGGGACGAACATCTCGTGAAGGCGTTCAGGGAAGGGACCGACATACACAGTGCAACGGCGGCCAAGATCTACGGCAAGGCGCCCGGGGAGGTGACCGCCGCCGACAGGAGGGTGGCCAAGACGGTGAATTTCGGGATAATGTACGGGATCTCGGCTTTCGGACTCGCCCAGAGGCTTGGATGCTCACGCAGCGAGGCCAAGGGGATAATAGAAGATTACTTCGAGTCCTTCCCGTCCATACGTTCCTTCATTGATGAAACGGTGCGGGAGGCCCGTGCGAACGGTTACGTGAAGACCATCTTCGGCAGGAGGAGATATCTGCCGGACCTCGAGTCCCACAACGCCCAGGTGCGCGCCTTTGCCGAGAGGAATGCCGTCAACGCTCCTATCCAGGGCTCTGCAGCCGATATCATCAAGCTTGCGGTGATTGCCGTGGAGCGCCGTCTCAGGGAAAGCGGATCCGCCTCGCGGATGGTCCTCCAGATACACGACGAACTTCTGCTCGAAGTGCCCCGTTCCGGAATCGATGCCGCCAGGGACATCCTCGTCTCCGAGATGGAGGGTGTCGTCAAACTTTCAGTTCCGTTAACAGTAGAATGCAATTATGGTGAAAACTGGCTCGAAGCCCATTAGTGAACTTGTACGTCTCGCTATGATAGGGGACGGCGCGGCGTTCACCGAACTGTGGGACACGCATATCGATTCATTGCGGATCTACATCCGCTCCATCGTGAAGACTCTCGATGCATTCTACGTGGATGACATCTGCTCGAAGAGTTTCGAGAAGGCGTTCAGGCAGATAAGCACCTACAATCCGGCCAGAAGCCAGTTCTCCACCTGGCTCAAGACCATTGCCCACAACACCGCCCTGGACATCCTGGAGCAGGAATCGCGCAAGCGCCGCACCTATGTCCCGCTTGATGACGACAGCCGCCAGATGCCGCTCCTTGACGAACGCTCGGGGAGCATAGACACTCCGCTGGACAAGATAATCAAGACGGAGGATGACGCCATCAACCTGTCCTGCATAGAAAAACTCCCGGACCTGTACAGGGAGATAGCCTACAAGAGGCTGGTGGACGGTCTCCAGTACAAGGAGATCGCCGAGGAACTCAATATGGAGCTCAATACGGTGCGCACACGCATCCGCAGGGCCAAGTCGATGATAGACAAAATAATGAACGATGAAATTTCAATGCAATAAGGAATTCTTTTCCGAGGCGGTCGCCCTGTGGAAGGACTGGAACGACAAGATCAACGTGATATCCAGAAAGGATGCCGACAACATATACGGGCATCACATCCTGCATTCGCTCGCCATTGCGGAGTACCTTGAGCGCTTCCACCCCGCTGCCGCCGCTGCCGATCCGGCTGTCCTTTCTGCCGGTGCTGCCGGTGCTGCCCCTGCCGCCCCGCAGCAGGGCCTGAAGGTGCTGGACGTCGGCACCGGGGGAGGCTTCCCGGGCATACCGCTGGCAATGGTGATGCCCGATGTACGCTTCACGCTATGTGACAGCATCGGCAAGAAGATCAAGGTTGCGCAGGCCGTGTGCGACGGTCTCGGCCTGAAAAACGTCGAATGCGTCAACTGCAGGGCCGAACAGCTCCCGGGCGTATATGACATTGTGGTGTCGCGCGCGGTCACATCCCTGGCGAACTTCTACCCCTGGGTTAAGGACAGGTTTACGGGCAGTATCCTCTATCTGAAGGGTGGGGATATCGAGGCCGAAATAAGCGAACTTTGCTCCAAATGTGGCGTAAGAAGGGAAATGGTCCGGGTCTGGAGCATATCCGACTGGCTCAAAGACGATTATTTCGCAGAAAAATTTGTAATTGAGATTGGAAAAAATTACCTTTGCACTCCCTATAAGAAATAAAAAACATAAGATATGAAAAGAACATTCCAACCTTCAAGACGCAAGAGGATCAACAAGCACGGATTCCGTGAGCGTATGAGCACTCCGAACGGACGCAGAGTCCTCGCTGCACGTCGTGCACACGGACGCAAGAAACTGACAGTGTCTTCAGAAGACCTCTTCTAGTTTCAGGACGCGCTTTTCCTACTGCGCTTTCAAGGCTGACCAAAATATATTTTGGCCGGCTTTTTTTATGCCGCCTTCCCACGGCTTCCCCGGTCCGGGGGGCTTCTTGCCGGGGGGGCGTTGATGATGTCGGGGAATCTCATTATATTTGTCCGCTGTTATGGTCCTGCAGCAGGCGAAACCACGCAGGCCAGACTACCGCACGATCCAAATGTAACCGCAGGCCGGATGAAACTTTCCCTCTTCATAGCCCTCAGGTATCTGTTCGCCCGTAAATCGCACAATGTAATCAATGTGATTTCGGGGATCAGCGCAGCGGGCATGGCCATCGGTACCGCCGCCCTGGTGATAATACTTTCGGTCTACAACGGTTTTGACAGGATAATAATGGAGAACATATCGGATATCCAGCCGGATATACTGATACAGCCTTCGCACGGCAAGTCGTTCGTCCCCCGGGGGGAGGCCTTCGATATGCTGCGGAACCTGGAGGAGGTGACGGCGGTGGAACCTGTCATAGAGGAGAATGTATTCCTGAGCTATGCCGACCGTGAGTGCACCGCCCTTGCGCGTGCCGTAAGCGGCGATTATGCTCTTTCCAGCGGTCTGGAAGGCCATCTTGTCGAAGGAGAGTTCCGCCTGCGCTTCGGGGAACTGGATGAGTGCTGCGCCGGTCAGGGACTTGCCCGCGAGCTTGGCATACGCACACATTTCTCCGACCCTGTCGTGATGTATTATCCCGACAGGACGGCGGAGATATCCCTGGTTGACCCCACATCCTCCCTTCAGTCAGCCGAACTTTTCCCGTCAGGGATCGTAAGCATCAGCGCCGATGCCGACGCCGGTCTGCTGTACGTCCCCTTCGATGTGATGCGCGATATGATGCATTACGACGGAGAGGTGTCAGCTGTCGAGGTATGGACTGACGGTGATGCGGACAAACTGGTCCGCAGGCTGTCCTCGATGCTCGGAGACGACTGCCGCGTCCTGGACAGGTATCATCAGGACCCGGATCTGTACAAGGTGATGAGGTACGAGAAGGCCGCCATCTTCCTGATCCTGCTGTTCGTGGTGCTCATCGTGGCTTTCAATATATTCGGGTCGCTCTCGATGCTCATCATCGAGAAAAGGGATGATATCGAAGTGCTGAAGGCCCTCGGCGCGGAGGACCGGCTGGTGCGCAGGATATTCGTCACAGAGGGATGGCTCATCTCGCTCCTCGGACTGGCGGTGGGGCTTGTCCTCGGAATCGGCATCACGCTCCTGCAACAGCACTTCGGGATAATAAAAATGCCGGGCAGCTATCTGGTCGATGCCTACCCGGTGGTCCTCAAATTTACCGATATCCTGGTAACGGCGGCCTCGGTGGCCCTGGTGGGATATCTCATCGCCCTTATCGCCAGGCCCCGCAGTTCTTCGCGTGCGGCCGATGAAGCCCAGCCGTTCCGTCAAGGGGACTGAACTCAATGCTATTCGGTGGAATCCTGCTCAGGAACCAGTTCTGAAGGGATTATTGATTCCTGACCTCCCACCATCCTTGCACCGGGCTTGATCCGGGCGTTGGAGCGTTTCGGAGCTATCTTGAGTCTTTCAAGCTTGTCTATCTTCTTCATCACGGACTGGTTCGATTCAACCAGCTTCTTCCTGGATTCGCCGTAGGCATCCCTCGCCTTGTCGAGATGCTCCCCGACACTGACGAACGATTCCATCCAGCCCTTGAGCTGGCTCATAAGCTCCGCCGCGGTCCTGTAGACCTCGTCGATGTTCTTCTGCTGGTCGTGCTGCCTCCAGCTGACCAGTATCATATTGAGCACGATCATAAGGTTCTGCTGACTGACTATCAGCACTTTGGCATCTTTGGCCATCTGCCACAGGGTAGGGCTCTCGTCCAGCATAAGCCGGTACGCGTTCTCCATAGGGATGAACATTATGTTATAGTCCACCTTCCTGCGGTCAGGACTTATGTATGAAGCGTAATCCTTGATCTTGAGTTCGTCGACGTGCCTCCGTATGGACTCGACGTGCTCCCTGGCATAGCGGAGGCGGTCTTCCACTGACTCGGCGTTGCAGTAGTTGACGAATGCGGTCAGACTGACCTTGGAGTCAATTATCACCTGGCTGCCGTCCGGATAGTTCACTATGACGTCGGGAATCATTGTCCCGCCGTTCTCGTTCCTTATCTCGTGCCCCTGATTGTCGCGGAGCACGCTCTGCGTATGGAAATGCACGCCTTCCTCAAGCCCCGAGTTCCTGAGCAGGTCCACGAGCAGCATCTCCCCGAAGTCCCCCTGGATCTTGGAATGCCCGGTGAGGGCGTCGGCAAGGTTCTTCGCCTCGTTCCCGACAGCCTGTGAGCGTTCCATCATCTCCTTGATGAGAGTCTGGATGGAGGATGCCCTCTCCCCGTCCTTGACCTGGGTCTCGCGGATGGTCCTGTCGAACTGCTCGAAGCGCTCCTGCACCGGTTTGAGCAGCTCCGTGATCGATTCGGCGCTCTGCCTGCGGAGTCCGGCGCTGTTCTGCTCGCTCAGCAGGCGGAAGCTCTCCTCCATCTGCTTGCGCTGTCCTTCGAATACCTTCTCCCTTTCGTCGTTTATGGCCTTGTAGGCCTCCTGCTGCACCTCAAGCCTGCTCTGGAGCGCGCTCTTCTCCGACGTTACCCTCGCCAGACGCACTGCCAGACATACTATGGCGGATACGGCAATAACGACTGACACCGCGACGATTATGAGAGCGGGAACAGACATAGGCTATTTCTTGAGCAGTTCTTCGATGTGCTGCGCGTAGTCAAGCGTGGTGTCCAGGAGAAAATAGATGTCCGGGACGATCCTCAGCTGGCTGGCCACCTTGCGGCCGAGTTCCCCGCGATAGATGCGGATGTTTTCATTGAGGATGTTCATCACTTCGGAGGCTTTCTGCGAGGGGAAAATGCTCACGAAA
Source organism: Bacteroidales bacterium (assembly GCA_024401945.1). Next base: position 15,200 of record JAKSKC010000018.1, read on the forward strand.
ACCTTGGCTGAACTGAGATCCGGGCTGACGCGCACCTCACTTACAGTGACCATCGCGCCTCCGAATACAGCCATCCCCTTGCTCCGGATGATCTCGGCAAGGTCCCTCTGCAGCTCGCGGGCCACCTTGAGCTGTCTTGTGCTGGCCGGTCTGTCCATGTTACTTGACCTTTATGATGTAGTAGTCCTTCTTTCCCTTCTGGGCCAGGATGTATTTGCCGTCGATGATATCCTTCTCACCGAGCTCGTAGCCGATGTCGCTGACCTTGTCCTTGTTGAGGCTGAAGCCGTTGCCCTGTATCATCTTGCGGGCTTCGCCCTTGGATGGGAATATCGATGTGTTCACGGCAAGGGCGTCGAGCAGTCCCATCGGGAGGGCGCTCCTGTCGATCTCGAAGGTCGGAACCCCGTCGAATACGTCGAGGAAGGTCTTCTCGTCGAGCTTCCTGAGGTCCTCGGAGGTGGATTTGCCGAACAGCATGCCGGAAGCGATGACTGCCTTCTCGTACTCAGCCTCCCCGTGCACCATTATCGTAACCTCCCTGGCCAGGAGCTTCTGCAGTGTGCGGAGTCCCGGGTCGGCCTTGTGGGATTCGATTGCATTTTCGATGACCTCCCTTTCGAGCATCGTGAATATCTTGATGTACTTCTCGGCGTCGGCATCGCTCACGTTGAGCCAGAACTGATAGAACTGGTACGGTGATGTCCTCTGCGGGTCAAGCCAGATGTTGCCCTTCTCGGTCTTGCCGAACTTGCCTCCGTCAGCCTTGGTGATGAGAGGGCAGGTGAGTGCGTATGCCTCTCCGCCGCAGCGTCTGCGTATCATCTCCGTTCCGGTGGTGATGCTTCCCCACTGGTCCGCGCCTCCGAGCTGGAGATTCACTCCGTAGTGCTCGTAGAGATATACGAAATCGTATCCCTGGAGGAGCTGGTAGGTGAACTCGGTGAAGGACATTCCCTCGCGGCTCTCAGTGCTGAGACGCTTCTTGACGGAGTCCTTGGCCATCATATAGTTGACGGTTATCATCTTGCCGATGTCCCTGGTGAAATCGATGAAGCTGTAGTCCTTCATCCAGTCATAGTTGTTGACCAGTTCAGCCTTGTTCGGGGCGTCCGAGTTGAAGTCCAGGAACCTGGAGAGCTGCTCCTTGATGCATTTCACGTTGTGGGCGAGGGTCTCGTTGTCGAGCAGATTGCGTTCCTGGCTCTTCATCGAAGGGTCGCCTATCATTCCGGTAGCGCCTCCGACCAGTGCGAACGGCTTGTTGCCGCAGGCCTGGAAGTGCTTCAGTATCATTATGCTGACAAGGTGTCCAATGTGGAGGGAATCACCAGTCGGGTCTATCCCGACGTAGGCTGAGGCGGGACCTTTGCCCAACATTTCCTCCGTTCCCGGCATGATGTCGTGGATCATGCCTCTCCATTTCAGCTCTTCAACAAAATTTTTCATATTCCTTATCTTAAAAGCTTACAAATTTAGTAAATTTGCGCTGCAATTCTGTAATTAACCAAAATAATATATCAATTATGAGAAAGAAAATCGTAGCTGGCAACTGGAAGATGAACACGGTTGTCGGAGAAGGTATGGAACTGGCAAAGGCTGTCGTTGCAAAGGCAGGTGAAGTTCCTGCAAACGTCGGTCTTATCAGTGCTCCGCCTTTCACCCATCTGTGCGCTGTAAGTGAGATCGCGAAGGGTTCCAAGGTCGAGGTTTCGGCTCAGAACTGCGCTGACCACACCAAGGGAGCATACACCGGAGAGGTTTCAGTATCAATGCTCAAGGCTGCAGGATGCCAGTGGACTATCCTCGGACACTCAGAGCGCCGCCAGTATTACGGTGAGACCGATGAGAAGCTTGTCGAGAAGACAAAGCTCGCCCTCGAGGAAGGTCTCGGAGTCATTCTCTGCGTAGGCGAGAACCTCGATCAGAGGGAGGCAGGGGAGCACTTCAACGTTTGTGAGGCCCAGATCAAGAACGTCCTTTACAACTTCACCGCTGAAGATATGGCAAAAATCATCGTGGCTTACGAGCCTGTATGGGCCATCGGAACGGGAAAGACCGCTACCGCAGAGCAGGCTGAGGAGATCCACGCGCACATCCGCAAGGTCCTCGCAGACAAGTTCGGAGCCCAGGTGGCTGAAGACACCACCATCCTCTACGGCGGAAGCTGCAAGCCTTCAAATGCCCGTGAGCTCTTCGCTCAGAAGGACATCGACGGCGGTCTCATCGGAGGCGCAGCCCTCAAGGCAGACGACTTCATCGCTATCGCGCAGTCATATTAGTACAGCATTCTGACGGAGACCTCGATTGATTTGTCGCGGCTCCAGAGCCATATTCTGTCACCCTCCAGCTTCAATGCCGTGAGGGTGATGTTCTTTTCTGTCTTGCTCAGTCCCTTGACGGTGGTCCAGCTCACGGTCGCGTCCACGTTCTGCCCCTCGGATGTCGGGATTGCGGACAGGGTGACCGTGTAGCGGCGCGACATATCGTCACTCGCCACGACGAATTCCCTTTTCTGCCGGTTGAAGCCGAGCTGGTAACCGTTCGGATTGTAGGTCAGTACCATCTGTCCCGCCACCTTGAGGTGCAGGTCATTGCTTTTCAGGAATTCCGGGTCATAGTCCGGATGACATCCCTGAAAGACCGCCGCCGCTGCGACAAGCATTATGAGCAAGGCTTTCTTCATCTTGCCTGAATCTCCTTTTCCAGAATATATTCCCCTCCTTCCGCGAGGCTGACGTACGCCCTTATGGTGCAGCTCTCGCGTATCGTATAGGTGTAATCCATATTGAGCGACACCGGAAATCCGTTTACCGTCCATCTTACAGGCAGCCCAGGGGCGTTGTAGACCTTCAGCGGGATGCTGCAGCCCTTCACCGCATATCCTGCGCTGTCCGTCTTGAGGTCGTTCATATAGATGAAAGGCAGGTTGTTGGGGGAGTATGCCTTGGTCTCAACCTCCTCCATAACGGTGTATCCGTCCTCCGCCACTATGGATATCCCATATCCTTTATCCGGTTCCAGTCCGTCGAATACAAACGCGAACTCCCCGCTCTCGCAGGGGATGATTTCCTTCCCGACCTGTTTGCCGTCCAGGAAAACGGAGCATCTCGTGCTTCCTTCCGATACCCATTTCACGCGGATCTCGTCCTGGAAGGTCTGGATGGAACTTATCTCCGTCCTGTTCCCGCTGACCAGTATGTTCGCCGCCCGGTTATCCGCTATCCTGATATCGCTGAGCTGGATTTCTCCTGTCCAGCCGCTCCAGCTCCTGTATGCTCCGGGACTGTAGGGGCTGAAGGAATTCCACTCCGTCCCGTAGAAAATCCCGGGTATCTCCTCCGGAGAGATAACCTGCGTGACGGGTTTTTTCGGTGGCCTTCCGTCAGCCGCCACAACCGCCGCGCACTGATGGTGCGGACAGCCGTTCACCTCGTTCAGGGCCCATCGCCGGGCTGCCGTCAGGTTCTTCCTGTGGTAGTCGGACCAGCCGGCGTCGGCCTCAGACCTGTCAATATGGTAGATAAGCACCCCCTCGCCGGCTATGAAGGCATCCCAGCCTGAAGCCTCGCGGCATTCCACGAGGAAATATTCGTCCTCCTTGTCCGAATCCAGCCTGAAGAAAAGGCCTGCGCGCTGCACGGGGGAGAGATACTGATATCCTTTTGCGAATTTCTGGGCCTTTCCTATCCCGAGGATTTCCCTCTCCACGGCGTTGAGGTTCGGCGGAGTCTCACCGTCGTTGTTGGAGCAGCCCCTGTCCATAAGTGAGGTGAACGCCCACATCCCGGCGGAATAGTAGTAGCGGCTGCCGTAGCCGAAGGTCGTGTCGTACATGTCGTACAGACCCAGGTTGTGTCCGAATTCGTGACAGAATCTGCCTATACCGGCCATCCTGAACTCCCCGTCGCCTTTCAGGTTCAGTTCCGAGGTGCAGCTGTAAAGGTCTATGTCCCTGCCGTCAAGGCGGAGAACCATACCCTTGTCGCTGAGCCTTGCCGTGTGTGACCATACGCAGTGGTCGCCGGCCCCGTCGGCTTCATCCTTGCCGGCATACATAATGAATATATGGTCGTATAAGGAGAAATCAACCTTCTCGTCCGCCAGCATACAGGCCTCGCATATCATCTCGGCGGCTCCCGAGTCCTGACCCGTCTCATCGTTCTCACCGTAGTATGCCGCCTCCCTTGACAGGGTCACGGTACTGGTCAGGGTGAAGGTGAAATCGGTGTCCCGGAGGAACTGTTCCAGGAAATAGAGTCTCACGCTCTGCGGGTTGATGTTCAGGAAACGGTTGATGTCCGCTTCCGTGTATGTGAATTCCACGTCGCTGAACTGTACGGGAATGACTATGGTCCTGTGGAGCTGGTTCCCGGTATCGGATTCCGACGGGCGCATTATGCCGTATCTGCGTGAGGAAAGCATCGTCTCGGCCTTCCGGGACAGTTCCGCATAGGGGATGTCCGTCGGGACCGTACACTCCCCGCCGACCCTGGCGGAGCTTATCCGCTTCGTGCCGTTGCTGTCGTAGCTGCAGTACTTCCACCATCCGTCCAGGTCCTTTCCCACTGGTTTCCCGTCGTCGGTGACAATG